>BAXG01000042.1 GCA_001310455.1 Photobacterium sp. JCM 19050
TGCATCTTGAGGTGGCTTGGGTATACGACTGAATGATAAGCCCTCTTGATTTTTCTCGAGGGCTTTTTTAAGAGAATTTTTCATTGTTTAATACTTGAACATGTTTTGATTAAAATTCGGTAATGCGTAGAGTATTAACGTCAAGTACATTTAAAAGTTTGAACCTCATGCCATCAATTAAATACACGAATAAAATCAGGATAAGGGCAGTAAAATGGAAAATACAATGAGGAAATGCTTACAGGGAATTAAGTGGATGTTAATTAAAGACTTAAACAGATATTTCTTTCTCACTGTTCTGGCAATGGGTTGTCTGATTATAACGTCTCCGGTACAGGCAGATTTAAAAAATACCATAAAGAAAATAAAACCTTCCGTTGTTGGGGTTGGCTCATACGCCAGAAACGGAGGCAGACAGGCCAGAGTGTCTGGAACGGGCTTTGTTGTGGGAAGAGGGAATGTTGTCGCGACCAATGCGCACGTATTGCCTAAAGACTATGTACCAAGCAGCAAGTTTGATTTGGCGGTTTTCGTTGGTCATGGGAAGAATCCAGATGTTCGACGGGCAGAAGTTATCGTGGTTGACGGGAAACACGACCTTGCTTTGCTGAAAATCAAAGGACGCCCAGTAAAGGCGATGAAGCTCAGTGCATCCAACGTGGAAGAAGGAGAGGAGATAGCGTTTACCGGATTTCCTCTGGGTGCGGTTCTCGGGCTTTACCCGGTGACACACCGAGGCATTGTTTCGAGCATTAGCCCCGTTGCTGTTCCCACTCCAAAAAACGCAGCGTCACTGACGTCGAAGCAAATTGCAGCGTTAAGAAACCCATTTGATGTGTACCAGCTTGATGCGGTAGCGTATCCGGGAAACAGTGGTAGTGCGGTCTATAGTATTGAAAGTGGGGAAGTTGTTGCCATAATCAATAGTGTATTGGTTAAGAAAACCAAAGAGTCCGCATTAACTGATCCCACCGCAATTAGCTATGCGATACCTGTAAGATATTTGAGACAGCTAATGATGCAGAATGATGTCCCCCTTAATTAGGGGGAATATCTATTATTAATAAAGAGTTACCGGAATCATCATTTATTCCTTATTTAGCGTTAACGTTGATTTGACACTCACCTCACATAATTTCTCTCATATCCCTTTATTTTTCTCAGATAATAAATCTGCTTCCATTAACCGTAGAGCACTTATTTAACTTTCCGGCTCGGCGGTTTATTTCCTAGTGCATTTCATATAAAAGGGATTAAAGATGTTTGAAAAGTTTACGGAATATATGGATTGCCAATTGGCGATATCTGAAAAGAGTCGTGAATTGGTTCATCAAATCCGTCACCGTGTTTATTGTGAAGAGTTAAATTTTGAACCGCAAAAAGTATCGCGGATGGAAACTGATGAATTTGATGATTTTTCTCTATTTTGCATGATAAAACAACGCTCCACAGATAAAGTTGCTGGTTGTGTCCGATTGGTATCCCCCGAGCACAGTGATCACATGCTTCCCCTTGAAAAACATTGTGAAAATGTGATTACAGATCCTAACTACAAATTGGAACGTTTCCGTCGTGAGTCACTGTGTGAAATTTCCCGGCTTGCTATCCCTCTCGAGTTCAGACGCCGCCGTGACGAAAACAGACCCAAAGAGCTTGAGAAGCCCATCAGTCAGCTTTCTGAAGAGGAAAAACGTACCTTCCCTCTTATCTCCCTTGCTTTGTATTTCGCTGCCGCCTCAATGGGGGTACAGAAAGGCCACGAGCACTGCTTTGTCATGATGGAACCACGGCTTGCCCGAAGTATGCGCCTTCTTGGTATTCCTTTTGTACAGGTCGGGCCGGCGATTGAGTTCCGGGGTAAACGTGCGCCTTATTACATCAATGCTGAGCTTTTCCACAGTCGGTTGACACCTGAATTGGTTTACCTGTTCAGGGAGATCGACGGCCGTGTAAAGCAGGGTATGATGGGAATAACGCCAGGTAGCGTTTCAGGTATTCCCCTGAAAACTACGACAGTTCCGCTTCCCTCATCGAAATTCTTCAATTGATTACGCTTTAAACGCGCATGTTTGCCCAGTAAAACATGCGCGTTCTCTTATCCTGTTATCTCCTGTTGTTGCGATTATTTATAAATCCTTTCATGTCATACTTGCGAGAACGATCAGGGACAGAGACCGGGTATTCAGGTTGGATTTGTTGAACCAAATTGACCATGAACTCCAGTGTTACGCCCTCTGTTTACTTAAGGTGTATGAAAAGCCACCAATTGGATACCTCTTCAGGCCACTAAACCCAACGTAAGTCACGCCTTTGTCACAAATTACACTCTAGACTTAGAGACAAACTAATAAAAATCATAGGGATATCTATGCCAATAGTGTCATTGACGCATCAGGATGTGTATCGCGAAGCTTCCCTCTCTTTGTTGGAATCAAAGACCACCAAAACCCTTGAACCTCTGGACGAAATCATTGGCCAGGACCGGGCCAAACAAGCCGTGGCGTTTGCAATGTCTATGAAGGAGAAGGGTTACAACATTTATGCGATTGGGGCTAATGGTCTGGGAAAACGCACCATGATTTTGCGTTACCTCAATCGTCATCAGAAAGAAGAACAAACGGTTTATGACTGGTGTTATGTCGCCAATTTCAAAGAAGCGCGGGAACCTAAGGTACTGTGTTTGCCCGTCGGTCAGGGCAGTGAGTTCCGGACGGATATTGAAAAACTGATGACCAAATTGGTCAAATCACTGCCATTGGCCTTTGATAATGAACTCTACTTTGCCCGTTCAGAAAAGCTGAAAACTCAGCTTAGCCAGAAACAGGAAACGGCACTGGCGGCCATGAACGAAGAAGCGTTAAAAAAACATGTCAGCCTGAGTATTACTGCCCAGGGTGAGTATGAGTTTGTCGCCATGAACGGTGAAGAGCCACACACCGAAGAAACCTTCATGGCGCTGTCGTCAAAAGAGCGCGCAAAGTTTGAGTCCAGCATTAATCACCTTGAGCTCAAACTGCGTAACCTGGTTCGCGAACTGACAGAATGGGAAGACGATTTTTCAGAGAAAGTGCAGAAGCTCAACGAGGAAACGGCACTGAGTGTGATTGCCCCTCAGGTGAAAGGGCTGAAAGAAAAATACCAGGGGATCCCTGAAGTAAAAGCTTTTCTCGGGGATATGCAAAAAGACATCGTTGATAACCTGGATATCTTTCTTCAGGCGAGTGATGAGCAATCTGAGCTTTCTTATGCAACCCTGGAGAAAAAGCTGCCAAGGCGTTACCAGGTGAATGTGATGGTTTCACATGCCCATGATAACTTCCCTGTGGTGGTGGAAGAGAGCCCGAACTATCACACCATTTTTGGCTATACCGAAAATGCAACTTACAAAGGGACAGTATTTACAGACTTCTCCCTGATCCGGCTGGCAGCCTTCATAAAGCCAACGGTGGCGTGTTGCTGATGGATGCCATTAAGGTACTTGAGCGTCCTTACGTTTGGGACGGACTTAAGCGTGCGCTGCGTTCCCGCCAACTGAACATGAACTCCCTTGAACGTGAGGTGACGCTGACCGGCACGATTTCCATGGAGCCGGAGCCGATTCCGCTGAATGTTAAGATCATCCTGTTTGGTGATTACCACACCTATCAGTTGCTGCAGCACTACGATGCGGAATTCGGTGAGCTGTTCCGGGTGACGGCTGACTTTGAAGATGACATGAACCGTACGGATGAATCGGAGATGCAATATGCCCGGTTTATCTCCAGCATCGTTCATGACAACAGTATGCTGCATTGTGACCGTCAGGCCATAGGGCGGATTATTGAATTCAGCTCCCGTCAGGCGGCTGACCAGAACAAGCTTTCCCTCCACTCGGCGGACATCGCCAATTTGCTCCGTGAATCGAACTACTGGCAAAAGAAGCCGGTTCAACAACCATTCGTGGCAAGCACGTTGAAAAAGCGTTGGAAAGCCAGGAAAACCGCGTAAGCCGACTGCGTGACAATGTGATGGAAAACTTCATTAACGGCGTGACACTCATCGAAACCAAAGGAAAAGCGGTAGGCCAGGTGAATGCCCTTTCGGTGATCACAACAAACGACCACAGTTTTGGCGCACCTAACCGGATTACTGCTACTGCCTCTTACGGAAAAGGTGAAGTCCTTGATATAGAACGTAAGGTAAGAATGGGCGGAAACATCCATTCAAAAGGCGTGATGATCCTTTCGGCCTACCTTGCCTCGCTGTTTGGGAAAGAGGAAAAAATCCCACTGACTACTCACCTGACATTCGAGCAAAATTATGGTGGTGTCGACGGAGACAGTGCTTCCATGGCGGAACTCTGTGCGATTGTGTCAGCCTTTTCAAACCTGCCAATGCGCCAAGACATCGCCATAACCGGTTCGATGAACCAGTTCGGCCAGGCGCAGCCAATTGGTGGTGTGAATGAAAAGATTGAGGGCTTCTTTGATGTGTGTGGCATTAAAGGGCGTACGTCAAAACAGGGTGTTATCATCCCGCGTACCAACGTACATCACCTGATGTTGCGAAAAGACGTGCGTCAAGCTGTGGAAAAAGGCACCTTCCATATTTGGGCTATTGACCACGTATCGGAGGCCATTGAACTGTTTATGGAAAGGCCGTCAGGCATCGGAATGAAGAAATTGCCGAGCGATTCGGTTATTGCAGCGGTGATTGACAACCTCGACAAATTAAGACGCGAGAAATAGCCATTCTTAATTTTTTAACAGCAGTTTCAAACAGATAAACCCCGTTTCGACGGGGTTTTTTATTGTCGCTAAGACATTGTCTCAACATCCCCCTGACTAGGATGGGCTGGAGTGTGTACCTATTCCTGTTTTGGGGGCGTAATACTGTGATTGTGTTGAAGGAACTGAAAATAACAAAAAAACCGGATGTCATAGAAGTGAGTGCTGATGTTGATGGCGCAGATCCGTTTGAATTTCAACTGCCTGAAAAATATGACGCTTTTCTGGACGATGAATCCGTAGATGCATTCCTGTTGCTTTACACCTGGCATGCAATGGAGTTAGGGGTTCCTCTGGAAGTGGCGGCTCCGGTATCCGCTAAGTTCGCCGGAAATCTGGACCGGATTCAGAAGGTCTTTTTGTCACTATGTCCGGCATTAAGAAAGGTAAAGATTACCTGTGTGAATGCCCGGTCAGTCTGGCGCCGGCAAGGCTCCTTTGCTTCAACAGGCTTTAGCGGGGGAGTAGACAGTTGGTTTACGACGTTAAAAGCAATCCAGAACGGTCGCCCTTTTGATTGTTTTTTGTTTAGCAGTACCGGTCAGCATGGCGTTCATCAGGTAGAGGAGGTTTTTCAAAGCCGTTATCAAACAGCGCTTTATGCACTCTCCTCTGTTTCAGGCAACCTTATGAAGCTTGAAAGCAATATTGACCGGGTTCTCCGGCATGGCTTTATGCAGACCCACACCATACGTAACCTTGCCTGTGCGTTGCTGCTACAGGGCAAGATCCGAAGCTACCTTTATTCGTCAGCATACGATTTCATTCCCGACAAAATTACCCCTAGCAGTGACATGGCGACGGTGGAGTATTTTCTTCTTCCTTTGATCGTGACAGAGCGCTTTGAGGCGAAAACCGCCGGATTAGGTGCATCCAGAACAGAAAAACTGGTTTACCTGTCAGGTAGGCAGGAGTTCAATGGCAAGCTCTATGTTTGTACTGAAAAGCGAATACCCGCAACAAACTGTGGTACTTGCTTTAAATGCAGACGGACATTGCTGTTACTAGCGTACCTCGGGTTGGATTCTGTCATTGAGCAAAGCTTTGATTACCCGGCATTTAAAAAGCGGAAATGGGCGATGGAGCTCGGGGCTTTGGTGGCGGCCGAGAATAGTGTCCCGGAGTATGAAGTCGCTGACATTATTTACCGCCACTGGGGTTCGCGTACCCGCATAGTGAAACCCCTGATTTCCGCATTGGCAGCAATAAAACCTCACACTCCGACATCATTGCAATGGCGCATTAAGAACCATTACCCGTACCTATGGTGATAAAGCACCGAGCGCGCGTAATGCTTAAATTACACCGTATCTTTTTGTGTTGAGGTTGAGTTAGCTGAGGGACGGAGCAGGTGCTTTATTAGAAGGAACGCTGAGCCAAACAGCCACTTCAGGGAGAAATCCCAACTCAGTGCCAGCTTTGCAGTGCGCATTGCGCGGCCGGTTTCACCGAGCGAAAGATAAGCCAGTGTGAGGTTTTTTGCGGTGAAACTGGCCCCACGCCGCGCGGTTTGCACTACCCCCGGGTTGTGATGGGTAAGTGCCAGTTGCGAAAACATGTCCAGGCGTGTCAGTAGCTTGTCCCGATCTGAGAGAATATTGGAGGCACTCGTGACGTCTACGCCGGGTATCCGGTGTTCAGCAATGACCACCGGATAGTGCAATACCTTCTTGCTGTGCCCGGACAGGCGCAGAAAAAGCTCCATATCTTCCTCGTAAAACAGGTCTTTTCTGAACCCACCCCATTGCGACAACAGATCTCGCCGGTAAAACGTAATATTGAGGTGAGGGAACCCGCCATGCCGGTAGAAATGAGCAGGGGTAGTGGTGATGAACGGGTGTGGCGGATGCCTGTGACCTTCTAATTGCCCGGCGGCTTGTGCTTCACTTACAGGCGGTGAAAACCAGCTGGCTTTTTTGACCGAACCGGCTGCATCTACTGCACGTTGGTCGGCAAAAACAATATCGGGTGATTGTCTTGATAAAGTATCAGCCAGCGCTTCCAGGTAACCGTCGTCTATCCAGATATCATCATCATCGCAGAAGCCAATGTAATTACCGGAAGCTTGCTGGATACCCAAATTTCGTGCAATTGCTGGTCCCAGGGCAGGGTATGCGGTATTCGTGTCCGGTAAAAGCGTCACCTTATCGCCATATTTTTGCTTCAGCTGGGTTAAGTGCTGCGAGTAAATTTGGAGGCTTTCTTCTGTCGATCCATTGTTGACTACAATCACTTCAAGGTTGTCGTAGGTTTGTGCCAAAACGGAATCAATAGCCTGTGCCGCCAGTGATGGCCGGTTTGATGTGGCTATGATCACTGAAAACCGGATGCTCATGCGGTCTCTTTATTCGTCTTCCAATAGGTGTTCATCAACCAACTACAGTGTTGCTCTACCTTGTCTGACACAAAGTGGGGGTCGAGCTTTGCCAAAATAGAATCGGCCTTTGCCATCTGGTTGGTATGGACAGAATCCAACTCTCCTTTAAGTCCCAGAAATTGTCGGATATCGGCCAGCTTATGACTGATGTCTTCGGTCCGGATAACTAATTGCTGGGATGACGGGATACTGTCGAACAGAATACGGTACTGTTCACTGTACTGTGCAAGGTAGGCATCCAACGAATAGAGGCCATTTTCTTCAAGGATACGTTCAGAGTGACTATATCCCCGGTGATGGCGACGCCAAATAAAATCGCGGTAAGGCTGCCATTCGGCAGGTTGGCGTTTGGCATGAAAACTGATTCTGGAAGCCAGCCATGCCGAGGGTTCGCGAACGGTGATAATAAACTTTGCTGCCGGATAGAGTCCGACAAGTTGTGGGGTAAGGTACCCGAGCGGGTGTGATGATTCAAATTCCAGGTTCAGACGCCGGTCGCGCTTTTTGACTGCTGCAGTACATGCTGATTCAGTCATGTTTCCTGAAAGGTAGTCCATCACCAATTGTGTCGTTTCCGGGGTTTCCGGTTCATGGGCAGAGCGCAGGTGAGGCGTCAACATATGTGACAGGGAAGTAGTACCGGTTTTCGCTGCGCCAAGGCAATACCCTTGAACTTTTCTCGGTCTGAGGCTGGCTAAAGTCTCTTTAAGGCTGTTCACACGCGGCTTCCTTTAACAAAAATTCTTTGGTGGCTGAGAAGCAATTTCGCAACGCATCTTGTCTTGCATCCAGCACTTTGTTTTCACTCAACACAAACTGACCTTTGCTCGCCAACTTTTTTAGTTGTTGCGTTAGCAGGTGTTGTTTGATTTTTTGTGTGGCAAGCGCCCGGAGTCCGGATGCTTCTCCGGGCCAGAGGGCTGGGAGGGAAGTCAGTGTTACGTCGAGGGAGAGTGACTTCCCCCAGTCTTGCCATTTAAACGGGAGGATTTCAGGCGAAGTACTGACGCCTAACCAAGGCGTTCTGTATGCATCGGCAAAAATGGCACCGTGCAGGGATGAAGTAATCAACCTGTCAGCACCGGCGATGGCGGAGAACACCGCGTCTTGCTCATCAGACGGGGAGATGTATCGCCAGCCTAACGATTCGATCAATGATTTATACTTCGGCGAATCAATACCGATATGTGGCATAAACGCGATGTTTGAAAGGGTTGGCCTAAGTGACTCCGGTGATTTCACCAACGGGATCAATGCACCCGGTCGGTGATCGCCAGTGAACGGTCAAGCCCTAAAGTGTCAGCGGTCAGAGGACCTCTTACGCACCCAATGTGCCAACGCTTATCAATAGTGACGGAAGCGGTTCCATAGCCTGATCCGCTTCCCATCACCAGGTAGCGATTTGACGCGGGAAGCTTATTGTTGAGAACGGTGCCGATGCCAACAAGCAGCGTTTCCGGGAACGCATTAACCGCATCACCCAGCCACTCATGCCAGAACCACAGGTTGATGTCATCACCAATGTTTGGGTGTTGACAGATGTGATGATGAATTTTCACCGTTCCTCCATCACATTTCCTACCTTTTCGCCAACAAACCCAAGTTGGTCGGTACCGGGCCAAATCATATTGTTATCCTCAAACGTTCCTTGTTTTTGACCGGCCTGCTTCTGGTTGACAGAAATGCCTAACTTGCGAAATTTGCAGGTCTTCTTTTCAAAACCAGTGTATTCGCTGTTGTGCTTCGGGTCAGTGTCATGAGTGAGACATCATGAAACCAACAAAAAAGCGTCATCGTAAGGAACATTAGACAGAACAGTAAAATAGGATTGATTGTTTTTTGTGCAAAAGTGAGATTGAGTGGTAGAGTAATGCTTAACAGGGCGAGGGGACGAAAACGATGTCTACGCGAATAAATGGCAACACGTCGCAGATGATGTGGCAGTCACGTCAGAACGAAGAAAGGATGGAGCAACTCCGGCAACGTAAAGATGTTGAACGACAAAGCCGGACAGCCAGTGTGCGGGAAGAGCAGTCAAAAGAGCGAGAACAACAGCGTGCTGAAGAAGTCCGGCAGGTGAACCTTGACAAGAATGACTACAATAGCCTGATTGACCGTGTGGCAGACCAAGAAGCGAAAAAAGCAAAATTGTCGGCTTATACTCAGCAACAGCAGGCGCTTCTGAAGCAAGTTGAAAAAGCCGTTCAGCCTCAGGATGCTGATTCAAGCTATCTATTTAAAGTCTGACGTTTATTTCTTGTCTTGCTGATACTTTTCAATTCAATAACTTAGCTTGCTAAACTTGCGGGCTGCCCGTCCTTGGCTGTGAGCCACTTAACACTTCTCTTGCATATGACGATGTATGCTTACTGGCACAAAAACTACACTCCCTCCCCTTGATAGTTCAAAGAAAGTGCCATGAATATTGTCGATCGTTTTATTTCTTATACAAAAATCAATACTACAACCAACCGTGAAAACGGTGCTGCCGGTATCATGCCATCAAGCCCGGGCCAGCGGGAATTGGCGGAGCTGCTTAAGCGCGAGCTGGAAGCGATGGGACTGGAAGATATTGTGCTGAACGAGCGCGCTATCCTCACTGCGACACTGCCTTCAAATAGTGATGCCAACCTGCCGACGGTTGCCTTTTTCTCTCATTTGGATACCAGTGCGGAGCAAACTGCGGATACCAACGCCCATATTGTCCGATACGAGGGCGGAGATGTTGTCCTGAATGCAGACAAAAACATCCTGATGTCATTGCAACAGTTTCCGGAGCTGAATGACTATATCGAGCAAGATCTGATTGTTACTGACGGTACCAGCCTGCTAGGCGCTGATGACAAAGCGGGCATTGCTGCTATCATGCATATGCTGCAGCATTTTAAAGCGAATCCTGACATTAAACACGGCTGTGTGAAAATTGGTTTTGTGCCAGATGAAGAGCAGGGATTGCGGGGTGCAAAAGCTTTCGACGTTGAGTCATTCGGGGCGGATTTTGCGTACACGCTGGATTGCGGTGGTATTGGCGAGTTTGTATACGAAAACTGGAATGCGGGTGATGTAGTAGTGACGTTTACCGGTCAATCTGCCCACCCGATGTCAGCGAAAGGTAAGCTGAAAAACTCTCTGCTGATGGCCCATAAGTTTATTGCGATGTTGCCGCCGGGCGAGGCCCCGGAGTATACCGAAGGACGAGAGGGATACTATTGGGTTAAGGAACTGAAAGGCAACAGTGCCCAAACCGTCCTTAAAATGGATGTGCGTGACTTTGAGCGCGAGGGTTATCAAAACCGGATGGCTTTCCTCAAGCAACTGGCAGAGTCTTGTGAAGGGCTGTGGGGAGAAGGTTCTGTTTCTATTACACTTGCAGACCGCTATGAAAACGTGAAAAACAGCCTTGAAGGCGAGGCCAGTTTCCCGATAGATATTGCCAAGCAGGCATACCAGCGTTGTGGCATTGAGGTAAAACCACTGCCAATGCGTGGCGGTTACGACGGAGCAGTGCTTTCCCAAAAAGGCCTGCCATGTCCGAATCTGTTCACCGGCGCGCACAACTTCCATTCCATTTACGAATTTCTTCCCGTGAAGTCACTGCAAGCGGCGGCTGATGTGCTGGTGGAAATTGTAAAGGTCACTTCAGAGCGTCAATAAGTTCAATGAGGAGCCGGGCATTCACTGTCCGGCATCTTTGTTTCTGATTTGTGGAATTCAGGGTTCAAGCGGGTTGCAGGGCCGAACTGAAATGGAATCGATAATGTCATTGTCTGCCCGGAAATGACGAAAATCTTCCATGTGGGGTGCTGTTTTGTGGGCATCCAAGGCTGCTTTGGATTCCCAAATTTCATAGATAAGAAAGCGGTTAGGTGTGCGATTATCCTGATGAAGATCGTAACGCACGCACCCGGTTTCATCCCGACTGCCTTTTACCAAATTTATCAAGGCTCCTTTTAACTGTTCTGAACAGCCTTCTTTTGCGGTCATTTGTGCAAACAGGTAAATCATCTTTGGTTCTCCCTCACCTATACCCAAAAGACTGTGTATACCCAAAGCACCTTGAGGGGGTTTGGGTGTATCAATTGGGCGCCAAAATTCTCATTATTGGCACGATTTTGGTTTCTATCTTAACGGGTCAGGTTGGAAATCTGTATATGGGACAAGTTGTGCAGGAGGGATGTTTTGGGGAAGATGGAAGAAAACAGGGGCCGTAAAGGCCCCTGTTTACCACAGACAATAACCAGATTAGCTGTTGTAAGTGGTCGAGACTGTATCGCCGCCTTTACCCGTCCAGTTGGTGTGGAAGAACTCACCGCGCGGACGGTCAGTGCGTTCGTAGGTATGGGCGCCGAAGTAGTCGCGCTGGGCCTGAAGCATGTTTGCAGGCAAGCGGGCAGTGGTGTAGCCGTCCAGGAATGTCAGGGCGGAAGACATGCCCGGCATCGGCAAGCCGATTTCGAAAGACTTGGCCACGACTTTGCGCCAAGCGCCCATGCAGCTTTCCAGGATGGTCTTGAAGTAGTCATCTGAGCCCAGGAACTTGAGATCAGCGTTCTTTTCATACGCATCACGGATGTTGCCCAGGAATGCACTGCGGATAATGCAGCCGCCACGCCAAAGCAGTGCAACGTTACCGTAGTTCAGGTCCCAATTGTATTGCTCGGATGCTTCGCGAATCAGCATAAAGCCTTGTGCGTAAGAGATGATCTTAGACGCCAGCAATGCCTGGCGCAGGCTTTCCAGCCACAATGCTTTGTCACCTTCAACCGTGCCAATATTGTGCTGGAACAGAGCAGAGGCTTCTTCACGCTCTTCTTTGCGTGCTGACAGTGCGCGGGCAAATACAGATTCGGTGATCAGGGTCAGAGGGATACCGAAGTCCAGAGCATTGATACCTGTCCACTTGCCGGTGCCTTTCTGACCTGCGGTGTCGAGGATTTTCTCCAGGACAACGTCGCCGTCTTCATCACGATAGCCAAGGATGTCAGCACTGATTTCGATGAGGTAGCTGTTCAGTTCGGTCTTGTTCCAGGCTTCAAGTGTTGCCTGCATTTCCGCATGGGACATGCCGAGGCCTTCCTTCATGAAGTGGTAGGCTTCGCTGATAAGCTGCATATCACCATATTCAATGCCGTTGTGAACCATCTTCACAAAGTGACCGGCACCTTCACGGCCAACCCAGTCACAGCACGCTTCACCGCTGTCTGTTTTGGCAGAGATAGCCTGGAAAATAGGCTTGATTGCAGGCCAGCCGGCTGGGTTACCACCAGGCATGATAGACGGTCCGAAGCGGGCACCTTCTTCACCGCCGGATACACCAGCGCCGATAAATACAAGGCCTTTCTCTTCGAGTGCTTGCACGCGGCGAGTGGTGTCCGGGTAATTGGAGTTACCACCGTCGATAATGATGTCGCCTTCTTCCAACAAAGGTGCCAGTGCATCAATAAACTGGTCAACCACGTCACCGGCACGCACCATCAGCATGACCTTGCGCGGTTTCTCGAGCTTCTCAACAAGATCTTCCAGCGAGTAAGCACCCACAATATTGGTGTCTTTTGCCGCACCATTCAGGAAGTCATCAACCTTGGATGTTGTACGGTTATAGGCCACCACGCGGAAACCGTTGTCATTCATGTTGAGGATAAGGTTTTGGCCCATTACAGCCAGGCCAATTACACCGATATCACCTTTCATTCTTTAACTCCTTATGCCAGTGCTTTTGCAGCAGCGGCATCTAAAAACCATTCAGTTTTGCCGTGGGTGGATTGAATATGTGCTGCCGGGTAGGGCAGGTTGCTATTTGCGGGGCAGTGAATGGCTTCCACCATCTCTGCCTTGCCTGCACCCAATACCAGGTAGCTGATTCGTTTTGCATTGTTCAGAAGGCGGGCGCTTTTTGAAACGCGCAACTGTCCGCTCTGAGGATGAGCGGCGACGATTGTCAACGCCGGCTCATCGTAATTTGTTTGTCCGGGGAAGAGTGAGGCGGTGTGGCCGTCATCTCCCATGCCGAGCAGGATCCAGTCAAAAGCAGGCAGACCATTTTCAACGGGAACAACGGCTTCAATTTCTGCCGCAAGACGCTCTGCTTCCTTTTCCGGGTCATTTTCCCCACGGATCCGGTGGATGTTTCCAGCAGGAATGTTGATTTTGCTGAGCAGCAGTTGATTGGCTTCACCAAAATTACTTTCCGCGTCATCCGGAGCCACACAGCGCTCATCCCCCCACCAGAAATGGAGGTTATTCCAGCTGATAGTGTTAGCCCATTCGGGCTGGGAAAGCAGCTTGAACAACAGCTTCGGCGTACTGCCGCCGGAGAGTGAGATATGAACCGGGCGGCCTTCTTCACTCAGGTTTTTCATTGAAGAGGCCAGCTCGTTGACGACAGCATCTGCGTTATCAAAGATGCGGATATCTTTCATATTAAAGCTCGCAATATTCTGTGTTGGTGAGGTTCTTACATGGGAAGCGCCACTCTCGACCATCACGCTTGAGCAGATCGTCCGCCTCTTTGGGGCCCATGTACCTGCCGCATAACCGAACAAGGCATCAGGATCTTGCTTGTAACCAAGAATCGGTTCTACGAATTCCCAGCAGGCTTTTACTGCATCAGAGCGTGCAAACAGCGTCGCGTCACCCTTGATGGCATCGAGAAGTAAACGCTCATAGGCGGTTAGCAACTGCGATTCTTTCAGATCCTGGTAGTGGAACTCCATCGAAACTTCTTTGGCTTCAAAACCGGCTCCCGGTTTTTTGAGGCCAAAGCTCATCAGGATACCTTCATCAGGCTGAATACGAATGATGAGTTTATTCTCCGGCGCATTTGCACCAAAGACCGGGTGAGGGGTTTTCTTAAAGTGGATAACCACTTCCGTCACACGGGTTGGCAGTCGCTTACCGGTGCGTACATAGAAAGGGACACCGTTCCAGCGCCAGGTATCGACGAACATCTTGAGGCCGATATACGTCTCAGTGCGGGAATCTTCAGCGACACCCGGCTCTTCGCGGTATCCGGGCAGTTCTTCACCACGTACATTGGAGGCGGTGTACTGACCAAGCACCAGATTGTTTTTCAGGTCGTCATCGCTCAGTGGCTTGAAGCTCTGCATCACCTTGGTGACTTCATCACGGATAGAATCTGCGCGAATCGCCGCCGGTGGCTCCATGGCAACCATGCCAAGCACCTGAAGCAGGTGGTTCTGGAACATATCACGGACTGCACCGGAACCGTCGTAGTAGCCGCCACGACCTTCTACACCCAGGAATTCTGCACCAGTAATTTCAACGTAATCGATAAAGTTACGGTTCCACAGGGGTTCAAACATGCCGTTAGAGAAGCGGAAGACCAACAGGTTCTGGACAGTTTCCTTGCCCAGGTAGTGGTCGATGCGGTACAACTGATTTTCACGGAAACGTGTATGCAGTTTGGCATCCAGCGCTTCAGCTGACGCCGTGTCGTAACCGAAAGGCTTTTCAACGATAAGACGTTTCCAGCCATTGCTTTCGTCATGTAACCCTTGGTTTGCCAGGCACTCCGGAATCACACCATAAAGGCTAGGCGGTGTGGCAAGGTAATAGAGGTTGTTGTTGCCGGTGTGGTGTTTCTCGCTGAGGCGGTCCAGGCGAGTCACCAACTGACCGTATTCTCCACCGTGAGCCGGATCCATTGAGAGATAGTAGAGGTGCTGACAGAAACGAGTAAGGGTCTCTTCGTCCACCTTTTCGTTCTCTCGCATAAATTCAGCCAACTTTTCCCGGAAGGCGTCATCTGAATACTCGGTACGGCTGACACCGAGAATCGCGAAGTCTTCTGGCATCATATTGCTCGCGTACAAGTGATAGAAGGCGGGAATCAGCTTTCGCTTTGTCAGGTCACCTGACGCGCCAAAAATCACGATATTGTTGTTCTCTTTCGCCATAAGGTTTTCCCTGCGGTCACCACGTAAATACTGTGGGCGAGTGATTAGGCTTCAACTGAGTAGGTCATTAATAAGAAACGGCTTCTAAGATAACAGTTTTTTCATTAAGTCATGTTCGGTTCTGCTATCCATGTAATAGGTGGTCGTATATCGCACCACCACGGTACAAAAGCGCGTCAGGTCATGGCTCAGATTAGTTCAAAATCACTTGAGCGCCGGCTTCCCCTCTGTCTATGCCAACATTACTCCTATGAAAACTGTGGTTGAAATTTCATTCATAATTTGATTTAAATCACACTTAGTTAATATGTATGACAAATGGTGATGCAATGAAATTGGCAGTTTTCAGCGCGAAGCAATACGACAAACGCTATTTGGAGCTGGTTAACCGCTCGTACGGTTATGAGATGGAATATTTTGATTTTCGCTTAGACAAGAAGACCGTGAAAATGGCAGAGGGGGCGGACGCTGTTTGCATCTTCGTCAATGATGTAGCCGATGAAATAGTGATAGCCAAGCTGGCAGCTATGGGGATCAAGCTGATCGCACTTCGCTGTGCCGGGTTTAACAATGTAGACCTTGATGCAGCCAAAGCTTATGGCATAACGGTTGTACGTGTACCGGCGTATTCCCCAGAGGCGGTTGCGGAGCATGCTGTCGATGATGCTCACTCTGAATCGCCGGATTCACCGTGCTTACCAACGTACCCGAGATGCTAATTTTTCGCTTGAAGGGTTAATTGGTTTCAACATGTTTGGCAGGACGGCAGGGGTTGTAGGAACCGGCAAAATCGGGGTTGCAACCATGCGTATTCTCAAAGGGTTCGGAATGCGTATCTTGGCGTTTGACCCTTATCAAAACCCGGATGCATTGGCGTTGGGTGCGGAGTATGTTGATTTAGACACACTTCTCCGTGAGTCGGATGTGGTTTCTTTGCATTGCCCGTTAACCAAAGAAAATCGTCATATGCTGGATGCCAACGCGTTCGAAAAAATGAAAGATGGCGTGATGATCATTAACACCAGCCGTGGCCCACTTCTTAACTCAGCAGATGCAATTGAGGCACTGAAACAAGAGAAGATCGGGGCGTTGGGGTTAGATGTCTATGAAAATGAGCGTGACCTTTTCTTCGAAGACAAATCAAATGATGTGATCAAAGACGATGTGTTCCGTCGGTTGTCTGCCTGTCATAACGTACTGTTTACCGGGCATCAGGCTTTCCTGACACAAGAAGCGCTGACAAGCATTGCTGAAACCACACTGGAAAATATCCGTCAGTTTCTCACGGAAAACCATTGTGATAACAGTGTGATTGACTAATAAAATAGACTTTGATGTGCTTCTCAAACTGGGGACAGCTTTCGGCGTATATTCGTTGTGAACACAATGCTTGGTTGAGATGTCTTGGCATGAAAAATCGAGAGTTTGTGGATTACCGTGCAAAGTTGGGCTCACTTACCCGTCGACAGAAATTGATTCTGAGAAACGCTTTGGAAGACAGTCCGATTGCCGCTTTAGAAGGGCAGAGCAATGCTCCGCAGGATAGTCGTTCAATTCTGACTGACAGTGAGTGGGAAGCACTCAAAGAAATTTTTTAACTGATAACTCCGCATGGTTAATGCGGAGTTTTTTATGGTCTTAAAGACGCCAAATACTCAAAAGCAACATCTTTAGCTGCTTCCACGTCTTCATACCGTTCACATTTCCCCAAAACCCGAAAACCCTGCATTTGCAAGAGGATAAAGGATGCGGTCTGTGGAATATTAACATCGGGTTTGATCTGACCGAAAAGCTTGGCATTTTCCAGAGCATGGGTCATCGTTTTGATAATAAAATCAAACAAGCGATTTCCTGCGGCTAACACATACTCATCGGTAAGACATTTTTCTAACAGGGCATTCTGCATAAAACAGCCCTCCCGCTGCTCTTTTTGCAGCGCTGAAAAGCGGCTCAGATAGTCGTAGATTGCTTCCAAGCCGGAATCTTCGCTAAAAAACGCATCCAAGCGAGGACAGGAGTATGTATTGAGGTAGTAATCGATTGTTTCATGGTACAAGGTGTGTTTATCACCGTAAGTGCTGTAAAGGCTGAACCGGTTAATACCCAATCTTTCAACCAAATCAGACACGGACGTTTCCGCATACCCCTTTTCCCAGAACAGGTGCATTGCCTCAATGAGTTTGTCTTGCCTGTCAAAATTCTTTGTTCTTGCCATAATTCATCACAATAGAGCGGATAATTGACCAAAGAATCACAGTTTTTAATTGGTTGTTATAAGTCCGTGATACCGTCTCATATACTACATCACTAGTATCCAGAAACAAAAGCTTCATAATTAAAAGAGTGACTTTTTTAAAAGTTGATGTCGGTATCTGGAATAAATTACATTAAATTAAGTAGGGTTAATCCAGTTTTCTTGTTGTGCGTAAGCTTGAAATTAAAATTCCCGCGACAATGAGAGTGACACTTACCAGATGGTATATATAGAACTGCTCATTGAGGAATAACATTCCCAAACCTGCTGACGATAGCGGGATAAGGTGGTTAAACATAGAGCCACGGGCAGAACCTAATACATCCAAACCCCGATTCCAAAACCAGTAGGAAAGCGCGGACGGGCCAATAGCGAGATAACTGATACCGACCCAGTTTTCAACCGTCAGTGTGGACAACGCTTTGATACTCTGCCGGTCATTTGCAATTCTAACAGCCATATCGGCGTCAGCAGCAGCACCCCTATCGTCAAAGATGCGCCCAGAAAGGCTCCGGTTTTTAAACCTTGGGGTTTCAGCCGGGCCAGGCTGCAGTAGCATGCCCAGCTGAACGCCGAAGCAATCGCCCAAAGATCACCTTCATTAAAGCTGAGATTAATTAATACGGCAGGGTTTCCTTTAGCGAGCAACCAGAGCACTCCCCAAAAAGCTATCCCGCTTCCTAATCCAATTCTTAAAGTCAGTTTTTCCCGATAAAACAAAAAATTAAGGATGAGCACAAAAAGGGGAACTACCGACAAATAAAGCGCGGCGTTTAATGATGTTGTGGTTTGAAGGCCTTTGTAGAGTGTTGTTGGGAAAAGAATAACACCCAAAACAGAAAGGACAGATATTCGCAATATACCACTCGTAATCAGCTCCCATTGAGCAATTATCCCGCGGAAACAGAAACATACCACCAATAAAGCGGCAGGCGTCCACCGAAGCCAAGCTAATGTCACCGGATTGACGTCTGTCCCCATTATTTTTCCCACAACGTAATTTCCGCCCCATAGCAAGGCGGCAAAAATTAAATACAGGTAGGCGTAATGTTCGGTACGGGTATTTGTCATATCTCTAATGAAATGCCTAATAATCTAAACAACAGTATTTCAGTGGCTGTGTACAAATCAATATGCCTATGAATTTCGGGTTAGTGATTTTTAGGAACTGTGATTCGGAGATATGAAATTAAGGGATTAACAGATCGGCTTTTTTGCTTTTGCAGAAGATAACAAATGCAGGATTTCAGACAGTTAGCAGACCCAGTCGGTATAAACACAGGATCTTTCGATAGTAATTTTGTTGCTTGACCGCTATCACATAAGTGATTTAGATTAAATTCAGAACGAGCGTTCAGATTAAAGGATTGAAATGAAAATTTATGAGCTTGCACCAGCCCTAGTGCGCGTCGTGTCAGTATTTTCCTGGCAGAAAAAGGCATTACTGTTGACCGAGAAAATGTTGATATCAGAGGTGGAGAGAATCTGTCAGAGAGCTTTCTCGCCAAGGCTGTAAACGGACGAATTCCTGTTCTTGAATTAGATGATGGAACGACAATTTGTGAATCCGTTGCAATCTGCCGGTATTTCGAGGAACTGTACCCAGAAAAGACGCCTTTATTTGGCGGTACGGCACTTGAAAAAGCGAATGTGGAAATGTGGCATCGGGTTGTAGAGCTTGAGGGGTTGTTTGTTGCATTCCAGTCTTTCCGCAATATCACCGGAATTTACAAGGACAGGGAAACATGCAGTGAGGAATGGGGTCAGATTTCTCTTGACCGCCTTAAAGCATTCTTGCCGAAATTGGAAAAACAGCTCGGTTCCAACACCTATATAGCGGGAGAATTTTTCTCCATCGTCGATATTACCGCTTACGTCATGTTCGGGTTTGCTAAAAACCTGGAAGTTGTCATTGATGATAGCCTGCCAAATACTCAGCGCTGGTTTGAGTTGGTTTCTGAAAGACCTTCAGTTCAATAAATGTCTTACCTGTTCAATCAACAAAGGAATGTAGCATGATCGACCTTTATACTGCCGCTACACCCAACGGCTATAAGATATCTATTGCGCTGGAGGAGATGGGGTTGGATTACGAAGTCCGCCACCTCGACCTGATGTCGAACGAGCAGAAACAACCGGAATTTCTGGCAATAAATCCCAATGGGCGAATTCCAGCCATTATCGACCGGGATAATGATGATTTCGCAGTATTTGAATCCGGTGCGATTTTGCTATACCTCGCTGAGAAAACCGGACGGTTTCTGCCTTCTGACCCGAAGAAGCGTTCACAGGTGATTCAGTGGCTGATGTTCCAGATGGGAGGCGTTGGCCCGATGATGGGGCAAGCTAATGTTTTCTATCGCTATTTCCCTGAAAAAATCCCTGCTGCCATTGAGCGGTACCAAAAAGAAGGCCGACGGCTTTTTGAGGTAATGGATGGGCAGCTAGCGAACAACAGATACCTTGCGGGCGATGAATACACCATAGCGGATATGTCTACCTGGCCTTGGGTACGTATCCATGAGTGGAGTGGTGTTGATATCACCGGACTGACCCACCTGAAACGTTGGCTTGAAGAGCTGACGTTACGCCCCGCCTGCCAGGTGGGTATTTTGACTCCGCCGCCTTCTGATTTATCAGACGAAGAAAGGGCAGAGCAGATAAGAAAGATGGTCACTCGATAGGCCATTCTTCATCCCTCTTGCTGCCGGTTTTCCGGCAGCTTTTTTATTTTGTCTTCCTCCTCAGACAACTGATCCATTCTGAATCCCATTTTTGTTGACTAGTTGTGAAAACGGTTGTCGATCTTGGAACTCTGTCCTATCGTAGAGTAATGATATTTAGAATATTTTCGTTTATAGAGCAGTGAATTACTGACCCGGACTGATTGTCCTGATGGATTTGGAGAGATAGGATGCTGAAAAGACTCGCCTATGGATTGTGCTTGGGGCTGATAAGCGGAACCCTCTCAGCCGCAGAAATTATCGAAACAACCCGCCTTTCTGGATTTGGTACGCCCAAGTACCCTGAAAATTTCCCCCATTTCGACTACGTTAACCCGGATGCACCTAAAGGGGGAAGGTGACATTTGCTCAACTTGGCACTTATGACAACTTCAACCGGTATGCCAGTCGAGGAAAGCCCGCTATCGGTTCGGGTGCTATTTATGATGCCTTAATGACCGCATCAACAGACGAGGTTGACACGTCATATCCACTTATTGCCAAGAAGATTCGTTATGCGTCGGATTATTCCTGGATGGAAGTGGATTTAAATTCCGATGCGGTTTTTCATGATGGTGTGAAAATTAAGCCCTCTGACGTCGAATTTACTTTTCAGAAGTTTATGACTGAAGGTGTGCCGCAGTTTCGTGCCTACTATAAAGAAGTCAAGTCAGTCAAAGCAGTAGATGATGATACAGTCCGGATTGATATGGAATCACCCAACCGGGAAAAAATGTTTTCTATTGTTCAGGGGTTACCGGTACTGCCTGCCCACTTTTGGAAAGACAAGGACTTTTCTGAGCCGCTTGATATTCCGCCACTAGGAAGCAGTGCCTACAAAATCACCGACTACAAATTAGGTCAGAGTATTACCTACAGCCGAGTAGAAGACTACTGGGCCAAAGACTTGCCGGTAAACGTAGGCAGGCATAATTTTGATAAAGAAATCTACGACTATTACCGTGATGAAACGGTCATGCTCGAGGCATTTAAAGCAGGTGAGTATGATTTTCGGCAGGAAACATCGGCAAAATTCTGGGCAACCTCTTATGAAGGGGTGAACTTCGACAAAGGCTTTATCAAGAAAGAAGAAATTCCGCATGAAAAGCCCGAGGGGATGCTCGGTTTTGTTTTTAATATTCAACAGCCTGTATTTTCTGATTCCAGGGTACGAGAAGCCTTAGCGTATGCATTGGACTTCCAGTGGATGAACAAGAATATGTTCTACAATCAGTATTCCCGCACCCGTAGTTATTTTCAAAATACTGACTATGAAGCAACTGCGCTTCCGGATGACGCTGAACTGAAAGTGCTGGAGCCAATAAAAGACAAAGTTCCTGCCCGCGTGTTTACTGAGGTTTATGAGCCGAATGAGACTGATGCTCAGGCCGTATCCGTAAGGAAATGCGACAAGCATTCCGGTTGCTCAAACAAGCGGGTTGGGAACTGAAAGACAAGGTCATGACCAACGTCAAAACCGGCAAGCCAATGACGTTTGAGCTGCTGATTTACAGCCCGACCACTGAACGTATTGCCACGCCGCTCCAGAAAAATCTCAAGGCGATGGGAATTGATATGAAAATCCGCTCGGTTGATACCACGCAATATCTCAAGCGACTGCGCGATCTGGATTACGACATGGTCTCATACGCTTATTCTGCCAACTCTTACCCTTCACCAAGCCTGACGATTGTTTGGAATAGTGCCTACATCGACAGTACATACAACCGAGCCGGCGTTAAGGATGAAGCGGTTGATTATTTGACAGAACAAATCGCTGTAAGTCAGGAAGACCCTGAGAAGCTTCTCTCTCTCGGCAGAGCGCTTGATCGAGTGTTACAGTGGAACTTCTACGCGATCCCTCAATGGCATCTCTCGGCCTATCGCGTGGCGACCTGGGACAAATTTGCTCGTCCGCCGGTCCGTCCTAAGTATGCACTGGGTGCTGATACCTGGTGGGTAGACAAAGATAAAGCGGCAAAGTTGCCGGAAAAACGCCGCTAACCGAGGGGTAACCGGCCAGAAACTGTGGCCGGTTCTCTCTGCCAACAACGCTTTTCAAACAGGTAAGTATGACTGCGTACATAATCAGGCGTCTGTTGTTGGTGATACCAACGCTATGGGCAATTATCACCATCAACTTTTTTGTCATTCAGATTGCTCCCGGGGGGCCGGTAGAGCAGGCTGTTGCTCAAATGCAGGGGCTGAACTCCGGCATTATGGAGCGGTTCAGTGGTGGTGGTCAGGAACTGGATATCAATACTGACCTTAAAAATGAACACGACAGCGCTTACAGGGCTCCCGGGGGCTGGACCCCGAGGTTGTCGAGCAGATAAAAAAGCAGTTTGGTTTCGATAAACCCCTGCTTGAACGCTATTTTGACATGCTCAAGAACTACCTCACCTTCAACTTTGGTGAGAGCCTTTTTAAGGGCGGAAATGTTATCGATTTGATAGTGGAACGCCTGCCTGTCTCCATCTCCCTGGGCCTTTGG
Organism: Photobacterium sp. JCM 19050; assembly: GCA_001310455.1. GTDB lineage: Bacteria > Pseudomonadota > Gammaproteobacteria > Enterobacterales > Vibrionaceae > Parasalinivibrio. The sequence continues at coordinate 22,531 of BAXG01000042.1, forward strand.
AGTACCCTGATAATCTATCTGGTTTCCATCCCACTGGGCATTGCAAGGCAGTTAACCACGGCTCAAGGTTTGATGTCTGGACCAGCGCGGTGGTGATTGTTGGCTACGCCATTCCGGGCTTCCTGTTTGCCATTATCCTGATTATTTTCTTTGCCAGCGGGAACTATTTCAGTTGGTTTCCCTTGCGGGGACTTGTTTCTCCGGATTTTGACCAGATGACCTGGTATCAACAGGTTGGTGACTACTTTTGGCACCTTGCACTGCCTACTCTGGCCATGGTTATCGGGGGATTTGCCACCCTCAGTATGCTGACTAAAAACTCTTTCCTTGACGAAATTAACAAACAATATGTGGTCACTGCCCGCGCAAAGGATTGGATGACAAGGCCATTCTCTACAAGCACGTGTTCCGTAATGCGATGTTGATAATTATCGCCGGTTTCCCGAGTGCGTTTATCAGCATGTTCTTTACCGGCTCAATGTTGATCGAAGTGATGTTTTCTCTCGAAGGTATCGGGTTGCTGGGTTTTGAATCCACGATACAACGGGACTATCCGGTAGTATTCAGTTCCCTCTACATCATGACGCTACTTGGTCTGATTCTCAGCATTATTTCCGATTTGACATATACCTGGGTTGATCCACGCATTGATTTTGAGGCGCGATAACAACAATGAATCCGTTAGTACAAGCCCGTCTTGAAAGATTTAAAGCGAACAAACGTGGTTATTGGTCAATGTGGTTTTTTGCCATTCTGTTCGTGCTCAGCTTGTTTGCTGAGTTGATTGCCAACGATAAGCCGCTATTTGTCAATTATGACGGTGTCTGGTATTTCCCTGTTTTCCAAGCTTATGCCGAAACCGACTTTGGCGGAGAGTTCGAAGCGGAAGCAGATTACACCGACCCGTACATCGAAGAGCTCATTGAAGAAAAAGGTACCTGATTTGGCCACCCATTCGTTTCAGCTATGACACCATTAACTATGATCTCAGCCAGCCTGCGCCTTCACCTCCGGACAGCGTTAATTGGTTGGGAACCGATGACAAAGGCCGGGATGTTCTGGCGCGAATTATCTACGGATTCCGTATATCGGTGCTGTTCGGGTTTGTTCTGACCATAGTTTCCAGCATTGTGGGAATTTTTGTTGGCGCTTGTCAGGGCTATTACGGTGGGTGGATTGACCTGTTTGGGCAGCGATTTATTGAAGTGTGGTCCGGGATGCCGACACTTTTCCTGCTGATAATTCTATCCAGCTTTGTCGAGCCCAATTTCTGGTGGTTGCTCGGTATTATGGTGCTGTTCAGTTGGATGGGGCTGGTGGGAGTAGTCAGGGCGGAGTTTCTGCGGTGTCGCAACTTTGATTACGTCCGCGCAGCGCAGGCGCTGGGTGTTCAGGATTCCCGGATAATGCTTCGCCACATGTTGCCCAACGCCATGGTTGCATCACTGACCATGATGCCATTTATTCTTTCCGGTTCAGTCACCACACTGACATCACTTGATTTCCTTGGTTTTGGTTTACCTGCCGGCTCACCTTCACTCGGTGAATTGTTGGCGCAGGGCAAAGCCAACCTCCAGGCTCCCTGGCTTGGTATTTCTGCTTTTGTTGTGCTTTCCCTGATGCTCAGCTTACTTGTTTTTGTGGGTGAAGCTGTCCGGGATGCATTTGATCCGCACCGCCAGAGGTAACCGGGATGAAGAGAATTTTGAGCGTCGAAAATTTGTCTGTCGGCTTTGGCGTAAAATCGGAGGTTACACAAGTAACCAGCGGCGTGACATTTGATATTGCCAAGGGAGAAACGTTGGCGTTGGTTGGCGAGAGCGGCTCGGGGAAATCGGTAACAGCCAATGCCATTATGCGGTTGTTGCCAAATGCAACGACCCATTACCTTGAGGGTAATATCGACTTTGACGGTACCAATATGTTGGCGTGTAGTGAACGCCAGATGCGCGGAATCCGGGGAAACAGGATAGGGATGATTTTCCAGGAGCCGATGGTGTCATTGAATCCGTTGCATAAAATTGGCCGTCAGTTGGTAGAAACCCTTGCTATTCACCGTGGTATGCGCCAGCAAAAAGCGGAGACTTACGCCATAGAATGGCTGGAAAAAGTGGGTATCCGAAACCCCAAGCAAAAACTGACTGCTTACCCTCATGAATTGTCTGGTGGTGAGCGTCAGCGGGTCATGATTGCGATGGCGCTGATCAACGAACCGGAACTGCTGATCGCGGATGAGCCGACCACTGCCCTGGATGTATCTGTACAGGCACAGATTCTGGATCTGCTTAAAAAATTGCAGAAAGAAATGGGAATGGCGATGCTGTTCATTACCCATGACCTCAGTATCGTAAAACGCATTGCAGATCGTGTGGCGGTTATGCAAAGTGGGGAGCTTGTGGAAATTGATACAGTTGACAAAATTTTCCAGTCGCCGGCACATCCGTATACCCGAAAACTTATTGATTCTGATCCTAAAGGAGAACCGGTGACGGTTACCGGTATCGCTGAGCCATTGGTGCAGACGGACAACCTGCGGGTGTGGTTTCCGATAACGGGCGGCATTTTCAAGCGGGTAAAGGGCCATGTGAAAGCCGTGACAGATGTGTCATTTACCCTGAAAAAAGGCCATACGTTAGGGCTGGTGGGGGAAAGTGGCTCAGGTAAATCTACTACAGGTATGGCGATTTTACGCATTCTCGGTCAGGACACTGAAGGCAGCATACGCTTCGATGGCGAAGAAATTTCCGGCCTGGATCGAACTGGAATGCTACCTTACCGAAGCAGGATGCAAGTGGTTTTTCAGGACCCTTATTCTGCGTTGAACCCGCGCATGTCGGTTGCACAAATAATCGGTGAAGGCTTAAAGGTTCATGAATCCATGACGCCGGATGAAGAAGACCAAGCTATTTGCAAAGTGATGGAAGAAGTTGGCCTTGATCCTAATACCCGTCATCGTTACCCGAATGAATTTTCGGGAGGGCAGCGGCAAAGAATTGCGATTGCCAGGGCGTTGGTGCTGAAACCTGAATTTATCCTGCTTGATGAACCTACCTCATCTTTGGACCGGACGGTGCAGGCTCAGGTGCTTACCTTATTGAAATCCTTACAGGAAAAGTACGGTTTAACCTATCTTTTTATCAGTCATGACCTGCATGTTGTCCGGTCTCTGTGCCACTACACGCTAGTACTCAAGAACGGAGAAGTGGTTGAGCACGGAGATACCCATAGCCTCTTTACTCAACCCCAACACCCTTACACCCAAGAACTGATTAATCTTTCGTGAATCTCTCTTAATGCAGTGAAAAATTTTCAATTTTTCACTGCAAACCGTCTTTTGGAAAACAGACAATTCAATTTTACAGTACGTATTTTGTATTCACGTTTTCTTGTCTAACAATTTGAATTTCAGCGTGTATTAGAAAATAGTAATGCTGTGTTTAAAACTGGTGAGCGTCGGAATAATTAGTACGATCGTACTAGAGTTTTTTATGAAATCCATGCGCTGAATCACGCCAATAAACGTGATATTGATTCCATTAATTTATTAAAGTGGTTATTTTGTGAACTTCAAGCAATTCAGAAACTAATGAGGCTAAAATCAAAATGTAATCGATTACTTCGTTGTTTTGTTGGAAGAAATTAGCCGCACATACCATCAATAGTGTCATATTGGCCTAAACTTCTAATTGTAATTTGTGGCTAGTATTCATCAGTGAGGTCAGCCGTGTTTACACACAAAGAGCAGGACACTTACTACCGCTTTCAACTTGAACGCCATAGACCCTGTTAGTTCGCCTCTTCCTTATTGGGGCACTTATCATTTTTTTATATGGCTTTTGGGAGTACAGCTGGATAGAACGCATTTTGAGACGACGTTCTTTCTCCGGGTAATGGCAGCACTGGCAGTTTTGTCGTGCATAAGTGTCCTCTATCACCCTACATTCAGCCGTTGGCTGGTTGAGTGGGTGGGCATTGTTGCGGTCTTCAGTATCGTTTGCATTACGTTCAGCTACAGTCAGTCTGACAAAAGCCTGCCTTATCTCATCTCAGCGTTGGCGTATTACACCGTCACGGCGTTGGTTGTCGCGCCGATGATGCCGTTGAAATTTCTGGCGTTTGTTTACCTTGTCTCGTACGCCTGTGTGGTGGGTATTCTTGTAGTGTCGGGAAAAATGGCACTGTTTGATGACATGTTTATCGCAACCAATATCCATCTGTTGCCGTTAATGGGTTATTCATTGGCAGCCAGCTTCACGATCCGGCGTATTTCTTCCCTTGAATTTGAGTTGCAACATGAACTCAAGGAGTTAGCGAGAAAGGATTCACTTACGGGCGTGCTGAACCGGCAGGCCTTTGTTGAGGACGCAGCAAAAGTTTGGAAACAGCAGGATATCAATATCGCCCTCGCGGTTGTCGATCTTGACGACTTCAAGAGCGTGAATGATAAATTTGGTCATAACGCAGGCGATTTGGCGTTGATGCATGTGTCTGCAACCCTTCAGAGTTCTGTAAGAGAGTCTGACATTATTTGCCGGTGGGGCGGAGAAGAGTTTGTCGTGTTGATTTCAAACACAGATCCGCAAACTACCCTGAAGATTGCCAACCGAATCAGGACCAATGTTGAAAGCACGGTATTGGTTCACGACCACGACGGCTTTACTGTTACAGCAAGTATTGGCGTTGCTTTCCGGGGTTCCCACCGATCACTGGATGAGTTGGTCAATGAAGCAGACAAAGCGTTGTATGTGGCGAAAGGGCACGGCAAAAACCAGGTACGAACGGCAGCCCCGCTTAACGCTGTGTAATCAATCTACCGCTTAAACCGGACCGCGAGAGTATCCCTTTCGCGGTTTTTTTATGCGCTTACTTGTTTTTTCACCCGGCTTCTTGGTAGGAAGCCTCCCTGAGTACAGACGCGCTGCGAGCGAACCTCGTCGTTTCTTCCAATACCGTCAGCCCTTCTGTCCAGCGCACAAGTTGAATTGTCCCGTCAGAATACTCAACGAGGGAAGAACAATTTTCAATCCAGTCGCCGTCGTTCATGTAAATGACGTCTTCTGTTTCTAATATCTCCGGATGATGAATGTGTCCGCAGACAATGGCGTCTACCTGACGCTTTCTGGCTTTCGCCAGAGATGCCTCGCGAAACCGCTGCATCGCTTCCTTGGCTTTGTGGACTTTCTCTTTGATATACCCGGAAAGAGACCAGTAGGGTTGCCCGGTAAGCTTGCGAATTTTGTCATTCCAACGGTTAAGGAACAGAAGGAAGTCGTAGCCGATATCCCCCACAACAGATGTCAGGCGGCTGTGGCATACCAGAGTATCAAACTCATCACCGTGGATAGCGAGTGCCTTTTGACCGTTCACCAGTTGATGAGTGTAGTGCGAACGCACTTCTACTTTGCCGAAATCGAATTTCACAAACTCCCGTATTGCCTCATCATGGTTTCCGGGTACATAAATCACCCGTGTCCCGTTGTGAGCCATGTCGAGCAACGTTGTCACCACCCGGTTATGACTCTTTGGCCAGTGATGACGGGATTTCAATGACCAAAGGTCAACAATGTCGCCGACAAGGATTAGTGTGCGGGCATGGTGATGTTGCAGAAAGTCGAGGAGGTATTCAGCTTTGCAGTCACGGTTACCCAAATGAAGGTCGGACAACCAGAGTGTTTCAACGTGCACTTTTTCCATGGTGGTCACTTTATGACAGAGGTTAATTTACGGTATCTGTTTTAAGTGACGATTTTGGGTGTCAATAATGAAACCTTTTTTGCAGGTCGGGGACGCTCTGAGGGGATTGGATTCATCTTCAATCAGACTGACGAACAGTTTCCGGGAGAGTTGGTTTTGAATCAGAGAGTTAAGCGAGCCGGTGAATAAAAACGGCTATCACCGGCCGATCACATTATTGTCATCCTATATTCATGGAACAGGATGTGCCGGATTGTCCGGCGTGATGGGTGGAGTTGCCGGACTGAGTTGTTTCAATATTTTCTCGCAGTAAAGGGACATAAAATCTTCCCTGATCAACTGCTCGATTTCGGATGCCCGTTCGGTCGGCACAAACATCATAAAGTGAATAACCTGTTCCCCCATCTCTGATGTGGTGAGGTGGATATGGGGCTCTGCACCCGGAAGGTCAACACCCGCATGCCTTTCGATAACATGGTTATAGCGCCTTGCGACTTCGATAAAATCTTCGCAGTGATCATCAATTCTCGCCAGCAGATAGGGGATAAAGGGATAGAGATTGCAGGTTTCCCGTACTGTGATGGCAAAGCAATGGTAAACATAGCGTTTCATGAAATTGAGGTTTTTAACCGGACTGGTAAAGAACAAAGAATTGGGAAGCGTGATAGTTTTACCGGTGTAGTGGTATTGACCGTGATGGAGGTCAATCTCCTGGATTTTTGTAGCCATCAAATTGTGATCAATGACCTCACGCAGTTGTGCCCGACTTCAATCCAGTCACCTATCTGGAACGAACGCGAACTCGCTCGTTGAATGGAACCTGTGAAACAAAGAATGATCTCTTTTGATGCGACAACCACGGCAACCGCAATGGCGGTCAGGGAAAGAGCGAACTCACTGATTTCGGACTGCCACAAGATAAAGAACACCAAAAGCAGGAGTGTGAAGGTGCCATTTTTGGTTCGTGACATCCATTTACGCTGTTCTTCACTCAGAAAGTTGCTGTCCCCCCGGATGCGGGAAAGTATGAAGCGCCTGACAAGGATGAAAAGTGTGAAAATCAGTATGGAGAGAATGAGTTTATGGGTAATGAGATACCGGACTGCTGACTCGAAATATTCCAAAGTAGTACCCTGCTGCAATTCCTTTCAGTGAGAGTACATTATACCTAATCTGACCGGGAATGATGTTGCTTTGCGTTAATCAAGTGATACCGGATTGTGCTTTTGCATAATCCGGTATCTTATTGATGGCTCACCTGAATCAGCGGTAGGAGAGCATGAGTTTCAGTGCTTCTCCACCCAGTTTGGCATTTTCTGAGATAGTGTGGTTCTGGCTGAAAAAATTATTGAAACCATTCAATTCATCTTCGTTCAGCCGGTGATAACCCATGGTCCAGGCACCAAACTCCCGTGACGGAATAAATTCATGAAGTAGCTCCACCGCGTCTTCATGCCTGTCATCATTGGCGATACTGTTATACAAATTTTCGATCGTGCTTTGGGGACCTTCGATGACCTGTATAAAGCAACCGTCTTTGTATAACAGCATTCCTGTCACATTGAGTCTTTCATTGTTGGCACGAACTTCATCCAACAGTTCATCCAGTTCGTCCTCAGTCATGAGGTAAGACGCTGAGCTTGCGTAAACGATTTGAAGTAGTGGTTCCGCCATGTCTTTCTCCTGAAACACTGTCACGTATCGAAGAAAGTGTAGTCTTATATGCGGTATTTTTCATAAAAAAAGGCAGGCTGATTTGCCTGCCATTATATGATTTTATTGAAGAAATTACGAAGGGATGAAGGTGCTGCGATACAGTGCGAGTAATTCATCCTCGCGGACGTTCACGGCGACATCCTGCTCCGGAATATCTTTCCAGTCATCGTATGGGTAACGACGCTCACAGGTTTTCTGAAGCGTCATGCCTTCAGCCACACCCTCCGTTACCACACGGACCGGCCCTGAGCGTAGCGTAAACAGGCTTGGTTCTATGACATAAGCAACCGGGGATGGGTCGTGCACAAAACAGCCATCCAGCCGTGACGTGCAGAATAAAAGTCCAGGTAGTATTTGCTGATGTCATCAATAAATTTACCCATCTCACCGCCGTCCCTGCCAAGTTCTTCAATGTACTGACGGCTGAAAAAGCACTCATGGGTAGCATCCAGGCCAATAATAACCACTGGCCATCCCGCAGTAAGCACCTTGTCGGCGGCGTGAGGGTCATCATGGATATTGGCTTCTGCAAACGGGGTCACGTTGCCATGGTGGCCGTTTTCTCCGAATGCGCCGCCCATTATCACCACTTCTTCAACCAGTGTTGTGATCTCCGGATCGGCTTCGAGGGCAAGAGCAAGGTTAGTCAATGGGCCTACAGCCACCAGGGTGATTTCCCCTGGATGCGCGCGTACCGTATCGATGATGTATTGCCAGGCAGGGCGTGAGTCAAGCTCTCCTTCTACCTGTTCTGGTACAGGGTAGTTACCCAGTCCGTTTTCAGCGTGGACAACCGCACTTGATGGCAGGGGGGAGCGAGCCAAAGGCTTTTCAGCACCTCGGGCGACCGTTGCTTCCATTCCGAACTTGTGCTTCAGGAAAAGCGCGTTTTTGGTGGTAGTTTCGATGGGCGCATTGCCGTATACGGTGGTCAGCCCAAGCAGTTCAATGTCTGGGTGGGCTTCCGCAAACAGTATCGCCATAGCGTCATCAATCCCCGGATCCGTGTCGAAAATAATCTTATGGCGTGTGTTCATGGCTATATACCGTATTCCTTAAATTCTTTTGCATACCCGCTAAGACGCGGTACCCCGTTGGGCAATTTCATATTCGCAAAATGAGGGGGAGAAAAATGATAGCCAAGTCGACTTATGAGGGCTTTTGCTGTGTAACAAACATAAAAAATGCGACATAACAGATGATTATGTTGCGAAAGAATGATGTCATCAATTCTAAGGTATCGGGATATTGTGCTGTCCGATGAATTCGGACGGAATCAGGATAACGCTATTGTTCGGCGGCGTGCCGTTCAAAATTTCCAGGGCTACTTTTACCGCGCGCCTGCTCATTTTGTCCGGGGATTGACTGGCGGTACCTAACCAATATGGGCGAGCTTCCTTTAGCGCTCTATGGCAAGCGCGCTGCATCAACGGACACAATGTAAACGTCTTTCCCGGATTGCCGGATAGCCTGTTCTGCACCGAGAGCCGTTGGATCGTTGATGGTGAAAACGCCGGAAATGTCTTGATAGGCCTCCAATGCATAGGCCATGGCTTCAAGGCCACCTTCGTAGCTGGCAGTACCGTTGAGGGAATCACTGACGATGCGGATGGAAGGATAGTCGGCCAGAATGCGCTTGCATCCCGATACCCGTTCAATGACAGAAGAAACCGGCGGGCCGTTAATAATGACTATATTGCCCCGACCTTTGATGTATTCAGCCAAGTTGTAGCAGGCGACTTTCCCTGCCTGCACATTGTCAGTGGTGACAGCAAAATTGGCTCCCTGTGCACGCACATCCACAGCCACAACCGGAATACCGGCTTTTCGTGCTCTCAACACGGCATCGCTGATCTGGAATTCATCTGTGGCGGCAAGGAAAATCACGTCCACTTTTTCTGCGACAAATTCGTCCAGTTGCCGTATCTGTCGTTCCAGGTTGTACGCACTGGAACGGACGATAAACCGCGCCTTTTCGTTGGTGTGTCGGCTCAGTTCATCCTGAATGCTTCTCACCATGGTGACAAAATACGGGTTGGTCAGATCAGATACGCTGATCCCGGCACGAATAACAGGGTCAGAAGGCGAATTTGAAGCATAGACCGCAGATGTGAACGGGGATGGGAGCAGAACCGCTGAAAGCACAGCGGCAAACAGGCAACTGAACAACCTGATTTTCATGCTCCCTCCTGGGTATGTTGCTACGCGGAATGCCTGACGCTTCCAGGCGTACCGGGTTCAACTGCTCCGGTCATTATAGCAACCGCGTCTGACATTGTGTGGGTCTTGGGCGAGATGATATCTACCCGCTCACCAAGGCGGTGGATATGGATACGATCTGCTACCTCAAACACATGGGGCATATTGTGGCTTATCAACACGACAGGCAATCCCCGGTCGCGCACCTCCCGGATAAGCTCCAGAACGCGACGGGATTCTTTAACCCCCAATGCAGCGGTGGTTCATCCATAATAACCACTTTACTGCCAAACAGCGCCGAGCGGGCTACGGCTACACCCTGTCGTTGCCCCCCTGAAAGGGTTTCGACCGGTTGAGTGATGTCCTGGATGGTCATCAGCCCCAACTCCGAAAGTTGTTTTTTTGCTGCTGTGTTCATGGCCTTTTTATCGAGCATGCGTAACCACTTTCCCCGAAAGCCGGGGCAGAGGATCTCCCGACCAAGAAAGAGGTTGTCGGCGATATTGAGCGCCGGAGAGACCGCCAGATTCTGGTAAACCGTCTCTATACCGGCATCTCGTGCCTGCATTGGGTTAGAGAAATTCACTTTTTTCCCATCAAGGAAAATCTCTCCCTCATCCGGAACGAGTGCGCCTGACAGCGCTTTAATCAGGCTGGATTTTCCTGCCCCGTTATCGCCAATCACCGCGAGAATCTCTCCCGGCATCAGTTCGAAATCGGAGCCGTTCAATGCTGTTACCCGGCCATAGCGCTTAACCAGTCCTCGGGCACGGAGAACCGGCTGAATGTTTTGGTCTGTCATGATGAAACCCTCCGGATCCACTGATCGATACTTACCGCAACGATAATAAGCAGTCCGACGGTAAATTCCTGCCACAGCACATCAACGCCGAGCAGGGCCAGGCCGTTTCGGAACACACCCACTATAAGCGCACCAATTAAGGTGCCGTAGATGGAACCACGCCCCCCGAACAGACTGGTGCCGCCAATAACCACCGCGGTGATGGAGTCAAGGTTCGCCGTGTAGCCGGCCTGCGGGCTCACCGAGCCAATACGGCCAATCAACACCCAGGCGGCAAGTGCACAGATGACGCCGGCAGTCATATAGACGGACATCTGTACCCGTTTTACCCGGATACCGGCAAGCCGGGCTGCGTCCGGGTCATCGCCAATGGCGTAAACATGCCTTCCCCACGGCGTCCAGTTAAGGGCATACCAGACCAGAATGAACAGAAGGATCATAAATATGGAGCTGTAGGCGATTCGTGCACCAAATACATCAATGGTACTGCCCAGCCACTGGAGCAAAGAAGCATGCTCAGCGATAATCTGAGAACGAATAGTCTGGCTGTTTGAATACCAAAGATTGAGGGCGAAAAAGATATTCCACGTACCAAGGTGGCAATGAACGGGGGCAACTTGATCTTTGACACCAGCCAGCCGTTAATGGCTCCGGCTAACGCACCAACACCGAGACCTATGGCTAATGCGGCTGGTGCGCCCAACCCGTAATCAATTGCCATTCGCCCCATCACCACAGAGGTAAGTACCATGATAGCCCCGACAGACAGATCGATACCGGCTGTCAAGATAATCAGAGTCTGGGCAATTCCCAGCACACCGATGATGGTGACCTGTTGCAAAACCAATGACAGGTTAAACGGGTGGAAAAAACGGTCGCCAACCAGTGTTGAGAACACCAGTACGGCCAAGAGTAAAACGAGAAACGGTGCAGCGGTCGGACGGTTGTGCAGGAAACGCTGGATTTGTTGTGCCAGCGTTTGTTGCTGTGCGATTGATGCGAATTCTTTTGAGTTTGCCGCCACACTTTCGTAATTGCTGCCGCTGTTTCCTTTTTGTTTTGAGCTTGATGAGTCCATATCAGCGAATTTCCGGTAAATCAAACAGAGGCTGTGCCGGGTGGCACAGCCTGTGGCTTTCCTGCAAGGCGATTAACCCCAGCACTTACCCATGCCGGCAACCGAATCAGTTGAAGCACACCTTCAGCCGGCTGGTCGGTGATGAGTTCTACACCGGTGTCGAAGAATGATTTACCCGGTGTTGCACCCGGCTTGACACCAGACTTGGCGTATTCCACCACCGCTTCCACGCCCAGAGACGCCATGCTCAGGGGGAACTGCATTGATGTTGCGCCGATGACACCGGCCTTAACGTTTTCAACACCCGGACAGCCACCATCCACAGATACGATAAGGACATCCTTTTCCTTCCCGACGGCTTTCAGTGCTTCATATGCACCAGCGGCTGCGGGTTCGTTGATGGTATAAACCAGGTTTATGTCCGGGTTCTTCTGGAGAAGATTTTCCATTGCACGGCGGCCACCTTCTTCAGAACCTTGTGTCACATCGTTACCGACGATACGCGGATCATTTTCATCACGGTTGATGTTCGGATCGCCAACATCAATGCCAAAGCCGGTCAGGAAGCCCTGGTCACGCATAACATCGACGGTAATGTTTGCGGTGCTCAGGTCCAGAAGGGCAATTTTAGCGTCTTTTGCACCGTCGCCCATTTTGGCTTTTGCCCACTGGCCGATGAGTACGCCGGCCTTGAAGTTATCCGTCGCAAAGGTCGCGTCAGCTACGTTGGCCGGGGAGAATGGCGTATCCAGCGCGATAACCAATACGCCGGCATCACGGGCGCGCTTCACAACCGGAGCAAGTGCCTGTGGATCGCTAGGAGTGATAAGAATGCCTTTGGCACCCGCAGCTACCAGGTTTTCAATTGCCTGTACCTGAGAGTCTGTATCGCCGTCAAAGCGTCCGGCAAAAGAGCTCAGTTTTGCACCCAAGTCGTTAGCTTTTGCTTCAGCACCTTCCTTCATTTTCACGAAGAATGGGTTTGTGTTGGTTTTGGTAATCAGGCCGATAAGTACGTCTTCTGCTGCCGCCTGGCTGAGAGGTAGGGTGGCAAACATTGCTGCCAGTGCGGTTTTTTTCAGAATGGATTTCATTGTTTTCTCCTGTTCCCTTTGAAATCAGTTATTTCAACCGGTGTTGCAAGGCGTTGCCTTGAAGAGAAATTGGCAGATGAAAACGAATGAACCGTTTCAACGTCAGGCTTTTCTTGTTAACAATTGAAACATTTGAGCTATGGTTTTGTATTTTATGAATTATTTTTTCTTATGGCGTGTAATAAATCAGGCGGCTGACAGGTTTTGTCATTAAAGGCCAGTCAGGGTGGAGTCCGAAATCAGATATCAGCGTCTCTCTGGGCATCCCTGACATCAGGATAACGGGCAGGTTCGGGTAGCGAAGAACAAGCTGGTTGTATAACCAGACACCGGTGTGTTTACTGCCAAGATTGATGTCGGAGAGCACGCAGTCAACTGGGGTCTCTGCCATTGCTTTAAGGGCCTCATCTGCGCTGCGTACATGACGGACCGACATATCGAGTTGGGCCAACATCGTCATCAGCGGCTCTGCAACATCATCGTCTCTTCGACGAGAATAATGGATGCAGGTAAGTCGGCAGTAAACAAGTGCTCATGAGCTTCGTCGGCAAGGTTCGCAATGGTTTGTGCCGTTGGGGGCGTTGGGAGAATCAGGGTCACTGTTGTGCCGTTTCCGGGCAGGGACTCAATGTGTAAGTCGCCGCCGGATTGCTGCACAAAACCGTAGACCATGCTCAGGCCAAGTCCGCTACCTTTACCCGTTTCGCGGGTGCTGAAAAAGGGTTCTGTTGCCCGGCTTCTTACATCCGGACTCATTCCCACACCATTGTCTGTTACTTCAATAGCCAGCGCATCGTAATGAATATCAGGCAGGCAACACGGCCTCGTACTGATGGAAAGAGCCCCCCGCCAGTCTGCAGGGGCAATACGGGACTTCTCAGCAAGCGCGTTTGCGGCATTAATTGCCAGATTCAGAAGGGCATTTTCAAGCTGTGATTTGTCGACAAAGGCCATTCCGTTGGTCTGTGGGTCGTCAGAGCTGTGTTTGGTATTTGTATGCCTTGCGGTATCTGACACGCTTTGAAGGTCGAAATGAAGACGCGTGCGTTTAGGTAAACTGTAGGTGATCAAGTCTTCCATTTCTAAAATCAGTGAGTCCAGCGCTACTTTTTCTGGCGAGAGGTTTTGCCGCCGGCTGAATGCAAGTAAACGCTGAACGAGGTGGGAACCTTTTTCTGAGACGGTGAGAGCCCGGGTCAGGTATCGCCGGTTTTGTTCATCAAGGTTGCCGGATAGTTCCATCAGCTCAAGGTTACCGGTCAGAGCGGAAAGCAGATTGTTAAAGTCATGGGCGATACCCCCGGTAAGCTGGCCAAGGTTCTCCATTTTTTGCGCCTGCTGTAACTGACTTTCTATCTCCTTTCGTTCTCTCAGATCGCTGTAGAGGGTTACAAACCCACCGGCCGGCATCGGGCGGCTGCGAAATTCGATGATTCGCCCATCTTCAAAATACCGTTCAAAAACAGCCGATTCAGTTTGCCGTACCTGATTCATGGCGGTGAGTTCCAGCGGTTGTTGAGTCAGCGTGTGGGTCCGTGATGAAACCCGGCCTATCAGCGCCTGTACTTCGTCAATATGCTGGCCTGCGTAAACTTCAGCCTCTGAGAGGTTTAACAATTCGAGGTAGTGGTTGTTCCAGGCAACAAGGCGCTGGTTAGTATCGAACACACTCAGGCCATCCTGCATGTGGTAGAAAATGGCTTCAAGCAGTTCCTTTTGTTCCCGCAAATCCCGGGTAATACGCTGTTTTTCCGCCGCATTTCGCTGGAACGCGCTGAATGCCCTTGCCAGCAAACCAATCTCGTCATTACGAGGAATAGATGCCGGTGCCAGGTTTTCCTCACCCCGTGCAAGTCTCAGCATTTCATCAGTCACAGTGGAGAGGTCGGTGGTCAGGCGGATATTGAACCTGTGCAGGTAAAGCGCACCACTGCCAATAAGCAACATGATAATCAAAGAGATGGCTGAAACTCGCTTGATGGCTGCTTGCCCCTGACTTTTTTGTTCCAGCAGGGCTTGCTGTTGTTGAGCGACCACTGAGTGAACATAGTCTGCCATTTGGTCGGATTGCGCGCGGACGGAAGAAAGAAGGAATGCGTTTTCTGCCCGGAGTTCCCGGATTTGTACCCTGGCTCGTTTGAGGAAAGCCAATACGACTGATATTTCTTTGTTTTCTGCGATACTTCCGGAAAAGGTTTGTTCTATTTCTTCAATCCAGCCTTCAGGCAATGAGACCGGATCCAGTGAAAATGCTTTAAAAAACCGGTTTCCGGATGGGAGGCGGGCGATAGGATCCAAGGCAAACTGTTCGGCCATGAGATCTTCACGAATAAAGAGTTCCCGCTCTACATTGGAAAGCAGCGTGGTAATGGCTTTCTCAACATCCTGAACTCTGCGGTTAAGCTCGTTGGCAATGGTATGGTCATGCAACTGACGGGTGGTGGTTCGCATCTCTTCAATACGTTCCTGAAGGCGCTGCTTTTCATTCTGGATTTGGAACGGCCTCGCTGCGTCAGCAGCATACGGAGCATGGCAGCTATTTGGGCGACGCTCTCAGAAAGGCTCAATGCTGTGTTGATGTCATCCAGGGTGTCTCCGGCAACGTCTTCAAGAATTCGTTGGTTTTCCCACAAGGTGGTCAGGGCAATGACCGTCAGCAGGATGGTCAATGCCAGCAATGTTGAAATTGCCAGAATGAGCTTGCTGCGGATAGTTGTCAGCACAGCCCGGCCTAGCGCCCTTCAACCCGATGAACGTCGCAGTCCAGCACGTAACCGATACCGCGCTCAGTTTTAATCAGTGACGGTAGTTTTGGATTGCGTTCCAGTTTCCTGCGAAGCCGTAACACCAGCACGTCTATCGTTCTGTCTAGCGAGTCTGAATCGTAGCCGTGGGTTTTTTCCATTAACTGTTCACGGGACAGAACCCGGCGAGGGGCAGTAATCAATGCCTCAAGCAGTGAAAATTCCCCGTAGGTAAGAGAGATAGGTTTGTTGTTTTGTCCTCGCAGTTCCCGCCGGGTGGTGTTGAGTTCCCACTCTTCGAAGCGATAGCAGATTTCATCAGTCGCTACTTTGACTTGTTCCTGGGGACGACGGCGAAGCAATGCATTGATGCGTGCGGTGAATTCCCTGAGGTTGAAGGGTTTCATCATGTAGTCGTCTGCTGCAACTTCCAGGCCGACAATCCGGTCAGTTTCATCACCTTTCCCGGTTAGCATCATAATGGGAATGTCGCTGCTGTTGCGGAGGTTACGCGCGATCTGAAGTCCGTCTTCACCATTGAGTCTGAGGTCAAGCACGACAACATCTGCCGGCATGCATTCCATCATACCGGTACTGCTTGCCAGTGTGGTAACCCGATAGCCTTGTTGAACCAGAATATCTTCCAACACATCCCGGATATCTTCCTCGTCGTCCACGACAACAATGTGTGGCGGCTGTTTTTCATTCATCAACGACTCCCTGATGCCTGAATGATTCCAAATGGAAAATTAACCAAATGCCAGTTTATTTTTAACCTTATGTAAACATCGAATAAATACAATAAAAAAGGAAACAATTTAGTGCTTTCCGTCGTGTGAATGGCAATTTTTCAGTGTTACATTGATGACCAAAGTCAGACAACAAGGATAAGAAAGTGACGAGATTACACATTGTTAGGCACGGTCAGACTGTCTGGAACCTGGAGCATCGAATGCAAGGTCGCGAAGATTCTCCCTTACGGAAAAAGGCAGGGAGCAGGCGAAAAGAGCGCGGGAAAAACTTGAACGGTTCAGTTTCAGTGCCGCGTATTCCAGTTGCAGCGGCCGTGCAATGGAAACTGCAGATATCCTGCTGAAAAACCGGGATATGGAAGCCGTTCCTGATGCCGGGCTGATGGAAATTGCCCTCGGGGAATATGAAGGCCGGCAGGTGAGTGAAATCAGAACAACCGTACCCGGAGCGATGGAGAACTTTTTCGAAAGACCGGATATGTTTGTTGCCGATGGCGGCGAGAGTTTTGAACAATTGATTGCCCGGGCATGGCAGTCTTTAAATGCCATTGCAGAGCGTCATTCGGGAGAAGATGTGCTTGTGGTCACACATTGTGCATTCATCAAAGCATTCCTGAGCCATATCCAAGGACTCAGCCTCCGGGAGTTCTGGCATCCACCGATGGTTGAAAATTGCTCTCATACCATCGTTGTAAAGAAAAGCGACGGGAATTTCGAAATCGAACAATATGCAGGATTGCTTGACTGGTAAGTGGAACGAAGACTTGCCGGCTCACACCTGCTGGCAAGTCATTTATCACCCAGAAATTTTCTTGTGTTACAAGGTGATCCGGCTCAATTTCCCCTGAATGCCTATACTCATTAATAGACATATCGTTATGAGTTGTGGTGCCTATGGTGTTGAGATGTTTGCTGCTCCTGCTTGTCGGTGTTCAACCGGTCTTTGCCTCCAATACAACGTTTACTACCACCTTTGAGAACGACAGCTTCTTTCCGGAAGACCAAAACTACACTGGCGGTCTGTTTTTATCCCTCGATTTTGCTGACTACAACTGGTTTGACTCTCTTCAGGGAGCCGCACCGCCTGACGGTTTAGGTGCTGATGCTCGTCCTGCTTGGGAGGGAATTAAACTGGGCATCTCCCAGATGATCTGGACTCCGCAGTATCTCGGTATGACTCAACCGATGCCTGAAGATCGCCCATACTCGGGTGTGTTGAGCTTTGATTTCGGCGGCTACAGGATGTCAGAGACTTATGCGCAGAAGGTGTCGCTGCATCTTGGCGTGACAGGCCCCAATTCAGGGGCTGACAGCGTTCAACAGTTTATTCATGACATGCTTGATCATACATATCCTCAAGGTTGGCACACCCAGACAGCACATTCCCTGGTGGTTGATGTGGATGCTGAATATCAAAAGAGGGTTTTTCGTTACAAGAACATATTTGATATCACTCTGGGTGCAACTTGAGGTTGGGGACGTTTTGGCGAAATGCCGGCACGGCGGTGATGCTTCGTTTTAGTCATCATCTCGATACCACCACGGGGACACAAGGCTGGGATAAAGGAAAGTATATTGATGCTGCCGGACTTACCTCTGCCAAAGGAGGGTTTGTGTTTCTGTTTGCAGAAATGCACCGTCAGTTTTATGACCAAACTATTCAGGGAACCCGGGACGATTCTGCTTCTTCAGTGACTCTGAGGAAAGATCGATATTCAATGGGGGGTGGGGCTGTCTGGTTCAGGCCAAATTGGGGATTGAGTGCATCTGTTATTTACTCAGTACCAGATTACAGAGAAGACTGGAATGACCGCTATATTTTTGGGTCATTGACGCTGTTTTGGCGACAGCACGATTCCCGCGGTTAAGCTATCCTTTCTGCACACTGTGCCGCGTCACCGACGGCGGCATGTCTATTCAAACCGGATAAATAACTGTTTATTGTTGTGACTTGGCGGTTATAGGCCGGCCTGATATCAGACGGTTTAAATGGTAACAGTTCGTTTCTGAAACGGCTTTTTGTGAAGGATCGTCACGGGTGTGAGCGCAAATTGGCCGGATTTGGTACAAAAAATAGAAATATGCAGTTCATGCATAGATAAAATTCCAATGTTTCATTTTATTCATGCGAAAAGTATGGATACACTCGTTACATCATATCGCTTTACGCAACCAGCGGAGAAATAAGCATGTTTAAGGCTTTGGTACTGGAACAGGAAGATAAAAAAACTCTGGCATCTATCCAAACGTTGGAAGAATCCCAACTGCCGGAAGGTGATGTTCTGGTGGAAGTTGATTACACGTCCCTGAACTACAAAGACGGACTGGCGATTACAGGCAAAGGCAAAATTGTACGCCAATTCCCAATGGTACCGGGTATCGACCTGGTTGGCCGCGTACTTGAATCTTCTGACAACCGTTACCAGGCCGGAGACGAAGTTGTACTGACCGGCTGGGGTGTAGGCGAAGGTCACTGGGGTGGCATGGCGGAGAAAGCGCGCCTGAAAGCTGATTGGCTGGTGCCACTGCCGAAAGGTCTGGAAGCCATCAATGCAATGAAAATCGGTACTGCGGGACTGACTGCGATGCTGTGCGTACAAGCGCTGGTGGATGCTGGCGTTAAACCGGGTGCAGGTGAAGTCTTGGTGACCGGTGCAAGTGGTGGTGTAGGTTCTGTGGCTGTGACCCTGCTTTCCAAGCTGGGATATGACGTTGCTGCAGTAACTGGCCGCGTAGAAGAAAACGGCCCACTGCTGAAAGCGTTGGGTGCAAGCCGCATTATTGACCGTACAGAATTCGAAGAACCTGCTCGCCCATTGGAAAAGCAAATCTGGGCTGGCGCTGTAGATACAGTGGGTAGCAAAGTGCTGGCAAAAGTATTGGCGCAGGTTGATTACAATGGTGCGGTTGCAGCATGTGGTCTGGCGGGCGGCTTTGACCTACCAACCACAGTGATGCCATTTATCCTCCGCAATGTGAGCCTGCTGGGTGTTGACTCTGTGAGTTGTCCGTTCGACAAGCGCCAAAAAGCGTGGGCTAAACTGGTTGAACTGCTGCCTGCAAGCTATTTTGAACAGGCATGTCAGCTGATCTCCCTGGATCAAGTGGCGGAGTTCGCTGAAGCCATCACTTGCGGTAAAGTAACCGGTCGCGTGGTGATCAAGCCGTAATAAATTCCAATTCCTAAAACGCCGGCTAAAAAAGCCGGCCGTTTTTTTTCGTTATTTGAATACCAGTTGGATTGTTTTTCTGCTGTTATGCCAACCCCATATCGTGGATACGCTTGTCAATGAGCTTTCCGCACTCTTCTTTAATCAATGTTCTCAGCCAAACCTGTGCCGGGGAATGTTCACAGCGTGGATGCCAGATCAGTGAATATTCAAATGGCCGGAAATCAAACGGCAGACTCTTGATGACCATATCGTGCTTGTCTGCGACCAGATAGGCGAGATCAGCCGGAACAGTAATAATTAACGGCATACTGTCGACAATCGCCAGAGCGGCTTCCAAGTGGTAGGCTCGAAGGGCCATTTTGCGTTCCGGATAGCCCCGTAATGCACCGTCAATCAGCGCTTTTACACCGTCGCTGATGGCAATCATGGCGTGAGGATAGGCAAGGTAGTCTTCCAGCGTCATGGGTTTGTCCGCCAACGGATGGTGGCGGGAGAGCATACAAAACACACTGACAAGGCCCAGTTTGGCATGCTGCAATGGATCGACCGGGCCGGTAGGGCGACAGATTGCCATGTCACAGCCATCGGAAGTGAGCTGGTTCAGCAAATGGTCGTGTTGCAGCGGCGGAAACTCAAGCGAAATCTTCGGTGCTTCGGAGTAAATGCGTTGCAAGGCAAACGGCAAGATTGTCTGCATGGCATAGTCAGTGGTTGCAATCAGAAAGCGCTGCTCGCAGTTATACGGTTCGAAATCACTTGGCGTTAAAAGGCTCCGCATGGCTTCCAGTGGTTCATGGAGTGCATCATTTAACGCTCTCGCTCGCTCAGTGGGAATGAGCTTGTGACCTTGCCGGGTAAACAACGGGTCTTTCAATAGCTCGCGTAAGCGACCAAGCACCCGGCTCATAGCGGATTGTGAGAGGTTAAGACGCACGGCAGCTTTACTTACGCTGTTTTCTTCCAGCAAGACCTTCAATGCGACCAGCAGGTTAAGATCGCGTCGGTAAATTTCTTCCAGCTCCATATGGTTTTTCTTCTTAATAGCCAGATAAGCATTATGCTGCATCCTCACTCACACACAAAGCTGCGGAGTAAATCACATCCAATAAATATGCTCTGATGAAGAATTTCTACTATGTGATCAGTTGCAATAAAAATAATTTTCATAAAACCTATTTTACTTCTGTTTCTTGCTTGCTGAACTTTACCAGGAGAACCGAAATGAAAAGGAAAAGCGCTATTAAATCAGTTGTTTCTGTAAGCGGAGTGTTAACTGCGATGATTGGTGCATCTGCGGCAATTGCCTCGGAACAATGGCCGGACTTACCGGCGGGCGTCAAAAATGGTGTCGGCGTAAAAGCCGGAGATGTGCTTTACGTCGGTCTGGGTTCTGCTGGCCAATTATTTTACGCGTTGGATTTAAAAGACCGTAAAGCGGGTTGGAAAAAAATGGCGGACTTCAGTGGTCCGGCCCGCAGCGGTGCGACAGCAAGTATCTCAGATGGAAAGATTTTCATCTTCGGCGGCTCAGGTATGGAAACCGCCAGTGCGAAATCTCCTGTTATTTTTGACTCCGTTTACAGCTACGACATTGATGAAAACCGGTGGGAAAGAGAAGAAACCCAAGCGCCCGTCGGTTTGTTGGGCGCAACTTCCCACACATTGGATGATGGAGAAATTGTCTTCTTCGGCGGTTACAACAAGCAGGTTTTTGATAAGTACCTGGCTGATGTGATGTCTGTGGATGCGAAGAAAGAACCTGAAAAATGGAATGACATTGTAAATGGTTTTATGGGCCAGCTTCCTCAAGGGTACAAATGGAACCAGGAAGTGCTTGCTATTCTCCCGAAAACAACTCCTGGTATTCGAAAGGTAAAGCGCCGTATTTGCCTAATTGTGGTGCCGCAATTGTGGCGGATGATGATTCCGTTACATTAGTGAGCGGCGAGGTAAAACCGGGTCTTCGTACAGATGAAGTGAAAACAGCAAAGTTTGATGACGATACGGTGTGGTGGCGCACAGACTCTGCTTTACCGACACCGAAAGGCCAAAAACTCCAGGAAGGTGTGGCCGGCGCATTTGCAGGCAAAATCGGGGATGTTCTGCTGGTGGCAGGCGGTGCCAATTTCCATGGTGCTAGAGCGCAGTTTGATGGCGGTGAACCTTTTGCCCACAAAGGGTTGGGTAAGGCATATAACCCGGAAATTTACCTGATGGAAAACCGGGAATGGAAACAGGCTAATAATCTGCCGAAAGGTATTGCTTACGGTGCGTCATTTACCCTGAAAGAGGGTGTTTTGGTTGTGGGCGGTGAAGACGCAAGTGGTAAGGCGTTGAATGATGTTTACTTACTGACTTTGGATGACAACAAAGTTGGGGTACTGAATTAAATGATAAGCAATGCTTGATTGCCTCCTTTCACGGGCCATTTGTGGCCCGTTTTTTCAGGCACGAATTTAGACCGGTGCCAAGACTGCTTCATTCGAATGATAATAGTGTACTGCGTGACCATCGCCGCTGGATTTTGCACGGTGTTTTGCTTTGCTGGCTTCAGAAGCAACCTCATGATGTGAATGACACCTTGAAAGTATGGGGTTAATCACGCCGATCGCGATGCCGAGCAAAGGGAAAAACTCTGTCGTACCAGAGCGGCTTGTCGCTCGGATTCCGCCGGCTTGTCGGTGTTCTTCGTTGTAAAACTGAGTGATGCCGGCCCTGAATCTGTCCAGAATGTACTGGCAGAGTTGCCGCCAGTCTGACTCATTATTGAACACAGCTACAAAGTCATCACCACCGACATGTCCCACAAAAACCCCTTGCGGAGTAAGAAGGCTGTCTAACAAAGCGCCGACCCACTGTATTACCTTGTCACCTTCGGCGTATCCGTATACATCGTTGTACGGTTTGAAATTGTTCAGGTCGAAGTAGGCGACATAAAAGTCTTCACTGGCGCTGAGATGTTTATCGATTGCTTTATAAATAGGGACGTTACCGGGCAACAGGGTGAGGGGATTGGCATACCTGGCGTGCATTAACCGGTTTTCAGTGATGGTATGGAGCAGGCTATGTACTGAGACCAAGCCAAAATACTGCTTTTCCTGAGTCACAATAAAATGCTGTTGCTGGGATTCCTGGTCATTGCGTGACGTGACCATGGTACTTACCTCATCCAGGGCTTCTTGCCAGTCAACAATGACGGGGTTTTTATCCATTGCCTCACCAATACTTTCCGCTGCATAGAGCGCCCGTCCATACACCCTGGAAAATATTTCCATGACCTTAGCGCGTCGTGCAAGGCCGACAGGCACACCTTTGTCGGTAACCGGGATTGAGAGCAAGTTGGGCTCAGCCAGAAAGCGTTCATAAACCTGCTCTACCCGAACGCTCAATTCCACCGGAGTGGCAGACCGTGCAAGCGTGCCGATGCTTATACTGTGTTGCCGTCTGGCCGGCTGGGATTCCATGGTAAGGAGCCCGGACAGATATTGGTTGTCTATGCGGTCCGGTACACCCAGAAGAAAACCCTGACCATACTTCACGCCCATTCGCTGTAATTGGCGCAGTTCTTCAGGTTTTTCGATTCCTTCGGCAATAACTTCAGAGAGCGTATTTCGGGCTAAATCGACAATCGATTGCACAAATTCCCGTTTTACCGGCTCAAGATGAATATCCTGGACAAAATAGCGGTCAATTTTGACAAAATCAGGCTTAACCCCGGCCCACACTTTCAACCCGGATGAACCGCTTCCCAGATCGTCGAGGGCTATCTGGAATCCGGCTTCCTTGATGAGTTCCGCCCGCTCCACGATCAGATTTACTTCCTGGTATTGATGCTGCTCAGAAAGTTCGATAACCAGTTTCTGTGGGGGAATGTTGTAACGCTCAACAAGCTTGAGAAGGATAGTAGTGACACCGGTCACCGACATCAGGGTTTCCGGGGCAATATTGAGGAATATCAGACCACGATGCTGATTTTCACTGGCAGTAGAAAGGGTGTTTTCCAGGCAACAGATATCAAGCTCGGCTGACATGCCCTGATGTTTGGCTTCAGTGAACAGGCTCAGGGGCGTTTGCAGCGGGTGGTTCATAGGACCACGTGCTAACGCCTCATATCCGATTATCTGATTGTGCTGGATATCCGCAATTTGTTGGAAGTAAGAAACAACCAATTTTTCACGAATGATTTCATCAAGTGTTTGTTGCATTGGAACTTGCTCCCTTTCCGCAAGAATATCAGCCCCAAGACAATTGTTTAATTTATGGTTACTTGATGAACAATTAATGACAAACCGGAGAAAAAGAAAGGGATATGCATAAAGACATTCATGTATTCAGATGCTTATAT
>BAXG01000043.1 GCA_001310455.1 Photobacterium sp. JCM 19050
ACGAGCTGCTTCTTCGGCTGCCAGACGGGCTTGTTCTTCCGCTTGCTGACGAGCTGCTTCTTCAGCTGCCAGACGCGCTTGTTCTTCCGCTTGCTGACGAGCCGCTTCCTCGGCTGCCAGACGTGTTTCCTCTTCGGCTTGTAATCGTGCCGCTTCTTCTGCGGCGAGGCGGGCTTCCTCAGCAGCTTTTGCTTCAGCTTCAGCTTCTGCTTTTAGGCGGGCTTCTTCTTCCGCCGCAGAGGTATCCGGTTGCTCAGGTGCCGCTTCCTCGGTATCTTTGCGGCCAAAACCGAGCCAAGACAGGAATCCACGTTTCTTTTTTTCTGCCATTGGCAAATCCTAATTCGTGATTGGTACAATTTGCGGTGTAAAAACCGACATATACTATCACTTTCTAAACGGTCTCAAAAACTATGTCCCGAAACAAAACATCATCCCGTTCACCCAAGCGCCCGCAAGGTACGCAGGCCGCACCGGGGTTTGTCCGTATCATCGGCGGACAGTGGCGTGGACGTAAGCTGCCGGTCCACGATGTTACCGGTTTGCGCCCAACCACTGACCGGGTAAAAGAGACCCTGTTTAACTGGCTGATGGCCGACATTTACCAGGCAAAATGCTCGATCTGTTCGCCGGCAGCGGCGGCCTCGGATTTGAAGCACTTTCCCGCCTGGCTGAAAAAGTTACGTTGCTCGAATTTGACAGCAAAGCCGCCGGTCAGCTCAAACAAAACCTGGCGGCGCTGAATACGACCAGCGGCGAAGTTGTACAAACGGATACCCTGGCTTATCTCACAAAACCGGGTCAACCCTATGACATAGTGTTTATCGACCCGCCGTTTCGCCGTGATATGCTGGCAACCGTGTTCGACCTGTTGGAACAAAACGGCTGGCTGGCAGATAACGCCATGATTTATGTGGAAGCAGAGAGCGAGCTTGGGCAGCTTCAAGTGCCTGTAAGCTGGTCACTGCACCGTGAAAAAACAGCCGGACAGGTCAGTTACCGTTTATATCAGAGAGAGGGACAATGAAAATTCTGATAGGCCTTGCCAAACTTGCCATTCTGTTTGTCTGGATTGTACTGATCACCAATATTGTTAACCCGTTTCCCGGTGTGGCGGCAATGGCACTCTACATCCTGACCGGCTTCCTGCTTTTTATGCATGGCATTCAGGTGCTGATTTTCGTCGGCGCATTCGGCGATAAAGTGGCAATCTCCAAGTGGGAAAAATGGTCGATCTTGCTGTTCGGGATTTTTGCACTGCTCGACATTCGCCGCAAACATATGATGTAACGTTGGTTTCAAGCAAAAAGGCCTCATGAAGAGGCCTTTTTCGATATGGAGCGAAATCGGTCAATGGCGGGTTTCTACACGCTCTTCCCCACACTGCCAGCAAATCTCAAAACTGCCCTCGTTTTCCTCTCCACATTGTGTGCATAGCCAAACAGAAGATACCTGGGATTCGTAGCGGGCAAGATGCTCTTTCGCCAGGGTAAGGCGGTATTCCTCAACCCAAAGGGTGACGCCGGTTTGATCGGCGGGCAATTCACCGACTGCACCGTTCAAAGCCTCACCGCTGAGGCGAACACCGATCCCCTGGGATTCAAGCATTCCTTTGAGACTGTGCGCTTCAAGGCTGTTTGCTGCCTTGTAGGCCGGTTTCCATTCCATCTTTAAAGCCCTCTTTATACAATTACAGCACGGAAGCAATGATCAGGCTCTGAGCAATAAAATAGGTGGTCATCACAATGGCGGTGGCACTGACAAACGTCCCTTTAAATTTTTCAAACGCCAGCACAGTGTCCGACACCATAAAAAACAGAGCACCGACAAATGCCAGCAGCGCGGCGGTTGATCCGGTTGCCAGCCAGAACTCCCCGGCCGCCCACGCCATCTGGGCAATAACAGCAATATAGACAGCAACAGGCAGCATCATTTTCCCAAGATTGGGTAAAAGCAGCAAAAACACCAAAATACCGGCCCCGAACAGCATTGCCGGCAACCACCAAACCATGGAGCCATCGAAATTGAACCAGAAAGCGATGCTGTAAAGTACATGGGCAGCAAGGAACGCAATAAGCCCGTGAACAAAGCGGTCTGTCGGTAACATCAGGAAAATGTCACCCACCAAGGAGAGGGCCAGACCGGCAAGAATCAGGTTGCTGTACCAGGAAGCATCCGCCCCCTGGAAACCGAGAACCAGCAGGAAAATAATGGTCAGCGGTTTAAAAAGATAAAACTGCCAGCGCGGTCCGCGGTAGGCGGCAGAAATGTGCAGTAATCCGGAACATCCAATCGCAATCCAGCTCCACATAATCCCTGTCTCTTCGGATACAAATTGCAAGACAGTGTAAAAACTCATCTCGATTTGTCTATAAAGGGGTTCTCAGAAATCGATCTGACATCGACTTTCTTTATACCCATATACATAAAGACGCATTTTCAACGCGATTTTGCTAATTCGCAAAACACAAATGCTGTAAAACAAAGGCTGGAAGGACAATCTAATCATTTTAGAAACCGATTGCCTTACACAATACTGACAAAGCCAACATAAGCATTAGAAATCCAGAACACGTTCAGAAATACAAACAAATAAATCCAGTAACACACTGTTTTATAGTAGTTAAATAATGGACAGGGTGTTTGGGGTATTTTTGAAATTTCAAGTTTAAGCGAACAAGTTCGTCACCGGACACAGACAAATGAAAGCCACTCTCAATAACTCTCTCGATTGAACACAATTAGTTGTCGCCAGCCTTTTCTCAACCATTGGAGAGACAGTTTCCCACTCAGTGATAATTTCGCGAAAAACAAAAAGGGAAAGAAAACATATCTATTTGTATTTAAATGATTAAATCGCAAATACATGCAGGCGGATAAATACTAAAAAGACAATTAACAAACGAGAAAACCCGCCATAAATCCGATTGAAAGTCAGAAAAAAGTGAAGATTATGACCTTCTAAAAGAAAACTTGATCAAAAATCAAAATAAAGGATAATCTATAACCATAGTCACTTATTGAAGGAGCGTTATTATGATCACACCATCCCAGAAGCAAGGTCTTGTGATGATTGCTGTTGTACTCGGCCTGATGACGCTTCCAATCCTGTACTAAGCGAATATTCAAACGCGTAGAATGGATTCGGATTGCGTTTTCCAGAAACAAAAAAAGGTGCCATCAAGGCACCTTTTTTCGTTTAAGAGCAAACAGTTAAATTCAAAATGTCCGACAATTACGGATCGAGTACAACATGGTGCCAATTAACGGCATAGAACCAGATTGCCCCCAGCGTAATTGCGGTAATCAGCAGAATAACCGCACCCCACACTAAACGGCTTCCACGCGGCACCAACTCTTTTTCACAGCGTTTGCAGGCATCAATGAACCCTTTTTTGTCATCGAGCCGGAATCCGTGTTCATGCACAGTTTTATTCCGTACGGTCGCAATAAACCGGAGCTTGGGGATCAGTTCGTGCGGCAACCGTTGCTCACAGCTTGAGATCAGCTGATGCAGCCCTTTACCGTCAGCGTGGTAGTGGTCCCGGAGCAACTGCTCAATACGTCGGGTGCGCATCACTACCATTTCAATGTCACTCATCCATCCTCCTGAGCCGGGCCCTTTTCATGAGCATAACCGGACTGAACACTGTGGAACAGTATATATTTACTCTCTCTGAGCCTGTCACCCCAGACAGGAGGAAAACCGGATTATTAGCGCGCCAGATCACGAATTACTTATGCCACAAATCGCATTCTTTGCCTTCCAAACGGAAAAAGGTTACCAAGACTGCCAGTGATTTCCGGAATTTAAATCAATCGGTTGGAGTGGCTATGCCTGTCTATCTTATCGCGGCACTTGTGCCCTGGTGCTGTTTTCGGTTATCTATTTTTTATGTTTTACCAAAAACATATGTTGGGCGATAACGCCCCGGAACTGAAACTGGACATTCGGGTACTCGACAAGCAATCCGTCCCTGTTCCTAATCCTCAACAGCATGAAGACGAAGAGGAATACTGGATTTATGTTGAACCGTTGGCTGGCGGCAAAGCCCGGGAGTTTCAGGTAGGTGTCCATTATTACCACGCCCTTCAACCGGGTGATACCGGCAACCTCACCTACCGAGGCAATAAATTCATGCACTTTGCCAAATCCCGCCAGTAGATGCCTCAAACCGGGGTGTCAGGGTACCAGCCACGAAGTCAATCGGTATCGGGCAAGCAATACACTTGCCCCCATTGCTAATCCAGCAGCCACCACAGTCCAAACCGGAATCATCACCCAAGACGGGCCGGGATAAAGGTCAAATGCCCGCACAGGCCACAGAAACAGAGGGTGCAGGAGGTATATTCCCAAACTGTAGCGGCTCAGGTTACTGACTCCATTTTTCAGCCGTACAGGCAAACGTTCCCCCCACCGCATTGCCAGGTAAAACACCAAGGCGGCTATCAAAGCAGTATTCAGGGTTTTATAAGAAAACCAACCGGCAGACGTGTATTCCCCGGCAGCTAGACTTGCCGTTATTGCAGACCACTCCGTCACCACCAGTGAGAGAATACCGGCAGGAATAACCAGCCATGCAGACGGCGGCCATCGCCACAACGCATAACCCAGAATCAGATAACCGGAATACATCACCAGATTATCTCTCCACCAACCCTGCCACCCCATCAGGTAGAGCCCGGTCAGTGCCAACCAAACCAGCAAAAGGCCATAGCCCGACACCTGATCAGCGTTTTGCATCACGGGCCGTAAAAAGGGGATCACCAAGTAAAGAGGCAAAAAATAGTAGAAAAACCCAAGGTGGTAGTAAGTTTCGTGGGACGCATTGCCAGCAGTACGTTTTCTGCAGTGTCGGCATCAAATCCGGAAGCGCTCCAGCCGACAGCCAGGCATAAAACACAGACCAGACCACAAACGGCAGCATCACTTTCCCAAGTCGGCGCTTGAGGTAGTAAGCAAGGTCAAAGGGGCGGGAGTCAGAGAGCATCAGGCCCCGGTTATCATGATAAATACCGGTACCGCCCAGCGGCTTGCCCCGTTTACCAATACAGCAACACTCCAGTCGGTAAAAGGTATCTGGCCTAATTGCTCGCGATAGGGTCCCAGTACATGGATGGCCACAACCGCAATCGCCGCAAGGCAACGCAATAAATCAAAAAACCAGACATGCTCTCGCGTGCCGGGTACCTTTTCTGCCTCCATCTGTGGGTTTGTCTCCATCAGCCGGTTTCTCTGTACACAGTTCATCATATTACTGTCAGGATTTCCCGATTTATACGCGACAGTCATGCCGGCGTGTTATCCTTTTCAATTAATACAGAACACAATAAAAACAGCAGCAAAAATGCCTAATACTGAATTGACTCTCTATACCCGCGAAGACGGTTACCAGGAACGCATGGACGGTAAGATTGCCGAATTCTGGCAACAGCGCCAGGACGGCTGGTTTCCAGCTAAAGATGGCCTGCAACTGTACTGGTGCACCTTTACCCGCCCGGAAAACGACAAAGCGGTCGTTGTGGTTAACGGCCGTATTGAAAGCGTGGTGAAGTATCAGGAGCTGTTTTACGAGCTTTATCAGCAGGGATATGACGTCTACAGCTATGACCACCGCGGTCAGGGTTATTCCAACCGGCTGGTCACTGAGCCAAAGGACATTGGCCACGTTGTCTGGTTTGACGACTACATCGACGACCTCGACACCTTTATGCAAAGCGTGGTCATGAGCAAGCACCATGCGCAGCGCTACATGCTGGCCCACTCTATGGGCGGCGCCATTGCATCCCTGTATGCCGAACAAAACGGCCACTACCTGAACGGCCTGGCTCTGAGCGCCCCGATGCATGGTATTCATCTCTCTCCGTGGATGAAACACATCGCAACGCCTGTCAGCCGAATCGTGGCCGCCATTGACCACCCTGCGCGTTACGCACTCGGACAGGGGCCGTATGACGGTGCGCCGTTTGCGGACAACAACCTGTCTCAGTCACTGCAGCGCTATACCTGGTTCCGGAATCTCTACATGAAAGAGCCGGTGATCAAGGTTGGCGGCCCGAGTAACCGTTGGGTATGGCAGGGCCTTCAGGCCGGGCGTCGTTGTGTAGAGGGTGCAGCCAAGGCTCGCTGCCCGGTTCTCCTGATCCAGGCTGGCAAAGACAAGGTTGTCAGCAATGAAGCCCAGTGGCAGTACTTCCGCCGTCGCCAGCAAGCGGGGCAGCCGGTTTCCCTCGAAGTGGTGGAAAACGCCCGTCATGAGGCTCTGTTTGAAAAAGATGAAATGCGGGATCAAGCCCTACATGCAACGCTTCGCTTTTTTGCATCCCATATGTGACGGCTAATCCAGATTAAACCTCTGGAATCAGGGAAAATGTGGAAATTTCTCACGCCGCATTTTCCCTTTTTATTCCTATGCGGCGGGCTACAATCGACCTGACACTACCGCCGTCAGGCGAGAGCTTTTCCCCTATAAGAGGTTATCATGTACAAAATCGTCGCATCCGACATGGATGGTACGCTCCTCACCCCGGATCACCGCGTTGCCCCTTACACGCAAAGTGTGCTCCACCGCCTCCACGACCAGGGCAAACAGTTTATTTTTGCCACCGGACGTCACCACCTGGACGTTGCCTCTTTCCGTGAAAAAGTCGGCATCCCAGCCTACATGATCACCTCTAACGGCGCTCGCGTGCACGACACTGAAGATAACCTGATTTTCAGCCACAACGTTGACCCGGAAATCGCCAAACAGCTGATTGAGATGGCAAAGCACGATAAAACCATCTCAATTCACATCTACCGTGACAGCGACTGGCTGGTAAGCGAAATCGACGAAACCCTGGCGAAATACCACAAAGAGTCCGGCTTTACCTGTGAGCTGTTCGATATGGACAACCCACCGCTGGAAAATATCGCCAAGATTTTCTTTATCCGCCATGATCACGAGTACCTGACCCAGTACGAAAACCGCTTCAATGACGCCTTCGGTAACAAGGTCAGCGTGGCATTTTCCACCCCATTCTGTCTGGAAGTGATGGGTGCCGGCGTTTCCAAAGGCGCAGCGCTGCACATCGTGGCCGAAAAACTCGGCTACAGCCTGGAAGACTGCATTGCCTTCGGCGACGGTATGAACGATGCCGAAATGCTGAGCATGGCAGGAAAAGGCCTGGTGATGGGAACAGCGCACCCACGTGTGATGGAAGCGCTGCCGGGTATTGAAGTGATCGGCTCAAGCGCTGACGAATCCGTCGCCAAGTACCTTGAAAGTCACCTTCTGGAAAAGTAAACCTTCCTATCGGGAGGCCATCGCCATGATTTCCTCCCATTGAGCCGCGGTAACCGGCATCACACTGAGCCGGTTGCCACGTTTGACCAGCGGCATCTCCACCAGCTTTTCATTGGCTTTCAGCTTTGCCAGAGACACATAAGGCAGGTGCTGGCGGTATTTGATATCCACCATTATCCAGCGCGGGTTTTCCGGGTCAGCTTTCGGGTCGAAGTAATCACTTTCCGGGTCAAACTGGAAGTGATCCGGATAGGCTCCCCTGACAACCTCAGCGATGCCAACCACGCCTACATCCTTGCAGGATGAATGGTAAATCAGAACCAAATCCCCCTCTTTCACCTCATCACGCAACATATTACGCGCCTGGTAATTGCGAACCCCCTCCCAACAGGAAACTTGCTGGGCTTTGAGGGTATCGATAGAGAAGGTATCCGGCTCGGTTTTAAACAGCCAATACGCCATAATGGAACTCTCAACTGAAAAAATACTCTGACAGAACAGTAACAACGATTTGTGTCATTGTTAATGCCACGCAGGGAACATTCCGAGGAAGACATGGCAAACGTCCTGAAATTACGCACGCTCACACCGCTGGCTCTGGCACTTGCCCTGGGCGCGTGCAGCTCTTCTCCACCGCCTGCATCATCCGGCCCGCAAGAGCTCGGTAATTCAGACAACCTTGTTGCTCAGGAAAAACAGCCGGAGCTAGGCACCCGGCCACAGGCATTTATGATGACCGGTGAGGTTATCCTCGGCCAGGAGGTAAGCAGTATCCGGCCATGCGGCAGTTCCACCCAATACTGGCTCGCCATGGACAACAACTTGTTCAAACAGGGAATGAAGCTGGTTTCATCACCCTACGAGCCGCTTTACGGGGAAGTTATCGGCTACCTGACACCGAGCCCGGAAGCGGGCTTTCCCGCCGATTACGATGCGACGTTCCACGTGGAAAAACTCAACCTGTTCTCCGAAGAGGTGAAAGGTTGTACCCAAGTTCCCCGCCCGACCCGGGCCATGGGCAATGAACCTGACTGGGCAGCCGATGTAAAAAACGGTGCGCTGACCTTCATCCAGCCGGGTAAAAAAGCCGATCCGCAACCGCTGACAGGCCAGAAAGTGGAAAACAGCAACCGCCTGTATTCAACCGCCTCTTCCACGCTTTCCCTGATGCCGGGAACCTGTGAAGACGCTATGGCTGACACCCTGTTTGGCTGGTCTGCGGCTTTCAGTGGCAAAAACGGCAATTACCGGGGTTGCGCTGCGCTGGCCAACAACGACCCGACCCGAAGCTGGGCAGGCAGCTACCAGGGCAACAGTGCCGGGCTGGTGACCACCTTGACACTCAACCAGATCACTCCGCCTCAACGGTGTATCAAGAAGGCAATGCACGCGAGACAGTGGAAACCGGTTTCTGGCAGCAGGTGTCGCCGCAAAATGTCCAGGTGGTGATGACCACCCACCAGGGACAGCGGCTGACAGGTGAGCGCCTGTTCCACCGTGACGGTTTCCGCCTTTCTGCCAATGAAGAGGTGTTGAACGGCCGCCGCTACAGCCTCGGCAATGACGGCTCCACCTCAACCTGATGGTTGGCACCAACAGCAAAACCACCGCAAACCCGGTTGAAGGCGAACGCCTGAAAGGTTCCGCCGCTTATAACGAACAGGTTGAAAACACCCTGCTCGGCTATTTTAAAGACCACAAAACTGAGCCAAACGGAACCCGCTACCGCTGGCTGACCACAGACCTTAACGGCGACGGCAGGGATGAACTGCTTACCTATCTCGACTGGTGTGGGAGCGGCGGCTGTACCTGCTGGTCTTTGAAGGCACAAACAAGGGCTGGCAGTTCAACTCACGCATGACGCTGGTCCATATCCCGTTTCAGGTGAGCAACCACACCGAATTTGGCTGGCATGACCTCATCCTGCCGGTCGGCGGTGGCGGTCAGGCTCCGGCCAACCGGGTAATGCGTTATGACGGTATCAGCTACCCGCTTAACCCGAGTTTACAACCGGAAGTGCCGGTCACAGACCGCTCAGAAACCCAGCTGTTCGCAGACGGGCTCTACCCAGTAGCTGACGGCCGCATACTCGGTTCGGCTTCAAATTAGCTGTGCTTTTACGTCCGTCGTACAGCGAAAAGAGTAAAAAGATCATGGCAACCCAAAAGCCATTAAAGGTTTACAAACCTTCTTCGTGTCCCTCTTGCGGGCTGCACTATAATTGCCTTTGCCCCCGTCGCCCGGCGCTGAAGGCAGATAGGTGTATTGTTTTATTAATGCACCCACGGGAGCAGGGAAAGGTGACGAATACCGGACGGCTGATGACAGAGACGCTGCCCGCGTGCCGAAGTGAAATCTGGAGCCGGACTGAACCTCCCAAAGGCTCCTTGATGACATCGCCAATCCTGGGTATTTTCCTGTCCTGCTTTTCCCCGCTGAAGACGCCATCCCGGTAACCCAGCTGGCAGCCCAAACCACTTGCGAAATGGGGGAAGAAAAACGGGAGCCGCTTTTCATCATTCTTGATGCAACCTGGCAGGAAGCGCGCAAAATGCTGAGGCAGAGCCCCTGGCTGGCAGGTTTGCCAAAAGCCAGGCTCGATATCTCCGGCGAGTCCGCCTATCACCTGCGGCGCAACCAGAAGCCGGGCAACCTGTGTACCTGCGAAGTGGGTATCCACTTACTCGCTGAGCTGGGCCATGCCGGAGATGCCACAGCGCTGTCTGCCTATTTCCTCGATTTTCTCCGCCTGTTCGAAGCTGATCGCCAACATATCCGGGTAACGTAACACTCGGAAAGTTGCACAAGTGGCTATCCCGCCTTAAAGTGGACAGACCACTCAGGAGGAATATTCATGACTGCCAGCTCGCCGGTATCCGAACAGATCAGCCAAATGCAAAAGGTGTTTGCCCGTCAGAAAGACACCTGTCGCGCCAGCCCTTTCCCGGATTACGACAACCGGATTGCCGATCTGTCGATGCTTAAAAGGGCGCTGCTGACCCACAAACAAGCGCTGTGCGATGCCATGAGCGCAGACTACGGGCACCGCAGTCAGCATGACAGCCTGATTGCCGATATCCTCCCTTGTGTCCTCAATATCAATTACACCCGGCGAAAACTGAAACGCTGGATGAAACCTTCCCGTCGCAACCCCGGCTTGCTGCTGCATCCGGCCTCGGTAAGTGTTCACTACCAGCCAAAAGGCGTGGTGGGCATTATCGTGCCGTGGAACTTCCCGGTCATGCTCAGTATCGGCCCGCTGATCACCGCACTGGCAGCCGGAAACCGGGTCATGCTGAAACTCAGTGAATTCACGCCGCAAACCAACCGTGCCATAGCCCGGATGCTGGGGAGATTTTCCAGCCGGATCAGGTTGCCGTCATTGAAGGTGAGGCAGATGTTGCCGCTGCCTTTTCCGGCTTGCCTTTTGACCACCTGTTGTTCACCGGCTCGACGGCTGTTGGCCGCCACGTTATGCGAACCGCCGCAGAGCACTTGACCCCGGTTACGCTGGAGCTCGGTGGCAAATCCCCGGTACTCATCGACCCGGAAATGCCGCTGGAAAAGGCAGTATCGCGCCTGATGTACGGCAAGTGCCTGAATGCCGGACAGATCTGTGTCGCCCCGGACTATGTGCTGCTGCCAAACGGCAGGGAAAAAGAATTTGCCGAGATTTTCACTCGCCTGTTCAACCGCATGTACAAAAAAGGGCTCGACAGCAAAGACTTCAGCTCAGTGGTTAACGCGCGCCAATACACCCGCATCAAAGCACTGCTGGAGGATGCCCGGGAAAAAGGCGCGGAAATCATCCCGGTGTGTGAGCCGGCGATGGACGATGCTGAGCACCGGCTGGTACCACACCTGATTCTCAATGCCACTGATGACATGCAGGTGTTGCAGGAGGAAATATTCGGCCCGTTGTTGCCAGTTATCGGCTATCGCAGCGTTGATGAAGGGCTGAGTTATATTAATGAACGCGCCCGCCCGCTCGCGCTCTACCTGATGTCAGAAAACCCGGAAATGGCCGGACAAGTGGCAAAACATACCCATTCCGGCGGAATGACAGTCAACGACACCCTGATGCAGGTTGCCGCAGATGACGCGCCATTCGGCGGCATTGGCCCATCCGGCATGGGGCATTACCACGGCGTTGAAGGGTTCCGGACATTTTCCCATGCCAAGACCATGTTCAAGCGGGGAAAACTGGATCCGGGTGCCTTGATTCACCCCCCATACGGTGGCTGGCTGCACAAATTGGTCATGAAGATCTTTATGCGGTAACGAATCCGCGGTAGAAACCCTGACTCCCCCAAATGCGGTTAAACTGTATATAATACCGACAGGAAATATCAGGATTTCAAACCATTGAGACAGGAAAGACGCAGCAGACAACCCGATCCCTTAATGATGCTGATCAACAGCCTGAATATTGTCAGTTGGCTGTTGTTTATCGGCTCACTGCTGCTGTTCCACCACGTCCGGCCGGAAACCGATTTTGGAGTGGTCCGCTACTTCGGTCTGGATGTGCGCCGGGAATGGATGGAAGGCGGGAAAATCTCGCTTTATGCCGTCCTGAGCGCCTGTACCGCCTTTTCCGTCATCGCCTTTTCACTGCGCAAGAAACGCAGCCGCCGCCGTTCAGACAGCCGCGGCTACAATCTTGTCAGCCTTGCCCTTTTTAGTGTCAGTTTTATCCTGCTGATAAGCCTTTAAGCGTACTGCCCGGCCACATAGCCGGAGCTCCACGCCCACTGGAAGTTGTAGCCGCCAAGCCAGCCGGACACATCCATTACCTCACCAACAAAATAGAGCCCTTTCACGTTTTTGGCTTCCATGGTTTTGGAGGACAACTCATCGGTATCGACACCCCCAAGGGTCACTTCTGCCGTCCGGTAACCCTCTGTGCCATTCGGGGCAATGTTCCACTGGTGGAAATAGTCAGCCACAGCCATAATGTCTTTCGGGTTAAGCTGCTTAAGAGGCCGGTCTAGCAGGTCTCCTCGAGCCATCAAAACTTCAATCAGGCGTTTTGGCAGCATCCGGGAGAGGGAGTTTTTCAGGCTCTGGGCCGGGTGCTTTTCGCGCATTGCCGTTAGGGTTTCAACAAGGTCCAGATCCGGCAGTAAATCGACAGTCACCTTCTGGCCCGGCAGCCAGTATGAGGAAATTTGCAACACAACAGGGCCGGACAGACCTCGGTGGGTAAAAAGTATATTCTCTTTGAATGTAGTGCCGTTTTCCGCTTCAACCACCGCAGGAATAGCGATACCGGACAAATCAGCAAAGGCTTCTTTGTCTTCTTTGTGCAGGGTAAAAGGCACCAGGCCAGCAGTGGTCGGTACGCGCTTGAGGCCAAATTGCTCTGCAATCTGGTAACCAAAAGGAGTCGCTCCCAGCTTTGGCATTGAAAGGCCGCCGGTAGCCACCACCAGCGATGTACAGTTCACGGTGTCGGCGTTAATTTTGAGGGCGAAGCCGCTTTCGGTTTTCTCTATCTCATGCACTTCGCTGCGGTAGCGTTGTTCAACGTTTGGCAGGTCGCACTCTGCCAGCAGCATGTCTACAATCTCTTTTGCCGATTCTTCGCAGAATAACTGGCCGTGTTCTCGCTCTTCAAACACGATACCGTGCCGGGACACCATGGAGATAAAATCCCAGTTGGTATATTGCGACAGCGCCGATTTTACGAAGTGTTTGTTGCGACAAACATAGTTAGCCGCCGAGACATCATAGTTGGTGAAATTGCAGCGCCCGCCGCCGGAGATCAGGATTTTACGGCCCGGCTTTTTGCCATGGTCAACCACCAGCACCTTGCGGCCACGCTTGCCCGCTTCGCCCGCACACATCAAACCTGCTGCGCCCGCGCCGATAATCACTACGTCGTACTGTGTTGCCATGAACCTGCCTGCCGGAAATTAATCTGGGTACCTGCCCGTGCCGGGTACGGAAAAGGCGGCTATTTTAGCCGCCTTTTTGTCCATTCACCAACCGAATCAGCCCTCGTGCTGACGAAGCTCTGAGGGGATGCCCTGCGGCCACCCTTCCCCGGCCTCCATATAAAGGGTCTGAGTTGGGAAGGCAAAATCAGCGCCGTGTTTTTGCACGATATCGACAATTTTCAGCATCACATCCTGCTTCACTTCATGGTAACGCGCCCACACAGTGGTCTTAGTGAAAGTGTAGATAAAGAAATTCAGCGACGATGCACCGAAGGTATCGAAATTCACCATCAGGGTACGGTGGGTATCAATTTCCGGGTGGGTTTCCAGCATATGCTTCACCTCGGTGACGATGACCGCCATCTTGTCGGCATCTTCATAACGAAGGCCGATGGTTTCTTTAATACGGCGGTTGAACATCCGCGACGGGTTTTCCACCACAATGCTCGAGAACACCGAGTTCGGCACGTAAAGCGGGCGCTGATCGAAGGTGCGGATCACCGTCATACGCCAGCCGATCCGCTCAACCGTTCCCTCAATCTGGCGATCCGGGGATCGGATCCAATCCCCGACTTTAAATGGACGGTCGAAGTAAATCATCAGGCCACCGAAGAAGTTCGACAGCAAGTCCTTGGCAGCAAGACCGATAATCAGGCCGCCCACCCCGCCGAAGGTCAGCAAACCCGACAGGCTGAGGCCAAGGTTCTGCATCACCGCCATCGCGCCGATGGTTATAAGGAAAAGGCGTGCAACCTTGGCAACAGCACTGACGGTGGTGGCATCCCGTTTCGGGTTTTGCAGCACCTGGTGCTCAACCTGATTAATGACCCGGACGCCTATCCAGATAAACATCGAGATAATAAGCAGGTCCCGGAACTCATTGAATTCAGGGATATTGAACGTGGTGAAATGGTTGAACAGAATTTCTGCACACTGGCTAAGCACCCAAAGCCATATCAGCCAGGAAACCGGGGACCTGACCGCATGCACACAGTGTCATCCCATTGCATTTTGGTTTTGTCAGCCATTTTTATCAGGTGGCTGAGCAGGAAACGCCAGCCGCCCCACACGACGGTTCCGGCAACCAACAGCCAGATCACCTGACGAAACCAGTCTCCGCCCTGGGCAAAAATCCCATGCCACCACTGTATTAAATGATCCATACGCTAATTTCTTTTTGCTGATTCGTTATCGGAGCATTCTACGTTATTAGAGTCGATAACCATAAATAATGCCGGCATTTGCCGGCATTATGCATTAGTAAAGCTCACTTGGTTTAAAGATGGACCGGCCATTAAAGACCAGTGAAGGCCACAGCAAAGAGGGTAACAATCAAACCACCAAACAGGATGGTCGAAAGCTGGAACAGGTGGCGGACCTTCTTACACTTAGCGACAAACGCTTCGTTGTGGTGGTGTTCATAGGCCTGACTGTGAATATATTGGAACAGCCGCTTTTGTTTTGACACATCACCCTGGGGAGTAAAGAAATTCCCGCCATTTACCTGTTTATAAAGCAGCGGATCGGCTTCCCTCAGCATCACCAGCAAGGCGCGCAGCGATGTAAGGTATCGGGCAAAATTAATCAAGAGAACGACAAATACCGCAGTGATGACCACGTCTCCGTTAATCATAATTCTTCTCCCCTGAATCTGGCCGCCCATACGTAAACCGGGCAGCGTGTCACTATGGTGTTGAAGGGTGCGAGGCCTTCGCGGCCATGCTGTGTTGCTAAATTGGGTAAACACTTCCCAACCTGTCCAAGGCTGCCCAAATATCCTTTTGGATTCAGCCCGGCTTCCCCTTGGAAGCCCCTCAGAAACAGGCTCATTGCCTGTCTGGGACTATGTGCTTGTAAGCACGTTGTTTAATTTAAGTATAGATTTGTTGGCGAAAACGCAACTTAAACCGTAAAGTTCCTATCTCTTTGACCTTCCAAAAGAAGCTTCGGGTCAGATGTCGGAAGGTGTTGAACGTCATGCCTATTTAAAAAATAACCATTTTTTGTTTAACAATCCATCAACATCTCATTTTAATTATGCACCCAGAGTGATATTACGCTTTCAAACCGGAAACGATCGGTGATCGGATTTTACTTTCTGATGTCTAAGTTATTCATCAGATGAGATCAGGCCGACATTCTCATTTACGGCTGGTGCTAGCATTAATTTATCGAGGAAACAACGAGGTTAATGACTATGGCCTATCAACATATTCTTGTAGCAGTCGATCTGTCTGAAGACAGCCGTTTACTGGTTTCCAAGGCGTCCTTACTGGCCCAGGCAACAGGCGCCAAACTGTCGCTGATACACATCGATGTGAACTATGCCGAGCTATACACCGGCTGATTGACATTAACCTGGTGGAAACCCAGCACAAAATGCTGGAAGAGGCGCAGGCTCACCTGGCCAAACTGGCTGAGAGCGCCAATGTAGAGGTTGCTCATACACTGGTCGGCAGTGGTGATCTGGGTGATGAAATTAATGACGCCATCAAGAAATGGGGCGTGGATCTGATTGTCTGCGGCCACCACCAGGATTTCTGGAGCAAGCTGCTCTCGTCAGCCAAACAGCTGATGAATACCACCCCGGTAGACATGCTGATGGTACCGCTGAACAGCTAAACCGATGCACTGCTCCGTCCTCATTATCCGGATGGATTAACTATCAACCCTTTGGGTTACACTATCGCCAAATTATTCTGTCGGTATCTGTAACCCAATATGGCCTACCTTTCTGCTGTTACCCTGTTATGGGCTTTTTCCTTTAGTCTGATCGGGGTTTACCTCGCCGGTCAGGTCGATGCTTGGTTTTCCGTTGTCACCCGGGTAGCACTGGCTTCCCTGGTATTCCTTCCGTTCTTGCGCTTTAACAACCTGCACCTGAAACTGGCACTGAAACTGATGGTGGTCGGCGCTTTCCAGCTCGGCCTGATGTATTGCTTCTACTATCAGTCATTCCTGTACCTTTCCGTACCGGAAGTGCTGTTGTTTACCGTGTTTACCCCGGTTTATGTCACCTTGATTTACGATCTTGCCCACCGCCGTTTTTCACCCTGGTACCTGCTGACCGCCCTGATCGCAGTATTGGGTGCCGTGGTGATCAAATTTGCCACTGTAAACCCTAACTTCCTGCTTGGATTTATGATTGTGCAGGGTGCAAACCTCTGTTTTGCCATTGGGCAGACCGGGTACAAGGTCATCATGGAGAGGGAGAAAACGGATATTCCCCAGCACACCGTATTCGGTATGTTTTATCTCGGCGCGCTGTGCGTTGCGCTTCCTGCTTGGTTGCTGCTGGGCAACCCGGACAAACTGCCAACCACTGACCTGCAATGGGGCATTCTGGTCTATCTGGGTACTATTGCTTCCGGGCTGGGTTATTTCCTCTGGAACAAGGGCGGTACTCTGGTCAATGCCGGGGCGCTTGCCATCATGAACAACGCACTGGTACCGGCGGGCATCATTGTGAACGTGCTTATCTGGAACCGGGATGCCCATATCGGCACCCTGCTTGCCGGTGGGGCAATTATCATGGCCTCTTTGTGGCTCAATGAAACCTGGGTTAAGCGGAAAGTTGAGCAGTCAAGGTTGGCGGACGCCTAGAGCGAGAAGCGAGAAGCGAGAAGCGAGAAGCGAGAAGCGAGAACATGTTTACCTGTCTGTCAGGTAATGGAAGCTTTTCTGACTGCTTCCTCTCCTTTCTCGCTTCTTTTTTGTTTAGATAAACGCGTAAGCGTCAGCAAACAGGCGCTCGCGGTCTGCGTTTCGCTCGTTACAGAACATCTCCCGCGCAGCCCCAGCCATCTCAAAACGGCCAGCAATATAGATATCGTAATCAGCCAGACAGACAAAATCCGACATCACCGCTTCCAGCACATTACCAACTTTACCCTGCCAGTCTGACTCTGCATTCTCCACTACCGGTACGTAAACCAGGTTAGGGTTGGCATCTGCCAGCGCCTGCATTTCTTCTGACGCATAAAGTTGCGCCGCATCACGGCCACCCCAGTAAAGGAAAACAGGTGTATTCAGCCCTTGAGACAGAGCATGTTCCACCATCGAGCGCACATAGGAGAACCCGGTTCCGCCGGCAATCAACAGGCGCGGGTGCTCGCCGTCTTCACGCAGCCAGGCATCACCATGCGGCGCGTCTATTTCAAAATCATTGCCGCCGGCTTCAAAACAGGCTTTGGCTCGCTCCACCACTTCATGGGCGTAAGGGTTATGGTCTGCCGCACCGATATGGAGCTCAAGTTCATTCCCGCTTTCACGTCCCGGCGCACTGGCAATGGAGAAGGCACGCTTGTCCTTTTCGCCCATCACCGCCAAAAGATACTGTCCGGCCTTGAATGACAGCGCGGATTCCGGGGTCAACAATATCCGGTACGTGTTGGGCGCAAGGTTTTCAACTCGCTTTACTGCACAATTAATCGACATGGCTTTCCTCTAATTCCAGAACCAGATCGCTGCGGGCAAATGCCTGGCAGGCGAATATCCAGCCCTGCTCTTTTTCTTTCTCCGTCAACAGTGGCTCTAATTGGTATTCGATTTCGCCACTGCGTTTTTTGCACAGGCAGGAGGCGCATGCGCCAACCATACATCTGTGTGGAAATGCCGCCCCGGCTGACAGGGCAGCATCCAGTACACTGGTTTGGGGATCAGCATAAAAGCTGAACCCTGAGGGTAACAAACTGATTTTAAACATCAGCCTAAAATACCCATTTCATCCCAGAGTGCATCAATTTTCGCGACCACATCCGGGTTCTTGGTGATAGGTGTGCCCCACTCGCGCTGGGATTCACCCTCCAGCTTGTTGGTTGCATCCAGCCCCATCACCGAAGGGGTATTGGCGGGTTCAATCATCAGGGTATCCCGGGTCGGATCCATCCGGGTGGTAATCGCCCAGATAACATCATTCCAGTCACAGATATTCACATCCCCGTGGTCAAACACCATCACAAATTTAATATTGGTCAGCGGGCGAAGCGCATCACTCACGGCCTTGATGACACGCGGGCCCTGCCCGACTGAGCATTTGTTAACGGATACCATCACCATACCGTCTGACCCGGCCTCCTCTGGCAGGTGGATATCCACCAGCTCAGGAAACAGTGCTTTCAGTTCATTCAGGCAAGCTGAAAGAGCATTCTCATCATATTCACGGGAGGTATCCGGTGCGTATCCGGTAAGCTCCGCATCCCATTTTTTGGTGGCATCCAGGCCCATTTTTGAGCCAAGGCCAACCACCGGGAGGCAAAGTCGAGGGAATCAATCGGCGTGTGTTCAATCATCAGGGTGTCGCGCACCGGTTCCATATGGGTCGTCATCGCCCCGGCGACACTTGCCCAGCTTCTCGCATCCACATCCTCATCGCACACAATAACGTACTTGGTGTACATGAACTGGCGAAGGAAAGACCAAACGCCCATCATTACCCGCTTGGCATGGCCCGGGTACTGCTTTTTCATGGTGACGACCGCCATCCGGTAGGAACAGCCCTCTGGCGGCAGGTAGAAGTCGACAATTTCCGGGAACTGCTTTTGCAGGATAGGCACAAACACTTCATTCAGCGCCACACCCAGTACAGCCGGTTCATCCGGCGGGCGACCTGTATGGGTGCTGTGATACACCGCATCTTTTCGCATGGTCATATGGGTGACAGTAAATACGTGATGGCGCTCAACTTCGTTGTAGTAGCCGGTATGGTCGCCGTACGGCCCTTCGTCGGCGTACTCGTTCGGGTCGATGTACCCTTCCAACACAATTTCCGCAGAGGCCGGCACATCCAGGCTGTTGCTGATACAGCCCACCACTTCCGTTTTCTTGCCACGAAGCAGACCGGCAAACGCATATTCAGACAGGGAATCCGGTACCGGGGTGACCGCCCCCAAAATGGTGGCAGGGTCAGCACCGAAAGCAACAGACACCGGGAAAGGCTCACCCGGGTGGGTTTCCATCCAGTCACGCAGGTCGAGCGCGCCGCCACGGTGGGCCAGCCAACGCATAATCACTTTGTTCTTGGCAATTTTTTGCTGGCGGTAGATACCCAGGTTCTGGCGCTTTTTGTGCGGGCCGCGGGTAACGGTCAGACCCCAGGTCATCAGGGGGCAACATCGTCCGGCCAGCAGCGCATTACCGGCACCTTATCAAGGTTGACGTCTTCGCCGGTCAGCACCACTTCCTGGCAGGCGGCCTTACGGATTTTTTTCGCCGGCATGTTCAAGACCTGGCGGAACACCGGCAGTTTATCCAGCGCATCACGGAACCCTTTCGGTGGCTCCGGTTCTTTCAAATAGGCCAGCAGTTTGCCCACTTCACGCAGTTCACGAAC
Organism: Photobacterium sp. JCM 19050; assembly: GCA_001310455.1. Classification (GTDB taxonomy): domain Bacteria; phylum Pseudomonadota; class Gammaproteobacteria; order Enterobacterales; family Vibrionaceae; genus Parasalinivibrio. The sequence continues at coordinate 19,557 of BAXG01000043.1, forward strand.
TTCCTCCCGGCCCATACCCATTGCTACCCGTTTTGGTGTGCCAAACAGGTTGGCGAGCACCGGCATCTCATAGCCTACCGGGTTTTCAAACAACAGGGCCGGGCCACCGGCACGCAGGGTGCGGTCGCAGATCTCGGTCATCTCAAGATCCGGGTCTATCGGCTGTTTAATGCGTTTCAGTTCACCGATGGACTCAAGGTGGTCAATAAACTCACGTAAATTGGAAAATTTCATCTTCGGGCGTCAAATGCTGCTTTCATGTGCAATGCCGGCATTATAACGAGTTGTTAACGCTAAGGCTGTAAATGCCCGGCAGTTTTTGCGGTTTGCTCACTCAGACAATACCCGGTTTACATGCTTGCGCTGTACCGGACTGCCAGAATCAAGGATCGATTCAAGCCAACCTGTATTGCCGTGGTTAGCCACAATTTCCGCCACCTGAAGGCCATATTTTTTGTCGTTTATCCGGCTGGCCAGAAACGCCTGTACCGGGACAGGCAGCGGTTTTATTGAAGCCATCAACTGATACGCATTGGTACGCAATGATGGATTCACCGTCGAGTTCATCATCTGTTCCAGCGCCCATCGCTCGCGGGAATGGGCCAACAAATCATTGAGGGCAGCAAGGCTGTAACTGTCTGCCCGGCGGCGCCACAGGAGATCGTAAAGCGCTTCATTTCGCGTCATTATGGCGAGCCGGGCCATCACGGCATTGTCCGGCAGCCACAACATATTTTTGTCTTTCAGGCACTGTGCAACCAGATTTCTCAGCTGAACATCACTGAGATCCGGCAGCGCCGCCAGGGTGACCTCACGGCGCATTTTGTAATCCGGCGTGTCGTATTTCAGCCAGGAGGAAAGCTTGAGTTCATCGTACTGGACAAGAATATCGAGTTCTTTACGCAGCTTGGTGTATTCCCATCGGTTCAGGACAATCCGGGCCCGGTTGGCAAAATCAAACGCCGGGGCCGTAATCCAGTACCCGTCTCCCATAAATCGGACACTGAATGTCGGCTGGATACGGGAAAGCTCAAGCAGAAGGATCTCTTTTTTCGGAGTCATCTTGGCGAGGTTGCGTAAGTACAGGACGGTTTCCTGCATCGCCGCCTCACGGTTCAGTGGCCGGAGGGTATTGATGGTCTGCCAGACTGCATCTGTATTGTCGTTGTCGAGTGACTGGTGGATGTCTGAAACGGTCTGCCTGAAGGAGTGGCTTTCGGTTACCTGGGCTATTTGCTGATCGGTGATCTGCACCGCCGAGGCCGAAAACGCGAAAAAAGAACACAGTAAAGCCATTATTGCTAACCATCCGTGTCGCATGCTCTACCCTTGTGTGGCACCCGCTCCGTGCTGGGTGACTGGCATTTTGGTTGGTATGCCCGCCGCTGTTTCATCGTGGGCAACTGATAATTTACGCTATTGTCTCAAATTCTGTAACTTTGCCGCAAACAAAAAACCGCACGCCTTGAAGGGGTGCGGTTTTTTGCGAACCATAAAAGCCGGTTACGACTTCTGACGACGCATCATGTCAAAGAATTCGTCGTTGGTCTTGGTCATTGCCAGCTTGTCGATCAGGAATTCCATCGCGTCGATTTCGCCCATTGGGTGAACAATCTTGCGCAGGATCCACATCTTCTGCAGCTCGTCACTCTTGGTGAGCAGCTCTTCACGACGGGTACCGGAGCGGATGAAGTCAATCGCCGGGAAGACACGCTTCTCTGCAATCTTACGAGACAGGTGCAGTTCCATGTTACCTGTACCCTTGAATTCTTCGTAGATAACTTCATCCATCTTAGAACCGGTATCAACCAGTGCTGTTGCGATGATGGTCAGGCTGCCGCCTTCTTCTACATTACGTGCCGCACCGAAGAAACGCTTCGGACGGTGCAGGGCATTGGCGTCCACACCACCGGTCAGTACCTTGCCTGAGGAAGGAACCACGGTGTTGTAAGCACGGGCCAGACGGGTGATGGAATCCAGCAGGATGACCACGTCTTTCTTGTGCTCAACCAGACGCTTGGCCTTTTCGATAACCATTTCAGCAACCTGTACGTGGCGGCTTGCTGGCTCATCGAACGTAGACGCAACCACTTCACCTTTAACCAGACGCTGCATCTCGGTGACCTCTTCCGGACGCTCGTCGATCAGCAGAACCATGAGTTCACACTCAGGGTGGTTGTAAGCAATGCTCTGTGCAATGTTCTGCAGCAGCATAGTCTTACCCGCTTTTGGCGGTGCCACAATCAGGCCACGCTGGCCTTTACCGATTGGCGATGCCAGATCCAGGACACGTGCAGTGATGTCTTCTGTCGAACCGTTACCACGCTCCATGCGCAGACGCTCGTTGGCGTGCAGAGGAGTCAGGTTTTCAAACAGGATTTTGTTGCGGGCGTTATCTGGGCGGTCGTAGTTAACTTCGTTAACTTTCAGCAGCGCAAAGTAGCGTTCGCCTTCCTTCGGTGGGCGAATTTTACCTGAGATGGTATCGCCGGTACGCAGGTTGAAACGACGAATCTGGCTTGGGGAGACATAAATGTCATCCGGGCCGGCGAGGTATGAAGAATCCGCACTACGCAGGAAACCAAAACCATCCTGAAGAATTTCCAGAACGCCGTTGCCAAAAATGTCTTCGCCACTTTTCGCGTGTTGCTTAAGGATGGCAAAAATGATGTCTTGTTTTCTCAGGCGGGCAAGGTTTTCCAGTCCCATGCTTTCGCCGAGAGCCACCAAATCCGACACAGGCCGGTTCTTCAGTTCGGTAAGATTCATAGTGGTGAGTGTCTTATCTATCAACTTTGAGGTCAGTAGTTATGGAATTTAAGAGACCATGACGCTGGTCAGGAAATGAGCGCTGATACTATAACGTTAGTACAATAATCGGGCAACAAGGTAACACTAAAATGTATAGACGTCTACAAATGCAAAAAACCGTGCATCTTTTGGGATGCACGGTCTTTGTTTTTACAGGTTAGCGTCCAGGAACTCTTTCAGCTGAGTCTTAGACAGTGCGCCTACCTTGGTCGCTGCCACGCCACCGTCTTTAAACAGAAGTAGCGTAGGAATGCCGCGGATACCGTACTTTGGTGGAGTACCGGCATTCTGATCAATGTTCAGTTTACCGATGGTCACTTTCCCTGTGTACTCTTCTGCGATTTCATCAAGAATTGGGGCGATCATCTTACAAGGACCACACCATTCGGCCCAAAAATCTACCAGGACAGGGCCTGCAGCCTTAATAACATCAGTGTCAAAGCTGTCGTCAGTCAGCTGCACAATCTTGTCGCTCATCTTCAACTCCAGTTTTGTTTTCAATGTTGGCACATTCACAGCCAACAAAGGGTTGCACTATTTGAATGGATTCGCTTTCGTATTGCAAGCCTTAGCTGATATTCTATACGGATGAAAATGACACATATCACAGAGCAAAAATTCGCCGATCTGGAACTGGATGCACGTGTAGTTTCAGGCCTAGAAAGCAAGGGTTTCCATAATTGTACACCCATTCAGGCTTTGGCGTTGCCGGTTATGCTCTCCGGCCAAGATATTGCCGCTCAGGCGCAAACAGGAACAGGGAAAACCCTGGCATTCCTGACGGCTATTTTTCACCATCTTCTGGTTCATCCGGCCAAGGAAAGCCGTCGTCAGAACCAACCTCGTGCCATCATCATGGCACCAACCGTGAACTTGCTATCCAGATCTACAACGATGCAGCGCCACTGCTGGCATCTACCGGCCTGACTGCCGGCCTGGCTTACGGTGGTGAACCGTATGAGAAGCAGGTTAAAACGCTGGAAAAAGGCGTTGATATCCTGGTGGGCACCACCGGCCGTATCATCGACTTCTACAAGCAGCGTGTCATTGACCTCGGAGCCATCCAGGCTGTTGTGCTGGACGAAGCGGACCGCATGTTCGACCTTGGTTTTATCAAGGACATCCGTTTCCTTTTCCGCCGTATGCCGGCACCGGCTGAACGCCTTAACATGCTGTTCTCTGCCACCCTTTCTTACCGCGTACGTGAGCTCGCTTTTGAGCACATGAACAACGCAGAATATGTGGAAGTTGAGCCGGAGCAAAAAACTGGCCACCGCATTAAAGAAGAGCTGTTCTACCCTTCAAACCAGGAAAAAATGCGCCTTCTGCAATCCCTGGTTGAGGAAGAGTGGCCGGACCGCGCGATCATTTTCGCCAACACCAAGCACCGCTGTGAAGACATCTGGGGCCACCTGGCTGCAGACGGGCACCGCGTTGGCCTGTTAACTGGTGATGTACCGCAGAAGAAGCGCATTCGCATCCTGGAAGATTTTACCAAGGGCAACCTGGACATTCTGGTGGCAACCGATGTGGCAGCCCGTGGCCTCCATATCCCGCAGGTAACCCACGTATTCAACTACGATCTGCCTGATGACTGCGAAGACTACGTACACCGAATTGGCCGTACTGGCCGCGCCGGTGCCAGTGGCCACTCTATCAGCTTCGCTTGTGAAGAGTACGCACTGAACCTGCCTTCTATTGAAGAGTACATCAGCCACACCATCCCTGTTTCAGGCTACGATTCAGAAGCCCTGCTCGAGGATCTGCCGGCTCCGCTTCGCGTACAGAAGCCTCGCCAGGTAAACAGCCGTGTGACCGGTGGCAACAAGAAAAACAGCTCGGGTAAATCCCGCCAGCGTCAGCGCCGCCCGCGCCAGGAAAATAAGAACTAAAACGATCGCAATATGACCGTTAGCAGCATGGAAAACGCAGCTTCACCGATTTTTGTCGCTATCGACCTGGGTTCCAACAGCTTCCATATGTGGGTTGTCCGTCAGGTCGCAGGCAGTGTGCAGACCCTTGCCAAGATTAAACGCAAGGTTCGCCTTGCGGCCGGGCTGGATAAAAATAACCGGCTCAGCTTGAAGCCATGCAAAGGGGCTGGGACTGCCTCGCCCTGTTTGCCGAGCGGCTTCAGGATATCGACCGCGCCAACATCCGGGTGGTTGCTACGGCTGCCATCCGCTCTGCCGTTAACCGGGATGAATTTCTGGCCCGGGGTGGAGAAATTCTTGGCTTTCCTATCCAGGTCATACCCGGCGAGGAAGAGGCCCGCATAATCTACCAGGGCGTTGCCCACACCTCCGGGGGCAGTGGCAAGCGTCTGGTAGTGGATATTGGCGGAGCCAGTACAGAAGTCATTATCGGTGAAGGCTTTGATGCTGCAGCCCTGACCAGCCTGAAAATGGGTTGTGTCACCTGGTTAGACGGTTATTTCCACGACAGGGTTCTGAACAACGCCAATTTCTCTGCAGCCATTGACGGCGCGAAAGCCGAGCTTGCGCCCATCCTCGCCCATTACAAGGCGCTGGGGTGGGATGTCTGCGTCGGTGCCAGCGGGACAGTACAAGCGCTCCAGGAGATTATGCTCGCCCAGGGAATGGATGAGGTTATTACCCTGGCCAAGCTAAACCGGCTTAAAAAACAGGCTATCAGCTTTGGTCAGCTTGAAGAGTTGGACATCGATGGCCTGACGCTTGAGCGGGCGCTAGTGTTCCCAAGTGGCCTGGCGATTCTGATCGCGATTTTTGAGTCTTTTGGCATTGAAAGCATGACGCTTGCCGGTGGTGCGCTTCGCGAAGGCCTGGTTTATGAACTGATGGCCGGAATGCGGGAAGATGATGTGTGTCAGCGCACCCTTGCAAGCCTTGAAACCCGCTACCAGATAGACAGCGCCCATGGCCGGGCGGTTGCTGATATGGCGGAAGAACTGCTCAACCAGTGCGGCACTGGCTGGGTAACAGAGCCCCAGGGTAAATGCATGTTGCAAAGTGCCGCCCGGCTGCACGAAATCGGTATCAGCATCGGTTTTAAAAAAGGTGGGGAGCACGCCGCTTACCTGCTTTGCAATATTGACCTGCCGGGCTTTACCCGGGCCCAGGCCAAATTACTGGCAGAACTGGTTAGCCACTACCGCGACGGCTTCACTGCCATTGAGGGTAAGCAAGCTCTTTCCTCTGTCAGCGCGGTTCGCCTGCTTCGCCTTCTGCGCCTGGCTGTGATTCTCTGCCACCGCCGCGATGTCTCGGTTCAACCGGAGATCGCGTTGTCAACAACCGGCGACAGCATCAAGCTCACCCTAGCCGGGGGCTTGCTCGGCCACAGTCCTTTACTGGCAGCCGAGCTTGAGCTCGAGGCCAACCGGCAAACTGACGCCGGTTACCCGCTGACCATATGCGGGTGATAAAGGGAAGTTGATAAGCAACTACTGGCAAAAAGGCGGGAAATCCCGCCTTTTTCTTGTCAGCTAATTGGAAAAAACTTACAACGTAAACACCAACTGCGCTGCAACACCGAAATTATTGTCTTCGCCATACTGTGCACCCAAATCGATTCCGAATGCGCCGAAAGGCTTAAGGCCGATACCGGCCGAGAAGGTATCCTGTGCATAGTCTGTCATGCTTAGGCTGTAACCGGCACGCAGTTGCGCCCACTCCCACGCATCCAGCTCGATGCCCACACGGGCGTACTGGGTTTCGTACTTGCTTTCCTTGAAGTAACGCTTGGCATTTAAGTCTGCATCCAACGCGATACTGAACCAGCCATTGTCATAAGCCATGCCCATAGCGTACTGCGGCTCAACCAGATAAGTCACAGGCGTCGCACCTTCCGCAGCCGGACCAGATGCATTAGTCAGCAGCTCTTCTGAAATCAGGTTACGGGCGGCAAAACCAACAGAAACCGTTTCCCATGGCTTATACGTTACACCCGCATCAATGTTAATACCGGACTTCTCGGTGTACTCGTCTTCGGCGTTGAAGTCATCTTCCTCAAAGCCGCTCACGGTATTTTTATAGTTCAGCGCCACAATGTGCTGAAGCTTTGGCGATACACCCACAGCCAGCGTCTGGCCCTCAAAAGGCAGCGCAAACTCACGAGCCAGTGCCAGACCCACATCAACGGTACCACCTGCCATGGCGTGGGCTTTTGACTTCATGTTGTCAGGATCAGGCGAATTGAGATCATCACCGTCCACCAGCGTGGTAGCCATCAGTGCGACATTGGCTTGGCTGAAAAGGCTGACACTGAGATATTGGTTTGGAATAGATACGGCAAGGCCCAATTGCACTTCTGCTTTCACAGATGCGTTATCCAGCGCTTTTAACGCATCCTTCCACTGCGCCTCCAGTGCCTTATCTGACGGGTTTTGCTTTAACTGGTCATCAAGGTCCTGGAAGTGGTCAATCTTGTCAAAGAGTTCGTCTTTGTCATGGGCAGTCACTGCCACAGCTGGCAGCAATAAGCCAAAATCGTCTGAACCGTTATAACTGGTGAGCTGAGCCGGGTTAAAAAAAGGGGCTGTCAGATATGAAGCTGAAGCAACGCCGGTGCCACCCATCGCCATACTGCGGGCATCTGTTGCAGATGATGAAAATGAGAGAATTGGTAAAACAACAGCAAGACCAATTGAAGACAATTTGGCCATGGAGATTGGTTTCATTAAAAAGCACCTAAAACATCAAGTAACAGAATAAAAAACTAAAGGCGAGATGATGCATGCACAGTTTTATATGATTTCAATTTATGCAACATTGCAGCCAATCAAACCGGGCAAGTAGCCCAAACAATGTCACACTTGTCAGGGCAATGTCAGATAGTACTTTTTATAGCCCACATTTCAATCATTTATGTTAGTAAAACACCAAATAAGCACTTATTAATAATACAAACTTGATTATTGTCATATAAATAAAATAGTGATCTTGACCCCAAAAATAAATATGGCTAAATGCCTAGCTTTGTTTGCACGAAAAGAGTTTTACTCTATTTTAGCCAATTCAGGAGAAGTGAATGGATCACAAGATTTCCAAGTTGTCAGTAGCTGTTGCAGCTGCTATTACACTATCTGCTTGCGGGGGAAGTGACGGAAGCAACAATAGCAACAATAACAGTGGCCCAGTACAGGCGGGCGGTGTGATTGTCACGGCTATGGATGGTTATATCCAAAACGCCCTTCTATGTGCAGACATCAATAACGACGGTATTTGCCAGCCAGAAGAAGCCATCAAAGACACTGAAGGGAAGTATCTTCTTACTGACAACAAAGGAAAGATCAACGCCAAGATTAGCCTTGCTGATCAGGACCTTCTAGCCAAACATTCTCGCCTGATTGCTACTATTCAATCCGTTGATCCTGACTCAACCATTCAAACCATCGATATGGACCTCCCTGATCAGGCTATGAAGGCGGTGACCCTGCGTGCACCAGCGGGTTCTGAGACTGTCAGCCCTATTACCGATCTGGTTGTGGCAAAGATGAAACCAGTCAACGGTGAAACCGAAGGGGTTTCAAAAGAAGAAGCTGAAAAAGCAGTACTGGCATCACTAACCGGCCTGAATGGCAATGTCACCCTTGAAGACACCACCATTCTTTACGGTGACTACATTGAAGAGAAAAATTCCGGCAGCGAATCAGCAGAACTTGCTGCAAAAATTCACAAAACCGCACAGATTCTGACTGAAACCAAAGCGAACGCATCATCTGATGAGGCCTTTGATAAACACTTAGATGATGTAGTTTCTGCAACGATCACTGAAGTTAAAGACATTGCGGCAAACAGCCATGATGACCTGCTCGACAACAGCCTTAAACCATCACTGCCAGTCACTGATGACTCTGTGGGTGAAATGGTAACGAACTATGTAGCGCAATTTAACACGCAAGCAATGGCTGAGCTGGCAAGCCGAGTAGAAAAACTCGAGGGTGTTTACGGTGACGCAGATATGTGGGTCGATTCAGCCGTTTCGGTTCCATTGCAATTAGTCACTGATACTGATAACAAAGGTAACACTATCTCTATCGCGAACGATATTGACCTTCGTAAAGCGAATTTAGCGGTCACCCTAGCGAACGACACACTGACAATTTCACGTGTGCATGCTGATAAAGCCGTTGCAAAAGGCACTTACAAAATCCTACTGGCAACCAACGACCTGAACAGTAAGGGTGATGTTGTTTCAGACAAGATTATCTCCGCAATAGCACTTGAGTTAACAGTAGAGAGCTTTAACCACGCTCCAACGCTAAACGATTCTGTGGCGGAAACAGTCGCAGGAAAAGTCCTTGCAATAAAACTAGAGCAAGGCACTGAAGTCAATGCGACAATAGATATTACGGGCTTGTTTGAAGACAAAAACGGCGATGTGCTGACTTACACCGCGGAGGTAACCCTCCCAGGTATCACCGCAAAAATTGTTAACCAAATGGTAATCCTATCTGGCAATCCGTCTTCTGCTTTGGAAAACTCTATACTGACAATTACTGCCAGTGACGGCGCATTGTCTAAAAAAGCTGAGTTTACTCTCTCAAAAGTCATAGTCATCGAGCCTAGTGAACTGCGTGATATTCTAGTTGACTCAAACGAACCTTGGTATCGCTGGAATGGCGAAGAAACCACAGCCAACTGTATGGGCCTCAAATTCATTACAGGTGAGACTCTCAATGAGGGAGTAGTGATGTTTGCTGAAGGCCAGAAGTGTCCTGAAAACGGCGGTGCATTTACGAAAAATGGTACTTGGTCTGTTGGTAACTCTGGTGAAGTGATCTGGACATTAGATTCTGGTGAAAAAATCAAACTCAACGGACTTATCGATAAAACCGCTGACCAAACTCAACCGCGAATCAAAACCTTTGAAATCGAGCAAACCACAACAGCACATCTGACTCCGTCACGCGGTTTAGAGCTGAAAGCAAAATCTAATGGCCGCGGTTTAACCTTCTTCCAAGGTCTTCAATCAGCAGAAAACTATTGGAACTTTAGCGAAGGAAATGCGTGGGTATACAACGAAGACCATCGTATTGAACTGACTGCGACACACGGACAGTTCACCGCACATGAACAAAAAGACCTGATTGATGTTGATCTCTATATAGACAACGTATCCTGTGAAGATCTTGGCTTTGTCAAAGATGAAGGCAACTCAGAACATAATGGATACAAGCCAGGCGATTTGCGGGCAGACTTCTTCTCGCTGTTCAGCGAAGGGCTCAACGGCAACGTCATTAATTTCAGTAGCCAGAACACTGATAAACCATATGCCTTTGCTGGTAAGGATGATGACGGCACCGAATTTTGCGGCATAAATCTGGATGTATCCAAACAAACGGCCTCATACCTGAATACAGATTTTAAAGCAGGTCAGGCTCTGACTATTTACTATTCGCCAAAGTCAGACAACACAGATGAAGAGTTCATCATCAACACCTTTATCGACCGCGACCAAATGATTGAACCAAAAGCTAATCTGGTTATTGGTGAGAATGGTATTTTCTTCGCTGATGGTATGACCGCAGGCACATCTCTAAAGATGAGAGCGGCAAAGTTGTTGAGGAGTTTGCTGTCTATAACGGAACAGGGTGGACTCAATGGCAGCCGATGGATGGCAATGAAGGTGAACAGGTTATCACACCGTATTCAGCTTCAAACGGCAACGCGGCCTATCAGTTCTGGTTCAAAGGTCCGAACCAAACTGAGTCTTTCACTATCTGGTCTGACGATAGCCGGACCCTAATGTTCAAGGATGCCGGTGACCGCGGTGAGGCCGCACCTATGGGGCCAATTTACCACTCAGAGAAAGACGTTAAGGCAGCAATTGAAGCCCAGGCTAACAAAGGTATCAGCTTCGTTGGCACTACTTGGCGTGAAACTTTTGTTACTGAAGGCTCAGAAGATTGGGATTACGCAGAATTTACCTATTCTGCGGAAGGTGTATCAGTAGTTGAAGTAACCAATGGAATGCAAGGAGAACCTATCCCTTGGCCCTACAACCCTAGTGATACAGACCTACCATGCCGTGATACTGCACCACACAGTTGTTCTTACACTGACCTGAACGATAGTTATGAATATGAATACGAGCAGGTCCGCTGGACATGGGATCCATCCAACCCTGACACTATTATTCGTGAAAAGGGTCAGCATAAATCAGAGTGGAAAAGGCTGAACTAAGCATCGCTGCAGAATCAAGGCGACCGATTGGTCGCCTTCTTTTTCACTACATTCTTAGAATTTCCAGAGTAACTGGATTCCTCCGGTAACGTTGTAGATATTCGCTTCCGGCAATGTCACTTTGTAAAGCTTACCATCCACTGTGACCTGTTCCGGATCACCTTCAAAACGGTGCTCCAGACCCACATTTACAAAACCGCCAACGCTCACTCCTGTATACACGGTAAGATATGCCACCTTCCAAAGATCCGCGCAAACTGAAATCATAGAAGTTAAGGTCTTCGAAAGCGGTATTGGTTGTTGTACTCCAGAGTGGCAGTCCGATCAGGGCCCGGAATTGGTACTGCCAAGGACTTTCATTGTGCAAAGTGCCAGTGTCATAGGCAACTCCCATATCCAGGAACACATCGGTTGAGCTCTCTTCCCAGGTTCCTTTAAAAAATTCTGGTGTTTCAGGGTTTGTAGCCTGGTGATCTTTGCGGGCAAAGCGTTTGTGGGTTTGGTAACTGAACGCTGGGCCGGCAACAACTCGCCACTCCGTCGTCATTTTGTAATGAAGCAGCGCATTGGTTGAAGCTTTGATGTACTGATATTTATTGGTTTGCATCAAACCCTGATTGTTATGCCACTCTTCGTTGCTCTCTCCCGGGGAGAATGTTGCCAGCGCTTCAAGGGAGAAATCAAAGTGATCGTTAATTCGATAGAGACCACCGGTATTGATAACCGGGCTCAGTACTGATGCCGAAGATTCCAGCCCCGGGAATACCTCATCATAAGAAACGTATTCAAAGCCGGCTCGAAAGTAGGAATAGCCGGAATCACTGGTAGTTCTTTGCTGCAAGTCTGCGGAAAAAGAGGGGAACGAAATACAAGATAAAGCCGCAATGGCCAATGCTGATACTGCTTTTGATTTTTTCATTATTTATCCAAATTAAAAATACCGCCACAGGAGAAACGGCACATGAATCATAATGAAATATCAGTAACTTATCTTGATCTATCGCTATATTATTTCACGATTTTGTTGTATCACAGGCACATCCACTGTGCCTGCGATTCTGTAGCTTTATCCTGTAATTCCACTGTGGCGCAGCAGGGCATCCGGTTGTGGTTCACGGCCACGGAAGCGTTTGAACAGCTCCATTGGCTCTTCACTGCCGCCACGCTCCAGAATGCAGTTCAGGAAGTCCTGACCGGTCTGGGTATTGAAGATGCCATCTTCCTCAAAGCGGGAGAAGGCGTCAGAAGACAGCACTTCCGCCCACAGGTAGCTGTAGTAGCCGGCACTGTAGCCACCGCCGAAAATATGGCTGAAGGCATGTGGGAAGCGATTGAATTCCGGTGATGGCACCACGGATACCCGGGCCTTCACATCCGCCAGGGTTTCCAGCACCTTGGCACCCTCTTCCGGGTCGTACTGGCTGAACATAGTGAAATCGAACAGGCCGAATTCCAGTTGGCGCAGAATGCCCATGGCAGACTGGAAGTTCTTGGCATCCAGCATACGCTCCAGCATCTCTTTTGGTAAAGGCTCACCGGTTTCATAGTGGCCGGAGATAAAGGCCAGCGCCTCTTCTTCCCAGCACCAGTTTTCCAAAAACTGGCTTGGCAGCTCTACCGCATCCCATGGCACACCGTTGATACCGGATACATCAGACACCTCAACCTGCGTCAGCATATGGTGGATACCGTGGCCGAACTCGTGGAACAGGGTGACCACTTCGTCATGGGTAAACAGCGCAGGCTTGTCGCCCACAGGCTTGTTGAAATTACAGGTCAGGTAGCAACCGGAATCTGGATACTGCCGTCAGCCAGGATGCGGCGCACACGGCACTCATCCATCCATGCCCCGCCCCGCTTGTGGTCACGGGCATAGAGGTCGAGGTAGAAGCTGCCACGCAGTTCACCCTTGCTGTCAAAGATATCAAAGAACTTTACGCTGTCGTGCCAGGTATCAATACCTCCACGCTCACGTACTTCCATGCCAAATACGCGCTTCAGCACTTCAAACAGCCCGGCAACGGCCTTTTGTTCCGGGAAGTAAGGGCGTAGCTCTTCATCGGAAATGCTGTAGCGGTGCTGCTTGAGCTTCTCACCGTAGAATGCAAAGTCCCAGGCTCCATCTCTTCCATACCGAATTCAGTGCGGGCAAAATCGCGCAGCTCAGTCACTTCACGCATACCCTGCGGGCGGGCTTTTTCCACCAGCTCATTGAGGAATGACAGCACCTGGTCAGTGGTTTCTGCCATCTTGGTCGCCAGCGACAGTTCGCTGTAGCTGTTAAAGCCAAGCAGGCGGGCAATTTCAAACTTCAGGCGAAGGGTTTCCGCCATGATTTCGGTGTTGTCCCAGGTACCGGCATTCGGTCCGCGGTCTGATGCGCGGGTGGTGAACGCTTCGTACATTTCACGGCGCAGTTCACGGTTTTCGCAGTACGTCATCACTGGCAGGTAAGACGGGATATCCAGGGTAAACAGGTAACCTTCCTGCTCACGGGATTCCGCCAGTGCCTTGGCGGCTGCAAGGGCTGACTCTGGCAGGCCGGACAACTCGCTATCGTCAGTAATCAGCTTGCTCCAGCCCATGGTGGCATCGAGTACGTTGTTATTGAACTTGGATGAAAGTTCAGACAGGCGCTTGCTTATCTCACCGAAGCGGTGCTGTTCGTTCGCGGGCAGGGCAATACCGGAAAGCTCAAAGTCACGCAGCGCATTGGTAATCGCTTTTTGCTGTGCCGCGTCCAGGATGTCGAATTCCTCGCTCTCGCGGATAGCCTTGTAGGCATCGTAAAGGCCTTTGTGCTGACCGACCCAGGTAGAGTATTCAGACAGCATAGGCAGGCAGCTTTCATATGCATCGCGCAGTTCGTTGCTGTTTACCACGGCATTCATATGGCTGACCGGCGACCAAACACGGCCAAGGCGGTCATCAGCATCGGCCAGTGGTGCGCAGATTGTCTCCCAGCTTGGGGTTTCAGCCTCAGCCACCACACGCTCAACCGTTGCACGGCAATCTGCCAGCACTTGTTCAACAGCGGGCTTTACGTGTTCGGGTTTAATCTGTGAAAACGGAGGGAGATCCGTGAAAGTCAGTAGTGGGTTTGACATCGGCTTTATCCTTTTTATCTAGATAACTCATTAGATGCAGTCACGAGGGGAAGATTTCAATGGCTGCGGCGGTCTGAATTACTGCAACCGTGACCGCAATGGGTCATAATTGCTGCCATTATCCCAAATATTCGATCACTATTATGCTCAGTTATCGCCACAGTTTTCACGCCGGTAACCATGCCGACGTGCTTAAACATATTGTAGAGGTTTTAATCCTGGATGCCCTCAAGCAAAAGGATAAAGCCTTTGTTTATCATGACACTCACTCCGGTGCAGGCCGTTATGACTTAACCGGCGATCACGCTGAGAAAACCGGTGAATACAAAGACGGTGTCGCCAAAATCTGGCAGCGTGCCGACCTGCCGGAAGAGGTGCTGGGCTACATTGAAGCCGTCAAGGCGATGAACAGTGATGACACACTTAACTACTACCCGGGTTCACCGCGTATTGCACGCCATTGCATCCGCCCGCAGGATCGCATGGTGCTGACCGAACTTCACAGCACTGACTACCCGCTGCTCCAGCAGGAGTTTGAGCGTGACCGTCAGGTAAGCATCTATAACGAAGACGGTTTTGCCCGCCTGAAGGCCAGCCTGCCGCCGAAAGAGCGCCGCGGCCTGGTACTGATTGACCCGTCCTATGAAATCAAAACTGACTACCAGGGCGTGGTTAAGGCGATTCAGGAAGCACACAAGCGCTGGGCAACCGGTGTTTACGCTATTTGGTACCCGGTGGTGCTGCGGGAAAATATCGACCTGATGACCAAAGGGCTGGAAAAGCTTGGCATCCGCAAGATCCTGCAAATTGAACTGGGCGTATCACCGGATACCACCGAACGCGGCATGACCGCTTCCGGCATGATTGTGATCAACCCGCCGTGGAAGCTGGAAAGCCAAATGCAAACCGTGTTGCCTTGGCTGAAAGATCAGCTTGCACCAGAGCACGGTCACTATAAACTGGACTGGATTGTTCCAGAATAAAGAACTAAATAACAATTAGATAAGCGCAGGAAAATACTGCGCTTGCGTGGAAACTGCCTTCAAATTACTCAAATAAATAACAGCATGGAGAAACTCATGGCTAAGCATTTTGACTACATCTGCATTGGCGGCGGAAGCGGAGGTATCGCATCAGCCAACCGCGCAGCAATGTACGGAGCCAAAGTGGCACTGATTGAAGCCAAGCACCTCGGCGGAACCTGCGTAAACGTAGGGTGTGTACCGAAAAAGGTCATGTGGCATGGTGCCCAGGTTGCAGAGGCCATGAACCTCTATGCTGCCGATTACGGTTTTGACGTTACGGTAAACAACTTCAACTGGCAAACACTGGTAGACAGCCGCGAAGCCTACATCGGCCGTATCCACGGTTCTTACGAGCGTGTGCTTGGCAACAACAAGATTGAGGTCATCAACGGCTTTGCCCGCTTTGTTGACAGCAAGACCGTTGAGGTGGACGGCGAGCACTACACCGCTGATCATATCCTGGTTGCTGTAGGCGGCCGCCCGACCATCCCGAACGTACCGGGTGCAGAGCACGGCATCGACTCAAACGGCTTCTTCGAGCTGACTGAAAAGCCGGAACGTGTTGCCGTTATCGGCGCTGGCTACATTGCGGTAGAGATTGCCGGCGTGCTTCATGCGCTGGGTTCAGACACCCACCTGTTTGTCCGAAAGGAATCCCCTATCCGCACCTTCGACCCTATGGTTATCGAAACGCTGGTAGAGGTGATGGCGGCAGAAGGCCCAACCCTGCACACCCACTCTATCCCACAGGAAGTGGTGAAAGAGGCTGACGGCAGCATGACCCTGAAGTTTGAAAACGGTGAAACCCATAACACTGACGTGCTGATCTGGGCAATCGGCCGTGAGCCAACCACAGATACCATCAACCTTGAGGCTGCAGGTGTGGAAACCAACAGCCGCGGTTACATCAAGGTTGATGAATACCAGAACACCAATGTCCCTGGCATTTACTGCGTGGGTGACATCATGGAAGGTGGCGTTGAGCTGACCCCTGTTGCTGTGAAAGCCGGCCGCCAGCTCTCTGAGCGCCTGTTCAACGGCAAAACCGACGCCAAAATGGACTACGAGCTAATCCCAACCGTGGTATTCAGCCACCCGCCAATTGGCACTATAGGCTGACTGAGCCGGAAGCTAAAGCCCAGTATGGCGAAGAAAATGTGAAGGTTTACACCTCCTCATTTGCTGCCATGTACACCGCCGTTACCAAACACCGCCAGCCATGCAAAATGAAGCTGGTGTGCGCAGGTGATGATGAAAAAGTGGTTGGTCTGCACGGCATCGGCTACACCGTGGATGAAATGATCCAAGCTTCGGCGTCGCCATGAAGATGGGCGCAACCAAAGCCGACTTTGACAGCGTGGTCGCCATTCACCCAACCGGGTCTGAGGAATTTGTTACCATGAGGTAAGCCATTAAAATGGCTAAAAAAGAGAAGGCGGCCAGTTGGCCGCCTTCTTTGTTTCCGGAGGATGTCAGACTACCGCCTGCTTTTGTTCATCAACCACGTGGCAGGCTATCAGGGCATCCCCATAGTCTTTCAACTTGGGTTGTTCCTGGTTGCATCGCTCAGTAGCAAACCGGCAGCGGGCGTGGAACGCACACCCTTTAGGTGGGTTCAGCGGGCTTGGCAATTCACCGGTGAGCTTGATGCGCTCACGGCGGTATTCCGGATCAAGGCGGGGTGTCGCCGACAGCAGTGCCTGGGTGTACGGGTGTTGTGGGTTGGCAAAGATCTGTTCTTTGCTGCCCTGCTCCACACAGCGTCCCAGGTACATCACCATCACCTCATCAGCAATATGCTCCACCACTGACAGATCATGCGAAATAAACACGTAGGAAAGCCCGAGTTCATCCTGCAAGTCCATCATCAGGTTGAGGACCTGGGCCTGTACCGACACATCCAGCGCCGAAACAGGCTCATCTGCTACCACCACTTCCGGGTTCAGCATCAGGCCACGCGCAATCGCGATCCGCTGGCGCTGTCCTCCGGAGAACATATGCGGGTAACGGTCGTACTGCTCAGGCTTTAGCCCCACTTTCGCCATGATTGCCAATGCCCTTTCCTTGCGCTCTTTGGCGCTAAGGTCAGTATTGATAATCAACGGCTCTTCCAGGATCTGCCCAACCTTCTTACGCGGGTTAAGGGAACCGTAAGGGTTCTGGAACACAATCTGGATTTTTTGCCGACGCAGCTTCTCAGCCGCCGGATCGTGCTTCAGCAGATCCTGCCCCTGGAAGGTCAGCTCACCGCCGGTCGGTACTTCAATCATGGTAAGCAGGCGGCCAAGTGTAGACTTTCCACAACCGGACTCGCCCACCACAGCCAGTGTTTTTCCGCGCTCAAGGGTGAAAGAAACACCATCCAGCGCCTTCACCTCAGCTTCAGGCTTGAACATTCCCTGCTTAACCGGATAGTACTTTTTCAAATCCACTGCATGGAGCAGCGGTGCCTGTTGTTCACTCATTGCGTTGGCTCCCCCTGCTCATTCAGTGGATAGTGGCATTTGACTGCACGGTTAACCGGCCCCTGAACGGCTGGCTCCTCGCTGCGGCATTTCGCTGTTGCATACGGGCAACGAGGGTTGAGCATACAGCCGGTCGGCCGGTCAAAACGCCCAGGTACCACACCCGGTAGGGAGTCCAGCCGGGTTGCACCTACTGCGGACTCCGGCAGGGAGCGAAGCAATGCCTGGGTATAGGGGTGTTTCGGGGTTTTAAAGATTTCTGTCGCCGCTCCGGTTTCAACAATCTGTCCGGCGTACATAACGATAACCTTGTGTGCTGCCTCAGCCACCAGCGCCAGGTCGTGGGTAATCAGCACCAGTGCCATGTTCTGCTCTTTTTGCAGATCCAGCAGCAGGTCGATAATCTGGCCTGGATGGTTACATCCAGCGCCGTTGTCGGCTCATCGGCAATCAGCAGGCGCGGGTTACAGGCTATTGCCATCGCAATCATCACACGCTGGCTCATACCACCGGATAGCTGGTGCGGGTACACAATCAAACGCGAGGCCGGATCCGGAATCCCCACCAGCCTCAGAAGCTCTGTCGCCCTTTCCTTGCGTTCCTTTTTACTGCCACCCTGATGAACTTTGAGCGCTTCCATAATCTGGAAGCCTACGGTAAAGCACGGGTTGAGGCTGGTCATTGGATCCTGGAATATCATGGAGATATCCGCACCTGTCAGCTTCTTGCGCTCCTTTTCCGGCATTTCCAGCAGGTTACGCCCGTAAAAATTCACCGAATCCGCCATCACCCGACCGGGGAAGTCGATAAGGCCCATTATGGCCAGAGAGCTTACCGACTTACCTGAGCCAGACTCCCCGACAATACCGAGAATTTCACCCTCATCAACGGTATAGCTGATTTTATCTACCGCTTTGAACGCGACGCTCTCATCTCCAAAATGCACAGAGAGCTGATTTACTTCCAAAATCGCCATTGTGCTCTCCTTATTGCTTCAGTTTTGGATCGAGGGCATCGCGCAGACCGTCACCCATAAGGTTGAAAGCCAATACGGTCAGCAAAATTGCCACACCCGGGAAAGTTACCACCCACCAGGCAGAGTTTATAAACTGGCGCGCATCTGCCAGCATCACTCCCCATTCCGGCGTTGGTGGCTGTGCACCGAGCCCAAGGAAGCCAAGGGCTGCCATATCAAGAATTGCCGTAGAGAAACCCAGCGTAGCCTGGACAATCAACGGCGCCACACAGTTGGGCAACAACACAATAAACATAAGGCGCAGGTGCCCAGCACCGGCAACCCGGGAGGCTGTCACATAATCCCGGTTTACCTCAGCCAGCACAGATGCCCGAGTCAGTCGGACGTAGTGCGGCAACGATACGAAAGAAATGGCGATAGATGCGTTAAATATTGAGGGGCCAAGAATTGCCACAATTGCAATTGCCAGCAACAGGCTTGGCAGCGCCAGCATGATGTCGACCAGACGCATGATAGCTGTATCAACCATACCCCGGAAATAACCGGCCACCAGCCCGAGGAACACCCCCAGCACCAGCGACAGAACTACCACCAGACAGCCTATCAGGAGCGACAGCCGCGCGCCGAAAATAAGACGGGAGAGAATATCCCGGCCCACATCATCCGTGCCCAGGATAAAGCGCCAATCGCCCCCTTCCGACCAAGCCGGTGGAACCAGCAAGGCATCACGGAACTGCTCAGCCGGGTCATGTGGTGCGACAACATTTGCCAACAGGGCAACGGCAATGACCAGCGCAATATAGATAAGCCCAATCAGGGCTCCGGTATTTTGTGAAAAGTATCCCCAGAATTCAGCGAACGGAGACAGTGGTTCCATCTCCTTGGGGGCAGTTACGGCTTTATTTGCTTCAGTCATATCTCCCCCTTATTTGCCGTGGCGGATACGTGGGTTAACCACACCGTAGAGAATATCCACGATAAGGTTCACCACAATGATGATGGTTGCAACCAGCAGGATCCCGCCTTGAACGACCGGGTAATCCCGCCGTCCGATGGACTCAATAAGCCACTTGCCGATCCCCGGCCAGGCGAAGATGGTTTCGGTAAGGATCGCACCGGACAGCAATATCCCAACCTGCAGGCCGATAACCGTTATTACCGGTATAAGCGCGTTACGAAGTCCGTGAATCAGTACCACACGCCATGGCATCAGGCCTTTGGCACGGGCGGTACGGATATAGTCTTCGCCCAGCACCTCCAGCATGGAAGAACGGGTCATACGGGCAATGACGGCTAGAGGGATGGTGCCCAGAGCAACCGCTGGCAATATCAGGTGATGGACGGCGGCGCCAAATGCCCCCTCCTCCTCAGAGAGCCAGCTGTCTATCAGCATAAAGCCGGTAACTTCGTCTACCCAGTAGGCGGCATCGTCCATCCGGCCGGAAACCGGGGTCAGGTCCAGACCGATGGAGAAGAAGAGAATCAAAAGCAGTGCCCACCAGAAAATCGGCATGGAGTACCCGGTAAGGGAAACCGCCATCACCGAATGATCGAGCACTGTGCCCCGCTTTACTGCTGCCAGGATTCCGGCAGGCAACCCCACTAATATGGCAAACAGGGCGGCACAGAATGCCAGCTCCATTGTGGCCGGGAAGAGGGTCATAAACTCTGAAAGTACCGGCTCTTTGGTGATCAGGGAGTTACCGAGATCTCCCTGCAACACATTGCCGATATAGATGAAATACTGTTCGAAAAGAGGCTTGTCGAGACCAAGCTCCGCCATAAGCTGGGCATGGCGTTCGGGAGATACACCCCGCTCACCGGCCATCACTTCTATTGGGTCGCCCGGAATCAGCCGGATTAGGGAGAAGGTCAGCAACGTAATACCGACAAAAGTCGGGATCACCAACCCCAGGCGCTTAAGGATAAACTGAAACATACTTACGTCCGCTCACAAAGCGTGGAGAAGCAAAAAAGCGGCCGCAACGTGCGGCCGCTAACTCTAGGTGGCTGTTATTCTTGAATGTCTACGCCATAGAAGATGTGACCGCCGAACGGGTCGATCTTGTAGTTTTTCACTTCCTTGCGTACTGGCTCGAAAACAACCGAGTGCGCGATAGTTACCCAAGGAGCCTGCTCCTTGAATACCACCTGAGCCTCTTCGTAAAGACGGGTACGCTCAGCAACATCAGCGGTTTTCTTTGCTGCCTGGATCAGGTTTTCAAACGGCTCATAACACCACTGGGCACGGTTTGAACCACCGACACCTGAACAGCCAAGAAGAACGGCCAGGAAGTTATCCGGGTCACCGTTGTCACCCGTCCAGCCAAGCAGGACAGAATCGTGCTCACCGGCTTTTGAACGCTTGAGGTACTCACCCCACTCGTACGTCACAATTTCAGCTTTCACACCAACCTTCGCCCAGTCAGCCTGAATCACTTCAGCCATACGACGGGCATTCGGGTTGTATGGACGCTGCACAGGCATCGCCAGATGTTGGTAGTAAAGCCATCTTTCAAACCGGCTTCAGCAAGCAGTGCCTTGGCTTTTTCCAGATCGTAGTTGTAGTCAACCACTGCGTCGTTGTATGACCAGATTGTCGGTGGAATCGGGTTTTTCGCTTCCTTACCTGCACCCTGGAACACAGCATCAATGATCGCTGCCTTGTTAACCGCCATGTTCAGTGCCTGACGGACACGAACATCATCAAATGGCTTCTTCTGGGTGTTAAAACCAAGATAACCGACGTTCAGGCCTTCCTGGTTCATCAGGTTCACCACTTCATCTGAACGCATGCGCTCAAGATCCGCCGGGTTTGGATATGGCATTACATGGCACTCACCCTTCTGGAGCTTGGCATAACGCACTGAAGCATCAGGTGTGATAGAGAACACCAGACGGTCGATTGGCGCTTTACCTTCGTAATAAGTCGGGTTTGCGGTGTAGCGGATTGAGGAGTCTTTTTTGTATCCGGCCAACTGGAACGGGCCAGTACCGACAGGTTCAAGATCCAATTTTTCAGGGGTACCGGCTGCCAGCATTTGGTCACCCTGCTCTTTAGACATAATTGAAGCAAAGTCCATCGCCAGGTTTGCAATAAACGGAGCTTCCGGACGAGTCAGGTTGAACACAACTGTGTAATCATCTTTTTTATCTATGGATTTGATCAGGTCTCCCATCTCCATGGCATTGAAATACTCATACGAGCCGCCGGAGACTTTGTGGTAAGGATGATCGGCATCCTTCTGGCGCATGAAAGAGAAGATAACGTCGTCGGCATTGAAATCACGAGTTGGTTTGAAATTCTTTGTAGAGTGGAATTTCACGCCTTTGCGCAGTTTGAAGGTATAACTCAAACCATCGTCTGAAACTGTCCAGGACTCAGCCAAGCCAGGGACAATTTTGGTGGTGCCGCGCTCAAACTGAACCAAGCGGTTAAAGATCTGACGAGAGCTGGCATCAAATGTAGTACCTGATGTGTAGAGCGACGGGTTAAAGCCTTCCGGTGAACCTTCCGAGCAATAGACCAGTGTTTTGGCCTGAACCCCGGCAGCAACCGCCGACGCAATAAGCGCCGTGCTCAGCTTCAACATTGTAGTTTCATGATATGGCTCCATGTATTGAGATCAGTACATAGGCCGCATCGGAGACTGGTGGGTAACCGGTAAAAGAATTGACCACCGGTATAAGCAGCAAAAAACTTCCATATTTCGCTGCAGTTAGTCATTGGCTTATTTAAGCCCTGGAGCCTCCATGCAACCAGACAGTAATCGTGCGGACTACACACGATTAGCACAATAGAAATCTGACAAAGATTTCACAAAAGATCAACATTGCCACACTATTGACTGATTTTTATACGATGCGCCGCATAACTATTCAAAAAACATCCTAGTTCACTGATACATCACGGTCACAGACACATCAAGGTAATCGATTCCAATCTTTAAAAATCAACAGGTTAAAGAAAGGTACAAAAATAAATAAAAATACTATTCCCTAAAAAAATGACTATCGATAAAACAAAAATCCATCAGTGATAACTAAAGTGCGCCCCTTTGGTAGATATAACCTTTTTTCTTTAATGACAAAGGGATTACATCTAAAAAAACACCAGTGAACTGACATTGTGGAAGTGATAACCGGGATAAAAATATGGCTGTTATTCAAAAGAATTACCGTTGCAGGGGGTAGGCCATTTGATGAACTTCAAAAATCAGGAAAATAATAAGGCGGGAACTTTGGCAGAGAAAACCATGTTGAGAAATGAAATGCTTTAAATGCAAAAAACCCCGCTCATTGAGCGGGGTTTCTTTAA
>BAXG01000044.1 GCA_001310455.1 Photobacterium sp. JCM 19050
GGGACTTAAGATTTTTCCACAAGCGTTTTTTAAAAAAAATGACTCAACCGAACACAAAACAAACAACATGATTAATAAGCAATCCGCTCGGTATATTTATTAAGCAGATCGCTGTGTAAAACCGGAAGACTTTAACGCCAGTTATCCCCAACCAATGGGAAATACAAAAAAGACACCCGAAGGTGTCTTTTAGAAATCACTATATAGAGGAAGTATTATTTACTTCTTCTTTCTCGCCTTGGCATTTGGCAGATCTGTAACCGTACCTTCAAACACTTCCGCTGCCAGACCGACAGACTCGTGCAGTGTTGGGTGAGCATGGATCGTCAGCGCGATATCTTCTGCATCACAGCCCATCTCAATTGCCAGACCAATTTCGCCCAGCAGCTCACCACCGTTAGTACCCACGATAGCACCACCGATGACGCGGTGAGTTTCTTTGTCGAAAATCAGCTTGGTCATACCGTCAGCGCAATCAGACGCAATGGCGCGGCCTGACGCTGCCCACGGGAAGGTCGCTACTTCGTAGTTAATGCCTTCTGCCTTGGCTTCTTTCTCTGTCTTACCTACCCAAGCTACTTCTGGCTCAGTGTAAGCAATAGAAGGAATCACTTTAGGATCGAAGTAGTGCTTCTTACCAGCGATCACCTCAGCAGCAACGTGGCCTTCGTGAACACCTTTGTGCGCCAGCATTGGCTGACCGACGATGTCACCGATCGCATAGATATGAGGGATGTTGGTGCGCATTTGCTTATCAACATTGATAAAGCCACGCTCATCCACTTCAACACCGGCTTTTTCAGCATCCAGGCGCTTGCCGTTTGGTACACGGCCGATAGCAACCAGAACAGCATCATAACGCTGAGGCTCAGCTGGTGCTTTCTTGCCTTCCATGGTGACGTAGATACCATCTTCTTTGGCTTCTACCGCAGTCACCTTGGTTTCCAGCATCAGGTTGAACTTCTTGCTGATACGCTTAGTGAAGACCTTAACGATATCTTTGTCTGCCGCAGGGATAACCTGGTCAAACATTTCTACCACATCAATCTGAGAGCCCAGCGCGTGGTATACAGTACCCATTTCCAGGCCGATGATACCGCCGCCCATAACCAGCAGACGCTCAGGTACTTCTTTCAGTTCCAGCGCATCGGTTGAATCCCAGATACGTGGATCTTCATGCGGAATAAATGGCAGTTCAATTGGACGTGAACCCGCTGCGATGATTGCGTTATCGAAATTTACAACGGTCTTCTCGCCGTCACCCTCGACTTCGAGAGAGTTCGCACCGGTAAACTTACCAAGACCGTTAACCACGGTCACTTTGCGCATCTTCGCCATACCAGCCAGACCACCGGTCAGCTGATTAACGACTTTTTCTTTCCACAGACGAATCTTGTCGATATCTGTAGATGGCTCACCAAACACGATACCGTGATCAGCCAGCGCTTTAGCTTCTTCAATGACTTTGGCTACGTGCAGCAGCGCCTTAGAAGGGATACAGCCGACGTTCAGACATACGCCGCCCAGCGAGCTGTAGCGCTCAACCAGTACAGTTTCCAGACCCAGGTCGGCACAACGGAAAGCGGCAGAGTAACCCGCAGGACCCGCACCCAGCACCACAACTTGGGCTTTAATTTCTTTACTCATTCTGACCTCTTGTAGTCTTTTATCCCTGACAGGCCGGGACGTTTTTTTGTGTTTTTTTGGTTCTAATAGGACAAAGATTTTACAGCCCTGTTAATACCCTGAAAAATCCAAACGTCTGGCCTGTGAGCTGGACAACACTTCCGCCCCCGAAGGTGCGGAAGTGTGAATGATAAATTACAGCACCAGACGACGAATGTCTGACAGTACACCATTCAGGAATGTCACGAAGCGCGCACCTTCGGCACCGTCGATCACTCGGTGATCGTAAGACAGTGACAGAGGCAGCATCAGGCGAGGTTCAAATTCCTTGCCGTTCCATACTGGCTTCATTTCAGACTTGGATACACCCAGGATGCCTACTTCCGGCGCATTTACGATTGGTGTAAATGCTGTACCACCCAGACCACCCAGGCTTGAGATGGTGAAGCAGCCGCCAGACATATCAGATGCAGTCAGCTTACCGGCACGCGCCTTCTTAGAGATTTCCACCAGCTCGTTAGACAGCTCGTGGATACCTTTCTTGTTCACGTCGCGGACAACAGGAACAACCAGGCCGTTTGGTGTATCAACCGCGATACCGATGTTCACGTACTTCTTCAGGATCAGGCTCTCACCGTCTTCAGACAGAGAAGAGTTGAATGAAGGGAACGCTTCCAGGGCCTTCGCAGCGGCTTTCATGATGAACACCAAAGGAGTGATCTTCATGCCTGAATCTTTCTTCGCTTCAATCGCATTCTGTTCTTTACGGAATGCTTCCAGCTCGGTGATATCAGCGTTATCCCACTGAGTAACATGCGGAATCATTACCCAGTTGCGGTGCAGGTTGGCACCAGAGATCTTCTTGATACGAGACAGAGGTTTAACTTCAGTCTCGCCAAACTTGCTGAAATCAACCTTAGGCCAAGGCAGCAGACCCAGTGCAGCGCCGTCACCCTTGCCGGATGCAGCGGCAGCCGCGCCAGATTCCAGACGTTTGAGAGCCTCTTTTACGAAACTCTGAACGTCTTCTTTCAGTACACGTCCCTTACGGCCGGTACCTTTAACTTTCGCCAGGTTTACACCAAACTCACGAGCCAGACGGCGGACAACAGGAGAGGCATGCGCGTACTCATTGTTTTCCACGAATTCACCGGCTTTTGCTTCTGCTGCCGGGGCAGCAGCTTGTGGAGCCGATGCAGCAGGAGCAGATGCCTGAGCTGCTGGTTGAGCAGCAGGAGCCGGAGCGGCTGCTGCCGGAGCACCAGCAACTTCAAAGACCATAATCAGAGAGCCGGTAGACACTTTATCGCCTGCCGCTACTTTGATTTCTTTCACGGTACCGGCGGATGGTGCAGGTACTTCCATAGAAGCCTTGTCACCTTCTACAGTGATCAGTGACTGCTCTTCTGCAATGCTGTCACCAACCGCCACCATGATTTCGGTCACTTCTACTTCATCACCGCCGATATCCGGAACGTGAACTTCTTTCGTTCCACCCGCGACAGGGGCTGCAGCAGGTGCTTCAACCGGAGCCGCAGCCACAGGTGCAGCACCAGATCCAGCTGTTTCGAATACCATGATAAGAGAACCAGTGGACACTTTGTCGCCCGCTGCAACTTTGATCTCTTTCAGCACACCGGCGAAAGGTGCTGGTACTTCCATAGAAGCCTTGTCACCTTCAACAGTGATCAGTGACTGCTCTTCTTCGATGCTGTCACCGACTGCAACCATGATTTCGGTCACTTCTACTTCGTCACCGCCGATATCAGGTACGAAGACTTCTTTCAGCTCAGCCGCAGCCGGCGCTGCTGCAGGCGCAGGCGCCGCTTCAGCTGCTGGCTGAGGTGCAGTTTCAACTGCACCTGCAGCTTCGAAGACCATGATCAAAGAGCCGGTAGACACTTTGTCGCCTTCAGCGATTTTGATTTCTTTTACAACGCCTGCCTGTGGAGCAGGAACTTCCATAGAAGCTTTGTCACCTTCAACAGTGATCAGTGACTGCTCTTCTTCTACGGTGTCACCCACGCTGACAAGGATTTCAGTTACATCAACTTCATCAGCGCCGATATCTGGTACGTAAATTTCGATTGCCATTGTCTCGTCTCTTACGCAAATAGCGGGTTCATCTTGTCAGCGTCGATGTTGAATTTCTTGATGGCTTCAGCCACAACAGATTTCTCAACATCACCACGTTTTGCCAGCTCATTCAGGGCAGCAACTACCACGTAACCAGCGTTCACTTCAAAGTGACGACGCAGGTTTTCACGGCTGTCTGAGCGGCCAAAGCCGTCAGTACCCAGAACTTTGTAAGACTCAGCAGGAACAAATGCGCGAACCTGTTCGGCATAGTTCTTCATGTAGTCAGTTGCAGCAACAGCCGGCTCACTACCCATAACCTGAGCAATGTAAGGAACCTTCTGCTCAGCTTCTGGATGCAGCATGTTAAAGCGCTCACAGTCCTGGCCTTCACGTGCCAGTTCGTTGAACGAGGTTACAGAGTAAACGTCAGATGCAATGCCGTATTCTTCGCTAAGGATCTGAGCGGCTTTACGAACTTCGTTCATGATGGTGCCGGAGCTCATCAGCTGAACTTTGTTCTTGTCGCCACTATAGCTTTCCAGCTTATAGATACCCTTACGGATACCCTCTTCAGCGCCTTCCGGCATCGCTGGCATTGCGTAGTTTTCGTTCATCAGCGTCAGGTAATAGAAGACATTCTCCTGCTCACCGTACATACGGCGGATACCGTCTTGCATGATAACGGCAACTTCGTAAGCGAAAGTTGGGTCATAAGACACACAGTTAGGAACAGTGCCAGCCATGATATGGCTGTGACCGTCTTCGTGTTGCAGGCCTTCACCGTTCAGGGTAGTACGACCGGCAGTTGCGCCCAGCAGGAAGCCGCGAGCCTGTTGGTCACCCGCCATCCACGCCATGTCGCCAACACGCTGGAAGCCAAACATAGAGTAGTAGATGTAGAACGGAATCATTGGCAGGTTGTTGGTGCTGTAAGATGTCGCAGCAGCAACCCATGATGACATCGCACCCAGCTCATTGATACCTTCCTGCAGAACCTGGCCTGATGTTGCTTCTTTATAGTAAGAAACGATATCGCGGTCCTGTGGGGTGTAGTTCTGGCCGTGCGGGTTGTAGATACCAATCTGACGGAACAGGCCTTCCATACCGAAAGTACGGGCTTCATCCGCAATGATTGGTACAACATTCTTGCCAATGTTCTTGTTTTTCAGCAGAACATTCAGAGCACGTACAAAGCTCATGGTGGTAGAGATATCGCGCTTCTGCTCTTCCAGCAGAGGCTTGAACTCATCCAGCTCAGGCGCTACGAACTCTTCAGTGAACTTAGGCAGGCGCTGTGGTGTGTAGCCGTGCAGCGCTTTACGGCGTGCGTGCAGATATTCAAATTCTGCACTGCCTTCTTCCAGTTTCAGGTAAGGCAGAGACTTCAGAGACTCATCTGAAACCAGGTCTTGCAAGCCCAGGCGGTCGCGCAGGTGCTGGACGTGGGTCATGTCCATCTTCTTCACCTGGTGAGCGATGTTCTTGCCTTCCGCTGCATCACCCATGCCGTAACCTTTTACGGTCTTGGCCAGGATCACGGTTGGACGGTCTTTGGTTTCCTGAGCGTTCTTGAATGCAGCGTACAGCTTGCTCGGCTCGTGGCCACCGCGCTTCAGGGCAAAGATTTCTTCGTCGGTCATGTCTGCAACCAGCGCTGCAGTTTCTGGGTACTTACCGAAGAAATGTTCGCGAACGTAGGCACCGTCTTTTGACTTGAAGGTCTGGTAGTCACCGTCTACGGTTTCGTTCATCAGTTGCAGCAGTTTGCCGGTGCTGTCTTTTGCCAGCAGTTTGTCCCAGCCACTGCCCCAGACAACCTTGATAACGTTCCAGCCAGCACCTTTGAACAGGCCTTCCAGCTCCTGGATGATCTTACCGTTACCCATAACTGGGCCGTCGAGGCGCTGTAGGTTACAGTTGATCAGGAAGCACAGGTTATCCAGCTTTTCACGGGCTGCGAACGAGATTGCACCGCGTGATTCCGGCTCATCCATCTCGCCATCGCCAAGGAAAGCGTATACGCGCTGGTTAGTGGTATCTTTCATACCACGGCCGCTCAGGTACTTGAGGAAACGTGCCTGATAAATAGCGGAAATTGGACCCAGACCCATAGATACGGTTGGGAACTGCCAGAATTCAGGCATCAGTTTAGGGTGAGGGTATGAAGGGATACCCTTGCCGTCGACTTCCTGGCGGAAGTTGTCCAGCTGTTCTTCGGTCAGGCGGCCTTCAACAAAGGCGCGAGATAGATGCCCGGGGAGATATGACCCTGATAATAAACCAGGTCACCGCCGTCCACCTCATTAGGTGCGCGGAAGAAGTGGTTAAAACATACTTCGTAGAAAGCAGCAGAGGACTGGAATGAAGCCATGTGGCCACCCAGCTCAAGATCTTTCTTCGAAGCACGCAGAACGATCATGATCGCGTTCCAGCGGATAATAGAACGGATGCGGCGCTCAAGGGTGGTATCACCAGGATACGCTGGCTCCTGAGTAGCCGGGATCGTATTTACGTAGTTAGTGTTGATACCGGTAGGCATATCAACACCGTCGAGACGTGCCTGCTCAAGTACTTGCTCAAGCAGATACTGTGCACGTTCTACACCTTCTTCACGAACGACAGACTCAAGGGCTGCAAGCCACTCTTGGGTCTCCAGTGCGTCGACGTCATGGTTAATGACTTCAGACATGGCGATCTATCCTTTCGTTGATTGATTCGTACAAAACTCGGCATTCTCGCAGCTGGCGTAACTGATAACGCCGCAATCTGTGAGAACAGTTACTCCAGCTCATCCTTGCGTTGTTGGATGCGGCGCAGTGATCGCTCTCTTCGGCTTTCTTCCCGGCGCAGGTCCAACAGGGTTTCCTCAATGTAGGCTAAGTGTGCATGGGATGCCTGGCGCGCCTTTTCAGGTTCGCCAGAGACAATCGCCTCTACAATACCCGCCCTGTGCGTACTGACTTTCTCCACCACATCTTTGCGGCGGTACAGCAGCTCAAAGTTTTGTAATACGTTTTGCTCCAGCAGGGGGGCCAGGCTTCTTACGATATGAAGCAGAACCACGTTATGCGCGGCTTCAGTAACGGCTACCAGATACTGCATGACGGCCCGGGCTTCAGCCTCGAGGTCGCCTTTTTGCTGGAGTCTTTGTATCTCGTCATGGCATGACCGGATACGTTGAAAATCTTCTTCGGTGCCCCGTAAGGCAGCGTAGTGGGCTGAAATCCCTTCCAGGGCATGGCGGGATTCAAGTAAATCGAATTGGGATTCGGGATGGTCGGCAAGCAGTTCAATCAGTGGTTCAGAGAAACTCTGCCAAAGACGGTCACTGACAAAGGTGCCGCCGCCCTGACGGCGGTAAAGCAGCTTCTTTGCTTCCAGTCGCTGGATGGCTTCCCGGATAGACGGGCGGGACACGTCGAACTTGACTGCAAGCTCGCGCTCCGGTGGCAGCTTCTGCCCCGGTGAGAGTGTTCCTTCCAAAATAAGGCTTTCCAGCTCTTTCTCGATCACATCGGAAAGTTTTGGTTGCCTGATACGTTGATAGGCCATCGTGCTGACTGAAATCTTCTTTTTTGTTGTTAGGCTGCGTTAGCGCTCAGTGTGGCTTTACGTTAACGGTGACGCTTTACTTATAGGTGTTCTTTACTGACTTTATTTTGCTTTTTAGCTTATGGTGTAAATTGGTCTTACCAATTTCACTTTATGTTTACACGTTACCAGATGGATTTATAAGTGTCCACCAAAAACTTGACCTCAATCAAAGAAACGAGCTCAATTTAACACTTATTAGTCAGACCAGATAATAGCCTCTCAACATAATTGGTAAGACCAAATTTACAAAAAGAGGCGAAATGGCAGGAATATCAGGAAGAGTTTAGACGTTGTTCAAACTTTGGATATAGCGTGTCCAGTCAAATGCTGAACCGGGATCGGTTTTCCGACCTGGGGCAATATGCTCATGTCCGGTAATACGGTCAGGCGTAATTGCCGGGTAACGTTTTACCAGTGCTTCAGTCACACCTTTCAATGCCCGGTATTGTTCGTTGGTGTATGCCAGGGTATCCGTCCCTTCCAGTTCAATACCAATTGAGAAATCATTGCAGTTTTCCCGGCCACAAAAACACGATTGGCCTGCATGCCATGCCCGCCCGTTAAACGGAACGAACTGCACCACTTCCCCGTCCCGACGGATAAACAGGTGCGATGACACCTGGACATCCCGGATCTCATCAAAAAACGGATGCGCTGTAGAAGTCAGGTTGCCAAGGAAAAAGTCTTCCACATAGCTGCCGCCAAACTGCCCGGGCGGCAGGCTGATGTTATGGATAACCAACAGGGAAATATCGTTAACGTCCGGCCGGGTATTAAAGTGTGGAGAAGGGCTGCGGCGCGCCGGAGACAGCCAGTGATCGTGAGAGACAAGGAAGGATGACATGGACACTATTTCCCGGATAAAAAGACAAGTTACCACGTCATTCAGTATGTTGTATCACGCATAAGAAGTGAAGCCGTACGGAAAGGAGATGTCGGCGGCACACAAAACCGAAAAGAAACCGGATCCAAATACAAACCTCCGCCAAACATGATGGCAATATCTTGGTCGGTATGTATCATTGTGCGCAGATTAGGTTACCCGACACACAATGGATTGCAAACCCATGAGCCAACCCACTACCGACCAAGCCAAATTCTCTTTCCATAATGCGGAAGCTCGCCAGCAGGCAGTCGACGCCATGCTCAGCATTGATGTACAGCGTTGCGTTGCCGACGCACTTCGTGAAGACCTTGGCGGGATGGTTGATCCGTCACTTGATGTAACGGCCCAGTTGATCCCGGAAGATCGCATCAGCGAAGCGACGCTCATTACCCGGGAAGACGGCGTATTCTGCGGCAAGGCTTTTGCTGACGAAGTATTCCGCCAGCTCGGTGGCAGCGTGACGCTGGAGTGGCAAGTGGAAGACGGCGATACCGTCACACCGAACCAGGTACTTTGCAAACTGACCGGTCCGGCTCGGTTGCTCCTGACCGGGGAGCGCAATGCGATGAATTTTGTCCAGACCCTTTCCGGCTGCGCCACGGTAGTGGCTACTTACGCCAAAGAGCTGGAAGGAACCCAGACCCGATTGCTCGATACCCGCAAGACCATCCCCGGTCTTCGCAGCGCCCTGAAATATGCCGTAACCTGCGGTGGCGGTCACAACCACCGAATCGGGGTGTTTGACGCCTACCTGATTAAGGAAAACCACATTATCGCCTGTGGCGGGATTGAAGCGGTGATCAGCAAGGCCCAGGAACTCAACCCGAACAAGCCGATTGAAATTGAAGTGGAAAGCCTTGATGAGCTGCAACTGGCCATCAATGCCGGTGCCGACATTGTGATGCTGGATAACTTCACCACTGGCATGATGCGTGATGCGGTGCTGATTAACCAAGGCCGGGTGGCACTGGAAGTCTCCGGCAATGTGACCCATAAAACCATCCGAGCCTTTGCAGAAACCGGGGTGGATTTTATTTCCGTCGGCGCCCTGACCAAACATATCCGGGCGATGGATCTTTCCATGCGCTTTAACTGATTTTTCCGGGCAGGCAATCCCCTTGCCTGCCTGACATTTACCTCAAAACATTTCTCGACCCACTTCTAAATTTTATAAGTCTCACCAGACAGTTAGCGTCAATTTTGTGGCGCAACTCGAAGCACGCCAATCTGCCTACTATCCAAGTCAGTTTCCGGGGGTAAATTAGTCATCACAGTATGACTACTGCAATTTATTAACGGAGAGATAAATGAAAAAGCAACAAGGTTTCAGCTTGATAGAGCTGATGATTGTGGTGGCGGTAATTGGCGTATTAACCTCAATCGCGATTCCACAGTATCAAACTATGTTAAAAAGTCAGAAGCTGGGGCTGCATTAGCCACGTTGAACGCACTCAAAGTAAATGCAGAAGATTACATAGCGACTAATGGAAAATTCCCAACAAATGCTGCAGCGATTGATGACCCCAAATTTTCACTCGCGACTAATGATACCGTTACTGTAACCCCTAACACCCCTGCTGATACAGGAGGTATATTAGCCGTTAGTTTTGACACGGATACCGGTTTAACCGGTAACCAACTCCAGATTGTGCGCAGTACAGATGGAGTATGGCAGTGCAAAATTTCCACTGCAGTTAAAGAGTCAATTCGTCCGAAAAACTGCATTGCTCTTTAAACTGAATGAATACAAACCTTGCTGCTGTCCTGCGCCAGGCGGAATTTATTACCCCGGCGCAGGAGCAAGAGATTCGTAACAAAATCAGTGCCGAGGGCAGCAATGTACCCTCGGCATTGGTCGCTTTAGGTATTTCTTCCGGCCAAATACTGGCAGAGCAGATCTCTCAGTCTTCGGTGATCCGGTTGAACGTCTGGAAGCTACCCCTGGGAAGCCACCAGCCAAAACCTTGGCTTTAAGGAAATGGTGCTCTCCCATCAGGTTGTCCCCCTGGCGATTCAGGACAACCAGCTGTTTCTCGGCATCTGTGACCCTACCCGGCTTGATACCCAGGACGAGTTCCGCTTTGCCACCGGCTACCAGGTTATCCCGGTATTGCTGGAAATCGGCCAGATTGAGGGGGCAATCCGCCGGCTTTACGGCAAACGTATCAGCGGGGAGAGCCGCAGCGTCAGTGTCAGCGAAGATGAGCTGGCGATGCTGGAAAACCTTGATGACAGCAACAGCGGCGTTGCAGAGCTTAACGACGATGCGCCGGTCAGCCGTTATATCTACCAAGTGCTGATAGATGCCACCCGTAAACAGGCATCTGATATTCACTTCGAACCCTACGAGCACAGCTACCGGATCCGCTTCCGGCTTGACGGCATTCTGCAGATTTACAGTGAACCGCCTCTGGGGGTTTCCCGCCGCCTGGCAACCCGGCTTAAGATCCTTGCCGGGCTGAATATCGCCGAGCGCCGCCTGCCGCAGGATGGCCGGATGAAACTGGATATCGGCGCTGGGGTTTCCATCGATATGCGGGTTTCCAGCCTGCCGACACTCTGGGGTGAGAAGATCGTCCTGCGCCTTCTCGACAGCGGGAATGTCAAACTGGAGATCAGCCAGCTCGGTTACACCAAAGGCCAGGAGTGCAGTTACCTCAATGCCCTGAACAAACCCCAAGGATGATTCTGGTCACCGGCCCGACCGGGAGCGGCAAAACGGTCTCCCTGTACAGCGGGCTTCGCTACCTTAACCAGCCGGAGAAAAACATTTCCACCGCGGAAGATCCGGTGGAAATCAACCTTCCCGGTATTAACCAGGTTAACGTCAACCGGGAAATCGGGCTGGATTTTGCCGCCGCACTTCGTTCATTCCTGCGTCAGGATCCGGATGTAGTGATGGTTGGCGAGATCCGGGATCTGGAAACCGCCGAAATTGCTATCAAGGCTGCCCAGACTGGCCACTTGGTGCTTTCCACCTTGCATACCAACTCTGCGGCGGAAACCATTGTACGCCTCGCTAATATGGGGGTCCCCGGCTACAACCTGGCGTCTTCACTCAGCCTTATTATCGCCCAGCGCCTGACAAGGCGGCTTTGCAAACACTGCCGGCAGCCGGAAGATCTGTCCGGTGAAAACTACCTGTTCCTGTCAAAAAGGTTCGCGGAGCTGACCCAGCAAACCATTTACCGCGCCAACCACGACGGCTGCGACCACTGCAACAACGGCTACCTTGGCCGGTTGGGTATTTATGAGCTGATGCCTATGACGCCGGCTTTATCAGAGGTGATCCTGCACAGTGCCAATGCCATGGAGCTTGAGCACCAGGCGATCAAAGAAGGTATGCATACATTGTCGAAATCCGGGATCCGGGCGGTATGCGAAGGCATCACAAGCCTTGATGAGGTTCAGCGGGTCATCCAGTTGCGTTAACCCGGCTTGTTTTCGAGGGAATGACGGTGAAAAACCACAATGAATTAAAACACTTCTTCTGGAAAGGTATCGCCCCGGACGGGAAAAAATGTGCCGGTGACATGCTGGCATTAAGCGAGTCTGAAGTCCGGGCCCATATCAGTAAACTGAAGATCCGTACGACCAAATTCAAAGCCCGTAAGCCCTCAGCCACCACCATGCTTCGCAACCGGGCTAAACCCGCTCATATCACTATGCTCAGCCGCCAGCTTTCGACAATGCTCGATGCCGGCGTTCCGCTGATACAGTCGATCAAGATGATCCGGGATGGGACGCAGCAGGGTGAACTTCGGGCCATTCTGACGCAGGTTTGCAGTAAGATTGAGTCCGGCACACCACTTTCCCAGGCGCTGAAAACGGCCTCCCCGCTTTTTGACACTTTTTATTGTGACCTGGTTGCGGTAGGTGAACAGACCGGTCACCTTGCGGAAGTATTTAAGCGTATTACCCAGTACCGGGAAAAAACTGAAGCGCTCAGAAAGAAGGTGGTGAAAGCATGATTTACCCGGGCATAGTCAGCACGGTCGCCATTGGCGTTACCGTCGGCATGCTGCTGTTTGTTATCCCGCAGTTTGATGCCATTTTCCGTTCGTTTAACACTGACTTGCCGTGGTTCACCCAGAAAATTGTCGACCTTTCCAACCTGATTCAACAGCACGGTCTGTATCTTCTTCTCGGAATTATCGCGTTTATCTTTACCTATAAGCAGGCCAAAAAGCGCAGTGAAAGTTTGCAGCTGAAATCCTGCCGGACAATGCTGAAAATTCCGGTTTTCGGCCCCATCCTTGGCAAGGCGGCCATAGCCCGGATCAGCCGAACGCTGGCAACAACGTTCAGTTCCGGTATTCCGATTCTCAGCGGGTTACTGTCAGCGTCACAATCTGCCAATAACCTGCACTTCAAACAGGGGATGGAAGAGGTACACATGCACACGGCCGCCGGCTCCCCGCTTTACCTTGCGATGCGCCAGTCCGGTATATTCCCGGAAATGGTGCTTGAGATGGTGATGATTGGCGAGGAATCCGGTTCGCTGGACGATATGCTGAACCGGCTGGCAACCATCTATGAAGCAGATGTGGACAATACCGTTGATAACCTCGGTCAGATTATTGAACCCATGATCATCCTGATACTGGGCGCCTTATCGGCAGTATCGTGGTGGCCATGTACCTTCCGATCTTCAACCTTATGAGCGTAGTAGGGTAACGTCACAAGGGCGTGTTTTTCTTTTGGCTGTAACAAGATGATAAACACGTCCTGAAACCCGGCAAAAATCACCTTCTAGATTGCCGGTTTACCCCTGCCCGTTTAAAGTAGAGCGTTGAACTTTATCAAGGCGATCCCGCCACAATCAGGATGTTTTAATGGATTCACTGATTAGCCTGCTGACCGTACAGCCCTGGCTGTATTACACCGCCGCGACTGTTTTTGGCCTTATCGTCGGCAGTTTCCTCAATGTGGTGATTTATCGCCTGCCGGTGATGATGGAACGAAGCTGGAAGCGGGAATGTGCAGAGTGCTTTCCTGACGCTAACCTCACCGTTTCTGAGGAAACCTTCAACCTCTCTGTTCCCCGCTCTCGTTGCGGCCATTGCCATACCCAGGTTGAAGCCCGGGACAATATTCCGGTTATCAGCTGGCTGCTTCTTGGCGGGAAGTGTCGCCACTGCAAAACCCCCATCAGTTTCCGCTACCCGGCAGTGGAAACCCTGACCGGCCTTGTCAGTCTTGCGGTTGCGCTCATGCTTCCCCCTTCCGG
The DNA here is from genome assembly GCA_001310455.1 of Photobacterium sp. JCM 19050. Classification (GTDB taxonomy): domain Bacteria; phylum Pseudomonadota; class Gammaproteobacteria; order Enterobacterales; family Vibrionaceae; genus Parasalinivibrio. The sequence continues at coordinate 13,416 of BAXG01000044.1, forward strand.
CTGGAGCCTTGCTGTGATGGCTGCGAGCTGGACCCTGATTGCTCTGACATTTATTGATGCAGACACCCAGCTCCTGCCGGACAGCATCACCCTGCCGCTGCTCTGGGCGGGCATTGCGGTGTCAGTATTTGGTATTTCCCCGGTATCCCTCAGTGATTCCGTGGTTGGTGCAATGGCGGGCTACCTTTCTCTCTGGAGCGTGTTCTGGGCCTTTAAGTTACTGACAGGCAAAGACGGCATGGGATACGGCGACTTTAAGCTGTTAGCCGCACTCGGGGCATGGCTTGGCTGGCAGTCCCTTCCTCTTCTTATCCTGCTCGCCTCCCTGACCGGGGCCATATTTGGCATTATCCAGCTCCGCCGAGCCGGGCAATCCACCAGCCAGCCTTTTGCTTTTGGCCCGTACCTGGCAATTGCCGGTTGGGTTTGCCTGCTTTGGGGCGATAAAATCATCCACTGGTATTTAACGGTTTATCTCGGAGTGTGATATGGCCTATGTAGTCGCCATTACCGGCGGTATCGGCAGCGGAAAAACCACGGTTGCCAACCTGTTTGCCGAGCATGGTATCGACCTCATTGACGCAGATGTCATCGCACGAGAGGTCGTGGAACCAGGAAGCCCGGGGCTGAATGCAATCCAGGAAAAATTCGGTGACGGAATACTATTGCCTTCCGGAGATCTCGATCGGGCAAAGCTCAGAGAACATATTTTCAATCACCCGGAAGACAAAAACTGGCTCAACGGCCTGCTTCATCCGATGATCCGCGAAGAGATGATGCGTCAGTGTCGGGAAGCATCTTCCCCATATTGCCTGCTGATTGTGCCGCTTCTGGTCGAAAATAAGCTGCAATATATGGCCGACCGGGTTTTGGTGGTGGATGTGTCTGAAAACACTCAAATAGCCCGCACTGTCTCACGGGACAAGGTGAGTGAGACACAGGTAAAAAATATCCTTTCAGCGCAGGCGACAAGGGAAGAACGGCTTGCCGTGGCGGATGATATTATCGAAAATGATCACTATCCCGAACAACTTCACAACAAAGTAGCTGACCTGCACAGAACCTATCTGGCGCTGGCAGCTTCAGGCCAGGCCACATGACCGATATCGTCTACGAACATCCCCTGAATGAACAGGCCCGGGTTTACCTGCGGTTAGATGCGCTTTTAAACCAGGTAACAGTGGCGCGAAACCAGGCAGAAATGCCTTACATCTCTCTGTTCCGTGGTCTGTTTGACCTTCAGGAGATCCTCGAGCAGGTACAGGTCAAGGCAGATCTGGCAAAGGATCTGGATAAACAGCGCCAGCGACTTCGCAGCCTGATGGACATTCCCCATGTTGACCAGGCGATGCTCAAACAGATTCTGGCAGAGCTGGATGCCTGTCATAAGGCATACTCGCCTCTCCCCGGCTTGGTCAGCACCTGCGGGAAGATAAATTCCTGTCGGGAATACGGCAACGCTTCTCCCTGCCCGGCGGCAGTTGCAGTTTCGATGTACCCAGCCTGCACCATTGGCTTCATTGCCCGGCAGAGCAGCAACAGGCCGATATATCCCGCTGGCTGTCACCTTTGACCAGCCTGCAAAAAGCCCTGTCCCTGTGGCTCCGTATCCAACGGGAAAGCAGCCCTTTCCAGACACAGACTGCCCGTAACGGCTTTTACCAACAGGACAGTGAAAACGGCAGCCTGATACGCCTTGGTCTGTCAGCTGAATACGGCGTATACCCCTTGATATCCGGCCACAGAAGCCGGTTCGCTATTCGATTTATACCTTTTACGGAAGGCAAGGAAATCCCTGAAAACCTGCCTTTCCGTGTTGCAGTTTGCTGAGGAAATACCATGAGTGACAACAACAACGTCCAGCCAGCTATCGTGAAATGTCCAACTTGCGGTGGAAACGTAGTCTGGAGTGACGCCAGCCCTTTCCGCCCGTTTTGCTGCAAACGTTGCCAGCTGATTGATCTGGGCGAATGGGCTAATGAAGAGAAAACCATCCCGGGTGCACCGGATATGTCTGATGCCGACGGCTGGTCAGAAGACGAGAATTACTAAAACTAGCCGTGAGTGGTGAGTATAGAGAATCGAGTTTGCTTATAGCTACTCGTTAACAGGCCAAAAAAAATCAACAGATTGCAGTCTCTTATCTCGCCACTTAACTTCTATACCCAACCCCCCTCAAGGTGCGTCATTCAGAGTGATTTCAGTGCGTTCAATTCAAGGAAAATACCTGAAGGAATGGCTGTTCCCTTTCAAAGGTATTTGACACAGAAGTGGACGCACTGAAACACTCCCGAAGGGCGAGTTTGATTGGCTCTCATTCTGCGTTGCTGTGTTTTGATTTAGCGCCACTAGATCGTCAAAACAGCGCCTTGACTGACAACCAATCAACTCTCGCTGAAAACTGCATCTTGAGGAGGCTTGGGTATATTCTCTTACTGCTCGTTTTTCCCCAACTCCCTTTCCATTTTCTCCAGCACCACACTGTTTGCAGCCGGAAAGTCATAGTGACTGAGTTCACTCAGCTTCACCCACTGACCCGGCTGGCCTTCGCGGCCAAATGGCTCACCGGTAAAATCCCGTACCAGGAAAAAATCAAACGAGAGCTTCTTATCTGGATAGTCGTGTTTGAGTGAAAGAAATGGCTCAACAGTGTTTACACTGATACCCACTTCTTCACCCAGTTCCCGGATAACAGCCTGGTCAGGCAACTCATCACCCTCAACCTTACCGCCGGGAAACTCCCAGAAGCCGCCCTGGTGAGCCTTCGCTGCGCGTCTGGTGATAAAGACTGCACTGCCTTCCGGGTTCAGTATGATGCCTGCTGCAATGGCGACACGTTTCTTTTCCATGGATATCTCCGATACGTCATCCCCGGATAATCAGGGCGTAAAAAAGGCCGCTGTCGCGGCCTTTTCATCTGTACTCGTAAGTACTCTAGCAATGTTTAGCTCAGACGGCCATGACACTGCTTATATTTCTTACCTGAACCGCAAGGGCATGCTCATTACGACCAACCTTACGCTCTTCACGGACAAAGGTACCAGCTTCTTCCTCACTGCCGTCAGACAGTTGGTTGTCGGCCTTAGCATGCTGAGTCTGCTGGTGACGGGCAATCTCTTCTGCCTGCTGGCGTCGACGCTCTTCCATCTCGTCCACTTCTTCAGGTTGCTGCACACGTACCTTGCTCAGCGTGAGAACCACATCTGACTTCAGGGACTCCAGCAGTTCCTGGAACAGTTCAAACGACTCGCGCTTGTATTCCTGCTTAGGGTTCTTCTGGCATAGCCGCGCAGGTGAATACCCTGACGCAGGTGATCCATCGCAGCCAGGTGCTCTTTCCACAGGGTATCGAGTGTCTGCAACATCACCGCTTTTTCGAAGTTGCGCAGAACCGGGGCACCGACAAGCTCTTCCTTGTTGGTGTAAACCTTGGTGATTTCATCAAGGATTCGCTCACGCAGCTCTTCTTCGTAAAGCTTGTCTTCGGTATCGAGCCAGTGTTTGACCGGCAGTTCGACATCGAAATCAGCCTGCAGTCGGCTTTCCAGACCTGGGATATCCCACATCTCTTCCAGCGATTGAGGCGGAATGTATTCGTTGATAACCGCTTCAACCACGTCACCGCGGTTCTGGGCAATCATCTCGCTGATATCGTCCGTTTCCATCAGCTCATCGCGCAGTTCATACACCACTTTACGCTGGTCATTGGCAACGTCATCGAATTCCAGCAATTGCTTACGGATATCGAAGTTACGGCCTTCTACCTTGCGCTGGGCATTTTCGATAGCCTTGTTCACCCATGGGTGTTCAATGGCTTCGCCTTCTTCCATACCCAGCTTTTTCATCATATTGGTGACCTTGTCCGATGCGAAGATACGCATCAGGGCATCTTCCATAGACAGGTAGAAACGGGTTGAACCCGGGTCACCCTGACGGCCGGAACGGCCACGGAGCTGGTTGTCGATACGGCGTGATTCGTGACGCTCGGTACCTACAATGTGCAGGCCGCCGGCTTCAAGTACCTTGTCGTGCGCTTCTTTCCATTTGGCCTTGATCTTGGCGATCTGGTCGTCAGTCGCGTTTTCCAGCGCAGCAACTTCAACCTGCCAGTTACCACCCAGGATAATATCGGTACCACGGCCTGCCATGTTGGTGGCAATGGTAACCGCCCCCGGCGCACCGGCCTGGGCAACGATATCCGCTTCATGGGAGTGGAACTTGGCGTTCAGTACGTTGTGCTTGATGCCGGCTTTTTTCAGCTCGCGGGAAAGCAGTTCTGATTTCTCGATAGATACCGTACCAACCAGTACCGGCTGACCGGCTGCAGAGCGGGCTTTGATATCTTCGATAATTGCGACGAATTTCTCGCGCTCGGTCATGTAAACCTGGTCAGCAAGGTCGTTACGAACCATAGGTTTGTTGGTTGGAATAACCACGGTATCCAGGCCGTAAATGCTCTGGAATTCGAACGCTTCCGTATCCGCAGTACCTGTCATGCCGGACAGCTTGTCGTACAGGCGGAAGTAATTCTGGAAAGTGATGGATGCCAGCGTCTGGTTTTCATTCTGGATCTTCACACCTTCTTTGGCTTCAACAGCCTGGTGCAGACCTTCAGACCAGCGGCGGCCCGGCATGGTACGGCCGGTATGTTCGTCAACGATGATAACTTCATCATCCTTCACGATGTAATCCACGTTGCGCTCAAACAGCACATGGGCGCGCAGAGCCGCGTTTACGTGATGCAGCAGCGAAATATTGGCCGGTGAGTAAAGGGTATCTTCCTCCGCCATCAGGCCATTCTTCTTAAGCAGTTCTTCCACAAACTCCTGGCCGTTTTCGGTCAGGTGAACCTGCTTGGATTTCTCATCAACGGTGTAGTGGCCTTCACCACGGTACTCTTCAGAGTCTTCCTGATCTTGCTTAATCAGCTGAGGGATCAGGGCATTGATGCGTGTGTAGAGCTCTGAGCTGTCTTCAGCCGGGCCGGAGATAATCAGCGGGGTACGGGCTTCATCGATAAGGATGGAGTCCACCTCATCCACGATGGCAAAGAAGCGGTCGCGCTGTACACGGTCTTCCTTGCGAAATGCCATATTGTCGCGCAGGTAGTCAAAGCCGAATTCGTTGTTGGTTCCGTAAAGGATGTCAGCCGCGTAGGATTCTTTCTTCTCTGGCGTCTGCATACCCGGCACGTTGACACCTACAGTCATGCCGAGGAATTCAAACAGCGGACGGTTGGTTTCGGCATCTCGGCGGGCAAGGTAGTCGTTCACTGTGACTACGTGAACGCTGCGGCCGGTCAGGGCATTAAGGTAAGCAGGAAGGGTTGCGGTCAGGGTTTTACCCTCACCGGTACGCATCTCAGCGATCTGGCAGTGGTTAAGTACCATGCCACCAATCATCTGCACGTCGAAGTGGCGCATACCATACACACGCTTCGAAGCTTCACGCACGGTAGCAAAGGCTTCTGGAATCAGAGACTCCAGACTTTCACCCTTTTCCAGACGCTCACGGAATTCCGCGGTCTTGGCTTTCAGCTCTTCATCCTGGAGTGATTCAAACTGTGGCTCGAGCTTGTTAATTTGATCTACAACTTTGCGCAGACGACGCAGGGTACGGTCGTTACGACTTCCGATAACTTTGGTCAGTAGTTTTGCTAACATGGCGTTGCCGTTTCTCTTAAATGTTCGCGATGTGCGCGGAGGGCGCCCTAATAAATTCTCGGTGGTTACCGTCTATCCGGTCATTCAGAGGTTTGAGCGCACCAAAACACTCCCTGTCTGACATCATTTGGCTGCCTTTACCAAAACCTTGCAGCGACGATTACCCAAGAACTGATGTCGAATGCTGCTGATTTCAAGGTTTCAGGCAGACTTTTTTAAAGAAGGCATGTATTTATCCGCATGCCTTTAGAATTTGACGCCCTATAATAAGGGAAATTAGGTCTTAAGCCTATGTTCGAGAACAAACATGGGCGAAGCACCAAACTTTTTTAATTTTTCAGGTTTCTTTTTAAGCAACTTCAGGCAGTGCCGGGATAAGTCTCCGGGAATGGGGAAATAAAATGCGTAACCATAAACCCGAATCAACCGACAAACTCATCACAGGCGGATTGCCACAGCAGATCCAACAGCGCGCAATGGCGATCTCCAGATTGAACAAAGCATTGCATGGCTGCCTTCCCGGTGATGCGGCAAACCATTGCCGGATCGCCAACTTCCGGGATGGGATCCTGGTGATCGAAGCTGAATCCCCATCGTGGGGAATGCGTCTGAACTTTGAAAGGATCAATTTGATCTCAGCCCTGCGCGCCGGTCCTCTGCCAAGCCTGATGAGCATTGAGGTTAAAGTAAACCCATCCGTTGCCAAACCCATAGCCAGAGAAGAAAAGCAGGCTAACCCAAGACAGATAAGCGACACAGCCGCAGCTTATCTTAAGATGGTGGCAGAAAATGCGCCGGACAAGGTGAAAGAACGGCTAGAGGCGATAGCAGCGTTAGCGAAGAGAAAGAACGGTATCTAGGTACCGGGATAAGACAGGCCAGATTCACCCGAAAAAACAAAAGCCATCGGTTCAACCGATGGCTTCTCATTTCATTGAGCAATGTAACCGCGTAAGGCTTAAGCGAGCACCATACCCGGTTGGGCAAAAGCAACAGGGGTACGCTCATCTTCGTACGTTGCCCACTCCCAGGCTTCCTGATCAGCCAGCACTGCACGCAGAAGCTGGTTATTCAGGGCATGGCCTGACTTGTGAGCGCGGAATTCACCGATGATGTTGTGGCCACACATGTAGAGATCGCCGATAGCGTCCAGTACCTTGTGCTTAACAAACTCCTTGTCAAAACGCAGGCCATCTTCGTTCAGGATACGGTAATCATCCAAAACGATAGCGCAATCAAAGCTGCCACCCAGACACAGGTTTTGTGACTGGAGGTATTCGATATCACGCATAAAGCCAAAGGTACGCGCACGGCTAATCTGCTTGATAAATGACTGGCTGGAGAAGTCCATCAGCATGTGCTGGTCTTCACCGTCAATCGCCGGGTGATTGAAGTCAATCTTGAAATCCAGACGGAAGCCTTCAAAAGGTACCAGCTCCGCCCACTTATCTCCGTCTTCGATGCGAACAGGTTTCTTGATACGGACGAAACGCTTTGGTGCGCCCAGCGTCTCAATGCCTGCAGACTGAAGCAAGTAGATAAACGGACTGGCACTGCCATCCATAATAGGAATTTCAGGGGCATCTACTTCGATAATTACGTTGTCGATACCCATACCGGCGAGCGCAGCATTCAAGTGCTCAACAGTTGAAATACGTACGCCGGCGTCATTAACCAGCGCAGTACACAGCATGGTGTCTCGCACGTTTGCCGGATCGGCAGGAAAATCCACTGCTGGCTCCAGGTCAGTACGGCGATAGATAACACCTGTATTTGCGGCAGCAGGACGTAACGTCAAGGTAACTTTGCGACCTGAGTGCAAACCTACGCCTGTCGTTTTGACGATACTTTTTAGTGTACGTTGTCTCATCATCTGCTCATCTCAACTGAATTTCTAGTTTTGCGTGCAACATCAACCATTACGCTGTCACACAAAGACATCGCGCAGTCTACCACGCTGTTGGTCACAAACCAAGCAGTGCCTGTATTAATCTGCCTGCTTACGCAAAAACGCAGGGATATCCAGATAATCGTGCTCTGCCTGTGGTTTAGGAGCCACATTGCTCGCCTGCTGAGGCTGGCTAACCGGTTCACGGTTAGTCACAGAAGCGGCAACATTTTGTCCTTGTTCACGTTCTTGCAAAGGCTGTGCCTGTTGCATTGGCTGAGCCGGTTTTTCCACTGGTTTGTTACTCTTTACCAGTGTAATTTCCGGTTTGCGCTCGTGACCAATACCGGTCGCAACAACAGTAACACGCAGCTCATCCTGCATTTCTGGGTCGAGTGATGTGCCGATAACCACGGTTGCATTGTCAGACGCAAAGGCCTTAACAGTGTTACCGACAGTTTCAAACTCGTCCAGACGCATGTCGAAGCCGGCTGTGATGTTAACCAGGACACCGCGCGCACCCGCCAGGTCGATATCTTCCAGCAGCGGGCTGGAAATCGCCATTTCGGCTGCTTCTTCTGCACGGTCTTCACCGGTTGCAACACCGCTGCCCATCATCGCGTGACCCATTTCAGACATCACGGTACGTACGTCTGCAAAGTCCACGTTGATGTGACCAGGGCGTGTAATCAGCTCAGCGATACCCTGAACCGCGTTCCGAAGTACATCATTGGCCTTGGCAAAGGCATCAAGAAGGGTGATACCACGACCCAGTACTTTCAGAAGCTTTTCGTTAGGAATGGTGATCAGTGAATCGACGTGCTTGGAAAGCTCTTCGATACCCTGCTCAGCAAACGCCAAACGTTTCTTACCTTCAAAGCTGAATGGCTTGGTAACAACCGCTACGGTCAAAATACCCAGCTCTTTTGCTACTTCAGCAATGATAGGTGCCGCACCTGTACCTGTACCGCCACCCATTCCGGCTGCGATAAATACCATATCGGCACCTTCGAGCTCAGCTTTAATGGCATCTCGATCTTCGTTCGCAGCTTCACGGCCAACCTGTGGGTTTGCACCCGCACCCAGACCTTTCGTGATACCTGCACCAATTTGGATCACAGTGCTGACACTGGTTTTACGCAGCGCTTGGGCGTCTGTGTTGACGGTGATGAAATCAACACCCTCAATTGACTCGCGCACCATATGCTCAACAGCGTTACCGCCGCCGCCACCTACACCAATGACCTTAATGACTGCATCGTCAGACATTTCCATGATCGGTTCAAACATAAGTTCTCTCCGTAGTTCCTGTTCGCATCAGGTTTAAAATTCTTTCTTAATCCAACTACTGAGCTTACTGAATACACTTGAGACAGTGCGTTTCTGCTCAGGTTCATGATTTTCCGCTAAAATGTTGTCCCTGCCATACTGCAGCAGTCCAACTGCTGTTGCGTAATAAGGGGCCTGGACATAATCCGTCAGACCAGTCACACCGATTGGCTGCCCAACCCGTACCTGGTTCTGTACCACCCGTTCCGCGCACTCTACCAAACCGTGCATTTGTGATGCCCCACCGGTAATCACAATGCCAGCGGCAAGATGGTGCTTTATTCCTTCCTGGCGCAGTTTTGCCTGCACACCGAGAATTTTTTGATTTACCAGGCCCATAAGCTCGGTACAGCGAGGCTCAATGACCTCTGCCAGTGTCTGGCGTTGCAGCGTCCTTGAAGGACGACCTCCGACACTAGGCACGTTTACTTTGGCATCTTTGCTGACCATTTCGCTCAGCGCACAGCCGTATTTAACTTTGATTTCTTCTGCATCACTCAGCGGTGTGCCGAAGGCATACGCGATATCGCTGGTGATCACGTTTCCGGCGTATGGAATGACCTCCGCATGGCGCAGTGCACCACCAGTCCAGATTGCCAGGTCCATGGTGCCGCCGCCGATATCAACCACGCACACACCCAGCTCTTTTTCATCCTGGGTGACAACCGCATTGCTGGCAGACAACCCGGAGAAAATCAGCTGATCGACTTTGAGGTTGCAACGCTCTACTGCCTTTTCGATATTTCGCGCCGTATCGTTGTGGCAGGTAATCAGGTGAACGCTGGCCTCCATCCGGACGCCGGATAAACCAATCGGGTTTCGGATCCCCTCTTGGTAATCAATCTTGTATTCCTGCGGAATAACGTGCAGAACACGGTATTCGTCACTGATCTTTACCGATTTCGCGGTATGAATAACATTGTCTACATCGTCTTGTGTCACCTCTTCGTCAGAGATGGTACCCATGCCGCGTTCTGTCTGGCAGTGAATATGCTTGCCTGACAGCGACAGGTAGACAGAACTGATCTGGCAATCCGCCATGATCTCTGCTTCATTGACTGCACGCTGAACTGACTTGACCACAGATTCGAGATCGTTAACACCACCTTTGTCCATTCCACGTGAAGGACTGCTGCCAAGGCCGATTACATTAATCTGACCATCGGGCAGAACTTCACTGACCAGAACCGAAACCTTTGAAGTTCCGATATCCAATCCGACAATCAGTGATTTGTCAGTCGCCTTGTTCATTAGCGCAATCTCTTATTCTTGTTCCGGGTTGTGCTTCCAGCCAACGGCAGCACCGGTGTCATAACGTAAATCAATGTATTCAATCGGCCGTCCTTTTGCCTCAATATCCCCGAGAAGGTCTCCCAGACGGTGCAGGCGGTTAGCCCGGTCAACGCGTCCAAGTTCTATCCGTGTTCCTTTAGCCGTTACCAGCTTCCAGGATCGGCGGGTATTTAATGCCAGGCTTGCAACCTCTATACCGTATGGTTTGAGGATGTTTTCTGCATCCTGCCAGGCATCCATCACTTCTTTTTCTGTCCCCTTCGGCCCGTAGAGCTTCACCATGGGCTTTTGAACATCAGAGACATTCGCCGGGAACACCTCGGCGTCGGGGTCAACCAGCGCATAATCATTCCAAATCGCAGCCGGTTTAAATTCGGTGATAAACACCTTGAGCAGATCCGGCCATTGTTTCCTCACCGACACCTGCTTTACCCAGGGGAGCTGCTCCACAGCATGTTGGACAGCATTGACGTCCTGGGTCATAAAACTTCCCAACGGGGCGAGCCTTAATACGGCATCCCGCACTTCGGTTGAAGACACATGTTTGTGCTGGCCTTCAACCACCAGTTGGGAGAGGGGCATTCTCTGGCCATCTGTCATCCACGAAAGCGTGCTGCTGATACCCCAGAAAACGGCCACCAGTACGACAACCAGAAACACCAAACCACCCCAGTGTGTCCAGGCACACGAGGATGGCATTTCTGATTGTTCAGCAGTCATTTCTGTCATGTTGTGCTGCTAACGCCCTATGTTTTCAGCAATGACCCGCTCATTTCTCTCAAGCAAAGTTGAGCGATTATAGCGTGGTCTACCCCCAATGTAAGTGCTCAATCACCGATTGAGCGGTTAAGATTCCATAAAATGACGAAAACGATTAAATTTCCACCATTACACACTGTTTTTCGTCCCCTGTCGCCAGGGGATTGAACAAAAATCAGGACAGTGCAGCCAGTGCCTCACGGTCCAATTCTGTCTTAGCTAAGTTCCGAGCCAGCTTGCTGATGTCACCGGCGCCCTGCGCCAGCACCAAATCTCCCGCTTGAACCACATTGGCCAGTGCAGCAGGCAATGCTTCGGGCTCTGGAACAAAAATCGGATCCAGCTTTCCGCGGCCGCGAATGGTGCGGCACAGGCTGCGGCTGTCCGCCCCGGCAATCGGTGCTTCACCGGCGGCGTACACATCCAGCATCAGCAACACGTCCACCTGTTCGAGCACATGGGCAAAATCATCATAGAGATCCCGGGTCCGGCTATAGCGGTGTGGCTGGAATACCATCACCAGACGGCGATCCGGCCATCCGGCGCGAGCTGCCTGGATGGTCACATCCACTTCACTCGGGTGATGACCGTAATCGTCCACCAGCATCACATCGCCATCGTCAATGTTAAACACACCGAGCTGGTCAAAGCGGCGACCCGTGCCTTCAAAGCTTGCGAGGGCAGACAGAATTGCAGCGTCATCGACATGCTCTTCTGAGGCAACGGCAATCGCGGCTGACGCGTTGAGTGCGTTGTGACGACCGGGGATATTCAGTTCAATATCCAGCGCCGGCTTGTCTTTGCGGTGAACAGTAAACAGGCCACGTTGTCCTTCCTGGCGGTAATTTGAAATACGAACATCCGCATCTTCAGAAAAACCGTAAGTAATAATCTGGCGTCCGATTCGCGGCAACAGCTCACGCACCACAGGATCGTCTACACACATCACAGCCAGGCCATAAAACGGCAGGTTGTGCAGGAAATCGACAAAGGTCTGCTTCAGGATTTCAAAATCACCCTGGTAGGTGTCCATGTGGTCGGCTTCGATATTCGTCACCACACTCACCATTGGCTGGAGATGCAGGAAAGACGCATCACTTTCATCCGCTTCAGCAATAAAGAAACGGCTGCAGCCAAGGCGTGCATTGGTACCGGCACTTTTCACCAGGCCACCGTTTACAAAGGTCGGATCCAGTCCAGCTTCAGAGTAAATCTGGGTAATCAGGGCGGTCGTTGTTGTTTTACCGTGGGTACCGGCAACGGCAATACCGTGACGGTAGCGCATCAGTTCGGCCAGCATTTCTGCCCGGCGGACAACGGGGACTCGCATTTCCTGCGCAGCAAGCAACTCCGGGTTGTCTGCTTTGATGGCTGTGGAAACAACCACTACGCTGGCACCGGCGACGTTTTCCGGCGCATGGCCGATAAAGATAGAGGCACCTTTGGCAGCCAGGCGCTCGGTTACCGCATTTTCACCCAGGTCAGAACCGCTGACCTTGTACCTTCGTTGACCAGCACTTCGGCAATACCGCTCATGCCGGCACCACCGATGCCGACAAAGTGAATACGTTCAACCCGGCGCATTTCCGGCACCATGGTGCGTATCTTGGCGAGCTGTTGACTGTCGAGTTTACCCATTACTACATTCCAACCAGTTTTAGTTCGCTACCGCTTTAATCGCGTCAGCAACACGTTCATCCGCGTCTGTGATTGCCTGCTGCCTGGCCTTCATTGCCATCATCAGCAGCGCGTTGCGATCCAGCCCGTTTACCTGTTCAGCCAGGCAGGCCGCCGTTAAGTCTTGCTGTTCAATCATCAGGCTGCACCGTTGGCAACCAGATGGTCAGCATTGAGCGCCTGCTGGCGATCCTTATGCATAAAAGGCACAAAAATAGCAGCGAGGCCTGCCGCTGAGAGCTCTGACACTGTCAGGGCGCCGGAGCGGCAGATAATAAGATCTGCCCAAGCATAAGCTTCAGACACATCTTTAATGAATTCTGTCACCCGGCTTCTACGCCAGCCGCATCATAGCGAGCCTTCGTATCTGCCTCGTTACCCTTGCCGGCCTGGTGCCAGATTTCAGCCTTTTCGCTGAAAAGGGCAGCCGCTTCCGGCACAGTGTGGTTGAGGACTCTTGCCCCCTGGCTGCCCCCCATTACCAGGATGCGAACCGGGCCTTCCCGCTCTGCCATCCTGACTTGAGGTTCAGGCAATGCCACCACGTCTTCCCGGACAGGGTTACCGACAACCGGCGCATCCTTAAATGCCCCCGGGAATGCCTGCATCACTCTTGATGCAATTTTTGCCAGCATCCGGTTTGTCAGCCCCGCCACGGCATTTTGCTCGTGAAGGACAACCGGGATATTGTTAATCCAGGCAGCTACGCCGCCCGGGCCGCTTACGTAGCCGCCCATGCCAAGTACGGCATCCGGCTTCCACGCAGCAATATAACGTCTCGCCTGCATCACTGCTTTGGCGACGGTCAAAGGCGCTGTCAGTTTACGCATCACCCCTTGACCGACCACACCTTTTACTTCAATAAAATCAATGTCTATACCGTGCTGTGGAACCAGGTCAGCTTCCATTCGGTCTGCGGTTCCCAGCCAACGGATTTCCCAGCCCTCTTCGCGGAGCTTCTTTGCAACGGCCAGCCCGGGGAAAACATGCCCGCCGGTACCACCAGCCATTACCAACAACCGTTTTGACTTCTTGGCCTCAGTCATTATTTCTCAATCTTTGGTGCGCCTGTGCCGTTGCAAGGCGGAATTCGTAATCAATGCGCAGCAAAATAGCCACTGCGGCAGACATAATAAACAAGCTTGAGCCACCGTAACTGACCAGAGGCAGCGTCAGACCCTTGGTCGGGACAATGCCCGCTGCTGCACCCACGTTAACCAGGCTCTGGAAGGCAAACCAGATTCCAATACCGAAAGCAAGGAACCCGGAAAACAGCCGGTCATGTTCAAGGCAGCGTTTGCCAATCATCAGGGCTTTAAACACCAGCGCAAACACCATCAGCAATATCAGGGTCACACCAACGAAACCGAGCTCTTCACCCACCACCGCAAACACGAAGTCGGTGTGCGCTTCGGGCAGGTACTCAAGCTTCTGTATCGAGTTCCCCAGCCCCTGGCCAAAAATTTCCCCCCGGCCAAATGCCATCAGCGATTGGGTGAGCTGGTAGCCGCTGCCAAATGGGTCTTTCCACGGGTCAAGGAAGGCAGTAACACGTGCCACACGGTAAGGCTCTGCAAGGATTGCCGCAGCGACAAGAGCCACACCGGTCAGCAACAGGGCGATAAATTGCCACAGTTTTGCCCCGGCGATAAATAACATGCCAACAGTAGTGACGAACATCACAACCGCAGAGCCCAGGTCCGGCTGCAACAACAGCAGGAAGGCCATAATCGACAGGACACCGAGCGGTTTCACAAAGCCACGGAGACGCTCACGTACTTCGCCGTGGCGTCGCACCAGGTAACCGGCCATAAACAAAAACAGTGACAGTTTGGCAAGCTCGGCCGGCTGGAAATTGATAACGCCAAGTGGCAGCCAGCGAACCGCACCGTTTACCGACCGGCCAACCACCAGAACCGCCAGCAAAAGGACGATAGAGCCAATCAGCATCGGGCCACTGAGTTGCTGCCAGCGAAACAGGGGAATGCGCAGACAAAAACATGCCAGCGCCAGGGCACCCACCAGGTAAACTCCGTGTCGGATGGCAAACAGGAACGGCGCGTCAGCAAGACGGGTGGCTACCGGAATGGACGCCGAGCTTACCATCACCAGCCCGGTCATCATCAGGCCGAAGGAAAGCCACACCAATTGGCGGTCATAAAGCACTGCCGGAGCCGGCGTTGCTTTGGCATTAATTTTCTCGACCAGACCACCAATCCACTGTCGCATTACTGAAGCCCCCCGGTTATGCGCGGAGCTACTCCGGCATACGCTTTCGCAAGCTGTGCAAAGGCATCACCACGCGCCATAAAGTTGGCAAACTGATCGAAGCTCGCACACGCAGGGGACAGCAATACCATGTCGCCGTCTTTGACCAAGTCAGCAATCTCCGCCATGGCCTCGGCCATGGTTTCAACGCGCTTGCTGCTGTCAGTCAGTGGCATAAATTGGTCGCCGTCGACACCAAAGCAGTAAAGCGCTACATCCAGCTTGTCGAGAGCCGGCTTAAGGCTTGAGAAGTCAGCACCTTTGCCATCACCGCCCACAAGCAGGTAAAGCTTACCGTCCAGCTCCAGGCCATCAAGTGCTGCCAGCGTGCTGGCCACATTGGTTGCCTTGGAGTCATTCACCCAGCGAACACCTTCTTGGCTGCGAGCGACCAGCTGACAGCGGTGTTCAAGCCCGGTAAAGCTGCGAATAGCATCAAGCTGCCCTTCACGAGAGATACCAGCCGCATCGGCCAGCGCCATGGCGGCCAGACAATTGTACTGGTTATGACGGCCAACAAGGGCGACTTCATCACCGGCAATCACCGGCTCGTCTTCAACGAAAAGCCAGGTTTTCCCTTGGTAAATGCCAAGGCGATATTCCGCATTACGATCGCCAAAGCTCACCGTTTCCACGCTGTTGAAAGGGCGGGTTTCAGGTTCAGCTTCGTTACTCACGGCCAGTTCTGCATTGAGGAAAATGCGCTGCTTTGCATTGTTGTAATCAGCCATACCACCGGGATAGCGATCCATGTGGTCTTCTGACAAGTTCAGGTAAGCAGCCGCCTTCAATTTGAGTGAAGACGTGGTTTCGAGCTGGAAGCTGGAAAGTTCGAGCACATACAACTCATGCCCTTTGCCAAGAAGATCCAGTGCTGCATGGCCGATATTGCCGCCCACACCGACATTCACACCACCAAGGCGCGCCATCTCACCGGTCAGCGCAGTCACCGTACTTTTGCCATTGGAACCGGTAATCGCCACAACTTGCGCATCGGCAGCGCGGGCGAAAAGCTCGATGTCTCCCACAATCTCAATGCCCTGTTCTGCAGCTTTGCGCAGTTCCGGGGTTGAGAGCGCAATACCCGGGCTGGCTACGACAAGGTCTGTTCCCAGCAGCCAATCCATATTCCACTCACCGGCACAAAGCTCTACATCGGCAGGCAGCAGGTCAGCACCCGGCGCTTTGGCCCGGGTGTCAATAACGCGAACTGTCAGCCCAAGGGGAAGGCTTTTCAGGTAATTAACGACGGAGAGCCCGGTCATACCGAGCCCTATTACCACGACACTTTTCACGCCATGTAATCCGTTCATTAACGTACCTTCAATGTTGCCAGCGCAATCAGCACCAGCATCAGGGAAATAATCCAGAAACGCACAATAACGCGTGGCTCCGGCCAGCCTTTCAGCTCATAGTGGTGGTGAATAGGAGCCATACGGAAAATACGCTGGCCACGCAGCTTGTATGAACCCACTTGGAGGATGACCGACACGGTTTCCATCACAAACACGCCGCCCATGACCACCAGCAACAGCTCCTGGCGCACCAGCACCGCAATGGTTCCCAGCGCACCACCAAGGGCCAGCGAGCCTACATCACCCATAAATACCTGCGCCGGATAGGTGTTGAACCACAAAAAGCCAAGACCGGCCCCGACTATCGCGGCACAGAACACCACCAATTCAGCCGCATACGGGATGTAAGGAATGTGGAGGTATTCAGCAAAATTAACGTTACCGGTTGCCCAGGCAATAAAGGCAAAACCGGATGCCACCATGACCGTTGGCATAATCGCCAGGCCATCGAGGCCGTCCGTCAGGTTTACCGCATTACTGGTACCGACAATCACGAAATAGGTCAGTACGATATAAAACGCGCCTAGTTGTGGCATGACATCTTTGAAAAACGGCACAACCAACTGGGTTGCCGAGGTATCCTTGCCGTGCGCGTAGAGTGCAAATGCCACAATCAGTGCAATGGCTGACTGCCAGAAGTATTTCCAGCGGGCAACCAGGCCGTCAGTATTCTTGCGTACTACCTTGCGGTAATCATCGACAAAACCGACTGCACCGTAGCCAAGAAGTACCACCAACACCGCCCAGATATAAGGGTTTGACAGGTCAGCCCATAGCAGCGTGGTAACAGTGATAGCCGCAAGGATCATGATACCGCCCATGGTCGGCGTGCCACGCTTGCTGAAGTGTGATTCTGGCCCGTCATTACGGACAACCTGGCCGATCTGCATCATCTGCAAACGGGCAATCAGACGCGGCCCCATCCACAGGGAAATCAGCAGTGCCGTCAGGACACTGACAATCGAACGGAATGTCAGGTACTCAAACAAACGCATAAATGGCAGGTGTGCTTCAAGCAGATCCGCTAACCAAACAATCATTGTGCAGACTCCTTCAGCGCCATCACGACTTCTTCCATCTTCATACTGCGGGCACCCTTTACGAGCACGGTTATTTCTTGATCTTTCGTCATTTTCAGAACGTGTTGTATAAGTGATTCTTTGTCAGTGAAGTGCTTGCCACCGGTAACCGATGTCACCGCTTCACTGTCGGCACCGAATGACACGACATCGTCAATGTCCAGTGCAGCAATATGGTCACCGACCTCGACATGCAGAGCGACTGACTGTTCACCCAGCTCTTTCATATCGCCCACAACCATCAGCGTTCGGCCATCAAAGCCGCCAAGCAGATCAGCTGCGGCTTTCATCGCCGCCACACTGGCATTGTAGGTATCGTCGATAACACGCAGGCCCGGACGCGGTTCACTCATGCGACCCGGCCCCCGGTATGGCTGGTATGCGTAAGACCGTCGGCAACGTCTTCAAGGGAGATATCCGAAACAGACATCGTCAGCGCTGCCGCTGCCAGGGCATTGGATACATTGTGCTGTCCAGCAATCGGCAGGGATACCTCTGCTTCTCCCTGCGGGCTGACCAGCACGAATCGGTAGCAACCAACAGCGTCTCGCTCCAGCGCTTTTGCATGGAAATCAGCGTCTGCATGGGTTGCAGAGAACGTCACAACCTGCTTGTCTGACAGCAGTGGCGCCCAGAGTGCCTCGTTCATGCTGTCAATGTTCACCACCGCAGCAGCACCAGCAGCAAGGCCTTCAAAAATCTCGCCTTTCGCTTTTGCCACACCTTCCAGCGAGCCAAACCCTTCCAGATGGGCAGCAGCCAGGTTGTTAACCAGCGCAGCGTCCGGCTTGACAAGGGATGTGGTGTAAGAGATTTCCCCGATATGGTTGGCACCGAGTTCAATCACGGCAAAATCGTAATCCGGGGTAAGGCTCAACAGGGTAAGCGGCACACCGATATCGTTATTAAAATTACCGGCGGTGGCGAGCACTTTGCTTACGGGACAAGATGGATGCTGCCATCTCTTTCACCGTAGTTTTACCGCAACTTCCGGTCATCGCGACGGTGGTGACGTTGCACTGGCTAATCACCCATGCACCGAGTTTGCCCAGTGCCTCATGGGTATCTGCTACCACAACCTGTGGAACCGGAACGTCAAGCTCACGGGATACCAGCAGTGCTTTGGCACCGTTTTCCACAGCGCTGGCTGAAAAGTCGTGGGCATCAAAACGCTCGCCAATCAAGGCGATAAACAGGCATTGCCCCGAACACTGGCGACTGTCAGTCGACACAGTATCGACTGACCTGTCCCCACCAGCCAGCCGGCCGCCGAGCACTTCTGCCAATGTTGAAAGGGATACGTCGATCATGCCTGACCTCCAAGCAACTGCTGAACGGTTTCCCGGTCTGAATAATGAACGGTACCGCTTGCCAGTACCTGGTAATCTTCGTGCCCTTTGCCGGCGACCAGAATCACATCACCCGCCTTACCGTTTTCAATAGCAAAGCGACATGCAGCAGCGCGGTCATGGATAACCACCGCTTCATCAGGCTTTGCCAGACCGGCGACCATATCTGCAACGATAAGTGCCGGGTCTTCACTGCGTGGGTTGTCATCTGTCAGCACTGGCTTGTCAGCCAGCTTCTCGGCAATCGCTGCCATCATCGGGCGTTTGCCGGTGTCACGGTCGCCACCGCAACCAAACAGGCACCAGAGCGCACCATCACAGTGGCGTCGGCTTGCCTGCAGAGCTTTTTCAAGGGCATCAGGGGTGTGAGCATAATCGACAACTACCATAGGTTTGTCAGACGCCTGAAAAACTTCCATCCGACCGATTACCGGGCGAAGATCAGACGCTGCAGCGACCAATGATTCCATCGAATAACCGAGGGAGAGCAGTGTTGCCAGGGACAGTAGCAGGTTGGAAACATTGAACTCGCCGATAAGCGGTGCAGTAAACGCGCCCTTACCCCACGAGGAGTCAAACGCAACACGGACGCCTTGTGCGGTGTAATCGCAGCTTGTCAGCCAAAGCTTGCTGCCTGCATGGGCAAATTCACCGTCCATCGAAACCGCAACGGCTTCCGGCATAGCAGCCAACCAAGATGCGCCAACACTGTCGTCAGCATTGATAATTGCGTGCCGGCACCCGTGAGCGGTGAAAAGAAGCTGTTTTGCATCACCGTAAGCTTCCATGGTGCCGTGGTAGTCAAGGTGATCGCGGCTGAGGTTGGTAAAGATCCCGGCATCGAAAGAAAGGTCTGCGACCCGGCCCTGAACCAGACCATGGGAAGAGACTTCCATCGCGACGAAAGATGCCCCCTGCGCTTTAACCTCCGCCAGGGTCTCAACAATCTCCAGGGCGCTCCCTGTGGTGTTGAGAGCCGGTTTCAGCTCACCCAAAAGACCGTTGCCTGTGGTGCCCATCACGGCTGAACGCTCACCTACAAGCTCTGCCCACTGGGCAACCAGCTGGGAAATGGTGGTTTTACCGTTAGTACCGGTGACACCTACCAGGGTCATCTCCTCTGCCGGCTTGGCAAAGAATCGGTTGGCGATAGCAGAAAGCTTCTGCCCCAACCCATCAACATACACAACAGGTACACCGGATACGTTTTCGCAATGGCCGTGGGGCTTTTGCTCATCTGATGTGGCCAGCACAGCGGCACAACCGCTTGCGACTGCATCAGGAATAAATCGTCGGGCATCAACCTGGTGGCCTTTAACAGCCACAAAAAGATCACCGGGACAAACCTTCCGGTTATCCAGAACCATTCCGGTAATCTCTGCATCAACCGGGCAGTCTGCCAGGGTGCAATTAATTGTTGTAATGCGTATCTCGGCATTCAAAAGCCTTATTTCTTGGCGACATGCATCATGTCTGACGTATATGCATCCGGTGCGATGTTGAGTATCCGCAAAGCACTTTTCATCACTTCAGAGAACACTGGTGCGGCCACCTGGCCACCGTAGTATTTGTCTCCCTGAGGCTCATTGATCACCACCACCATGGCGATACGCGGATCACTGATCGGCGCTATACCTGCGGTGAAGGCAATATATTCGTCACTGTAGCCGCCGGCCACTGCCACCTTGGCTGTACCGGTTTTCGCCCCGACGCGGTAACCATCCACCGCAGCCCGGGTTGCACTGCCCCCTTTCTGGGTAACAGCTTCGAGCATCTTGACCACTTTCATCGCATTTTTCTGCGACACAACCTGTTTGCCCGGCACTACCTGATCAGTCTTGAGGATCGACAGAGGACGGTTTACGCCGTATGCCCCCAGCGCTGCATAGGCACGAGCAAGCTGTGCTGGCGTTACGGAGATGCCGTAACCAAATGCCAGGGTGGCACGCTCAAAATCAGACCACCGGGTGCGGGTCGGGAAGTGTCCGGCAGATTCACCAATCAGGCTGACCCCGGTGTACTCGCCCAGCCCAAAGCTGCCGTAGAGGCCAAGCAGCGCATCCACCGGCATGGCAAGGGAGAGCTTACTCACACCGATGTTACTGGATTTCTGGAGGATCTTACGAAGGTCAGCTTTGCCGACTTTGGAAACATCCCGCACTTTGGCGCCGCCGATGCGGAAAATACCGTTGCCAGTGTCGATAACGGTATGCTCGTCTGCCACATGGTTTTCAAGTGCGGCAAGCACTACGAATGGCTTGATGGTTGAACCCGGTTCAAACACGTCCGTCACTGCCCGGTTCCGCATCTTAAAGCTTTTGAGATCGCTGCGGTTATTCGGGTTGTATGACGGCGCATTGACCATCGCCAGCACTTCGCCGGTTTTCACATCCACCATTACCAGGGTGCCGGATGTGGCCCGGTAGTCAGCAACCGCCTGCTTTATGGAGCGGTAAGCAATGGCTTGCAATCGCTGGTCGATACTAAGGTCAAGCGGTTTGCCCGGTTCGCGCGCTTCCTGGGAGATGGTTTCCACCACCCGGCCGTAGCGGTCCTTGCGCACCGTGCGGCGACCCGGCTCACCGGTCAGCCAGCCGTCATAGCTGCGCTCGACCCCTTCAAGGCCGTGCCCGTCAATGCCGGTTACACCAACTAAGTGGGCACTTACCTCACCGGCAGGGTAAAAGCGTCTGGATTCGTCTTTCAGGCCGATGCCCGGCAGCTTGAGTTTTTCGATGTAATTGGAAACAGTTGCGCCTACCTGACGCTGCAGGTAGATAAATCGGCGCTTTTTGTTCGATTCAAGGCGGGAAATCAGTTCCTGGCGCGGAATTCCCAGCACATCTGCCAGTGCATACCAGCGGTTCAGCTCTTTGAGGCCATCATCTTTAAAGATACGGACCGGATCTGCATACACGGCCTGCACAGGGACACTGACAGCCAGCGGTTCATTGTTCCTGTCGGAGATAATGCCACGGGAAGACGGCAGGGCTTTGACTCGCAGGGAGCGAAGGTCGCCCTGATAGACAAGGTTGTCTGGCTCGATAACTTGAATGTAAGCTGCCCGGGCAATCAGGGCCGTCAGTGCCAGGCCGATGAAAAAGCAAATAACACCAAAGCGCCACTTGATGAACGCAGGTGGCGCTTTTTGTTTTTTCCTGTTCGGTGTGCCTTTAGGCTGTTTCACTGTAAGCTCACTATCACTTCATCTTTGGCACCTGGCCGGATAAGCCACGTTTTATTGCCATCGACTCTACCCGGCTGTGTTCCGAGAGTGCCGTTTCCTCCAGAATGAGGTTACGCCACTCAATATCCAGATTATCCTTTTCCATCAGGAGTTGGTCCTGACGTGAAACCAACTGTCGGCTGAGTTGAGTGGTGTAAACCACCGAAAGCGCACTGACCAGCACCAGCACCAACAGAATCAACGGAACCAACCCCGCGGTTCGCAGGTCGTGTCCTATCTGTCTGGGCAGGCTTGGATGGCGCTTCATCAATCCTTACCCCAGTTTCTCCGCCACGCGCAGCACAGAACTGCGGGAGCGGGTGTTGTCATCCACTTCCAGGTCAGAAGGCTTGAGCGCCTTGCCAACCGGCTTCATTGATGCGCTGCCAAGGGCGCGAATCTGGTCTTCTGTCAGCGGTACACCGCGCGGTACAACCGGCCCTTTGCTCTGTTTGCGGATAAAGCGCTTAACCAGACGGTCTTCCAAAGAATGGAAGCTGATAACTGACAGGCGGCCTCCGGGTGTCAGCACGTCAAGTGCCCCTTCCAGCGCTTTTCAATCTCATCCAGCTCGCGGTTTACAAAAATACGGATCGCCTGGAAGCTGCGCGTCGCCGGGTGTTTTTTCTTCTCGCGGATAGGCGATGCGTTCGCAATGAGGTTGGCAAGTTGACCGGTACGGGTCAGAGGCTCTTTTTCCTCATCTTCGCGATGAGCAACAATGGCCCGGGCAATGCGTTTGGCAAAACGTTCTTCACCATAATCTTTCAGCACTACCGCAATATCGCTCGCATCCGCTTCCGCCAGCCAGTCCGCAGCAGATTGGCCGGATGTCGGTCCATACGCATATCCAGCGGCCCGTCACGCAGGAAACTGAACCCGCGCTCAGGATCGTCAAGCTGAGGGGAAGAGACACCCAGGTCAGCAAGCACACCGTCGACTTTACCGGTCAGCCCACGCGCTTCCATATAAGAAGCCAGGCCGGAAAACGGACCATGGATAATACTGAAACGGGGGTCATCAATGGATTTGGACGCTTCGATAGCCTGAGGATCGCGGTCAATCGCGTAGAGACGGCCATTCGGGCCAAGGCGGGACAGGACCTCTCGGCTGTGGCCGCCGCGGCCAAAAGTACAGTCGACATAAATGCCATCGGGCTTGATCGCCAGCGCGTCAACAGACTCTTTAAGCAGGACAGAAACATGGGAAAAAGTGTTAGCGCTTGTTTCTGGCGTAGTATCTGACATATGCAATTAACCTAAAGCGACAGGCCGTTCAAGCGTTCTGACAACTCGCCAGTGCTTTCCAGGGGCTGTTGCTTGTCTTGTTCGATTTGTTGTTGCCAGCAGGCCTCATCCCAGATTTCAAATTTATTGAGCTGGCCAACCAGCATCACCCGGGAAGATAAATTGGCATATTGGCGTAAAGTCGGAGCAAGGAGAATCCGGCCCTGGCTGTCGAGCTCGCATTCAGATGCGTGCCCCAGCAGAAGACGTTGCAACCGGCGCTCATCCGGGTTGAGGGTGCTCAACCGCGCCAGTTTAGCCTCAATGCGTTCCCACTCCGGCAACGGGTAAAGCAGCAGGCAGGGGAGATGATGATCGATCGTGCACACCATGGCACCACCGCATTCCTCATCAATGACCGGGCGGTATCGTTTAGGTAACGCCAGTCTTCCTTTTATGTCGAGCGACAGTGCGCTCGCACCCCTGAACATCATTCAGCCATTCCGTTGATCCAAAAAACACCACTTTTACCCACAATTCCCCACTGGAAAGTGTAAGTAGGGCGCAAAATAGATGTCAAGCTGAATACCACAGTGAGCTCTGTCACATAAGAAAAATAACCTCTCATTTAACAAGGTGTTATTCCTCTCTTCGTGGCCGGGATTTTTTCAGGAATCCCTGAAAACAACAAAGGCGAGCCAATGCTCGCCTTTGTCATATATAGGGTGAGTCAGCCTATAAGCCGGGTTCTGTACCACTTGCGTGGCGGTAACCATTCCTCTAGGCCTGCAATCGCTCACAGGCTCAAGCAACCTACCCGTCCCCAACGCGGGCCGCGCCATAGGGGACCTATTTGGTCTTGCTCCGGGTGGAGTTTACCGTGCCACGAACTGTTGCCAGTCGCGCGGTGCGCTCTTACCGCACCCTTTCACCCTTACCTGATCCTCCTAAGAGGCCATCGGCGGTTTGCTCTCTGTTGCACTGGTCGTAGGCTTTCGCCCCCCAGGCGTTACCTGGCACCCTGCCCTGTGGAGCCCGGACTTTCCTCCCCCTCACCAGTCTCCCGAAGGACATCAGTAAGGCAGCGGTTACCCGGCTGACTCAGGCGGCGGATTATATAGAAAAGCGTGGGCGGCCGCTACCCTTAACTTTCAGCAGAGGAAAGATTCTCCAGGCCCCATTTATAAAGTGCGTTTTTTTTAACCGGATAAAGCTCAGCAACGATTGCAGCAGCCTTTTTCAACGGCAGTTCGTTGGCAAGTAAACCCAGGGCTTTGCAAGCCTCTGAAGGCAGTGCATCTTTTTCAGGGCGGTGACCGGCCACCAGCAACACCATTTCACCTTTAGTGCGGTTGGTGTCCTGTTTCAGCCATTCGATCAACTCAGCCAGCGCTGCACCATGGATGGTTTCATAGGTTTTAGTCAGTTCCCGGGCAAGCACAACCTGCCTGTCCGGACCAAGGACAGCAACCATGTCTTCCAACGCATCATGAATGCGGTGTGTTGACTCGTAAAAAATCAGGGTACGTTCATCTTCCGCAATTTCCGCAAATTTGTCCCGGCGTCCTTTGCTCTTCGGTGGCAGGAAACCTTCGAAACTGAAACGGTCAGAAGGCAAGCCGGAGGCACTTAACGCGGTGATAACAGCACAAGGCCCCGGAAGAGGGACAACATTTACTCCGGCATTGCGACAGCGGGATACCAGGTGATAGCCCGGGTCACTGATAAGCGGTGTGCCGGCATCAGACACCAGGGCGATAGTTTTCCCTTCCTGGAGTTTGCTGACCAACAGATCTGATTTTTGCTGCTCATTGTGGTCATGGAGAGCAAACGTCGGTGTCTTGATGCCAAAGTGGGAGAGCAGGCGCGCGGTATGGCGGGTGTCTTCCGCTGCAATCAGATCGGCCGACTGCAACACGTCCAGGGCACGCTGGGTGATATCGCCCAAATTTCCGATTGGCGTAGGGACAATGTAGAGCGTAGAGGCTTCAGTATGAAGAGGATTTGCATCCGTCATTTGTTTCGCACCCATTCGATGTTTAATATAGGGACAACTTGTCATGGTTGAAAAATGTTCATGCATAGAATTGTCCGGAATCGCAAGAGTGTAACACGACTGCTGGCCCCTGTAGCCTGGCTGTTGCACTTGCTGCCTGTACCACCACCGCGCCTGTTGACCAGGCGGTGAGTTACGATATCACTGCGCCAGCAACACAGAGCTCTACCTATTATCTCGCCCGCGCAGAAACCACTGCCGGTAACGAGAAGATTGACTGGTATCTGCTGGCATTCAAGGCCCTGCTTAACGAAGGGCAACTTGAACAGGCTGATGTGTTGAGCTTCCGCCTCAGCAGTATGGCAATGTCGCCGTCCCAGTCTGCAGAATGGCAATTGAACCGAGCCCGACTGCTCGACATGCAAGGCAAACCGCAAGCCGCCCTTGCCGGATTGAACTTCCAGACCGGGTGGCGTCTGCCAACTTCACAGCTTATTCGCTACCATCTGTTGCGTGCCGAATTAAACGAAACGCTGGAAAATCCTCTTCAGGCGGTGATTGAACGGTCTCAGGCAGACAGCCTGATTCAGGATCCGGTTGCCCGCCATGACAACATCGATAAAACCTGGTTGTCTTTGGCCAAGCTAAATGGAGCGCAGCTCCACAGCCTGCAATCATCCTCGGATCCGGTTGCCCGCGGCTGGGCCGAACTGATGGGCCTTCGGTACAATATGGCGCCCAGGCTGACAAGCTTCAGCAGGCAATCGACAACTGGCTGGCGGCCAACCCAGATCATCCGGCAAACTTCTACCTGCCGGAGGAGCTTAAAGCCATTCAGGCACTGGATATCACTATCCCTACCCGCGTTGCTGTCCTGTTGCCACTTACCGAGCGTTTTGCCAACCAAGGGCAGGCTATCCGCAACGGTTTATGCAAGCACTGTTCGATGACAAAACCCATCAGGCTAAACCGGAAGTGATGGTGATCGACACCAGCGGCAAAACCATGGCTGACATAGCTCAGTCACTGCGCGACAACCAAATCGATTTTGTTGTTGGTCCGCTGCAAAAAGAAAACGTCTCTCAACTGCAAAACCTGCTTGGAAACAGCGTTCCGATGCTGGCGCTCAACATCCCGGGCAAGCTTGATGAAACCATGAGCCAAAGCTGCTACCTCACGCTCTCCCCTGAGCAGGAGGCAGCGCAGGCTGCTGATCACATTTACAGCCAGGGTAAGCTCTACCCGCTGGTGATGGTGCCAAGCAACAGTTTTGGCCGTCGGGTGGCAACTGCCTTTGCTGAAGAATGGAAAGGGCTGACCAACCGGGATGCTGATGTTCAGTACCTTGGGAAGCGCCGCAACATGCAGCAGGACGTCCACCGTATATTCGGCCTGACCGACAGCCAGGCCCGCATCCAGCAAATGAACCGTCTGCTGGATACTGAACTTGAATCTGAGCAGCGCAGCCGCCGAGATATCGATGCAGTATACATGGCTTCAACGGCGACAGACCTTAGCCTGCTTAAGCCATTTATTGATGTCACCATCAACCCGGACGCGGTACCGCCAAAGCTTTACACCGGGTCGCGTGGCAACGACAAAGCCCAGGGGATGGGTGAAGTGGGTGAACTGCGAGGCATCGAGTTCAGCGATGTCCCCCTGCTAATTGACCTGCAGGAAGGTGCCTCTGCCGAGTATCGCACTCTCTGGCCAAAACAGAGCAACGGATTGGGACGCCTCTATGCGCTGGGAATGGACGCCTACCAGTTGTTGTATGAACTTCCACAGCTTCGCTCTCTGCCTGGATTCACCGTGGCCGGACAATCCGGTGACCTGACTGCCGGGGAGCAATGTGTGATTGACCGAAAACTCCACTGGGCAACTTTTACTGACAACGGAATGGAACGTGTTAGCCAGGAAAGCGAAGGGACAGCTCTTTGAAAATGAGGCCAGGCTTTTTCTTGAAAGGAAAGGCCTGCGTTTTCGCGACAAGAATGCCCATGCCAAAGGCGGTGAAATAGACCTCGTGATGCAGGAAAAGAGCTGCATTGTGTTTGTTGAGGTTCGTTTCCGTAAAAAGGCTACACATGGCAATGCAGCAGAATCTGTCACCTATTCCAAGCGCAAGAGAATACTGCGGGCTGCATTGCTTTGGCTGATGCGAAACGGCTACCCCAGTGAAAGTACCGAATTCCGGTTTGATATCGTTTCTTTTGATGGCAGTGCAGACAACGTTCACTGGCTGCCTGCGATAAGTATTGAAGGGTAAACATGCAAGAGAGCATTAAAGAGAGCTTCACTGAAAATATCCAGACCCATATTGCTGCAGCCGAAGCCCTGCCGGATGTGATGGCCAAGGCCGCGCAAGCCATGGTTCAGTGTCTGCTCAATGGCAATAAAATACTGTGCTGCGGTAACGGCGGCTCTGCTGCAAACGGCCAGCACTTTGTCTCTTGCCTGTTAAACCGTTTTGAAACCGAGCGCCCCAGCCTCCCGGCATTGGCACTGACGACCGACACCACAACATTGACCGCGGTTGCCAACGACTACAGCTATGAGGAAATTTTCTCAAAGCAGGTACGGGCATTAGGGCAATCCGGCGATATCCTGTTGGCAATATCGACCAGCGGTAACAGCAAAGACATTATCAAGGCAATGGAAGCAGCCGTAACCCGCGACATGACCATTGTTGCCCTTACTGGCAAGGACGGCGGCGAA
This sequence comes from Photobacterium sp. JCM 19050, assembly GCA_001310455.1. Lineage (GTDB taxonomy): Bacteria > Pseudomonadota > Gammaproteobacteria > Enterobacterales > Vibrionaceae > Parasalinivibrio. The sequence goes on from BAXG01000044.1 coordinate 41,242, forward strand.
ATGGCCGGGCTATTGGGTCAGCAGGATGTTGAAATCCGCGTCCCGTCCCAGCGCACTGCCCGCATCCAGGAAGTACACCAACTGGTACTTCATGCCCTTTGTGATTTGATTGATAACGTGCTGTTCCCGCGTCACGAGGAATACTGACAGATTCGGCCTGTTGTTCAGGCCATTGAGAAGGAGGAAGTTGTTCATGAAATCTTGGCTCATTGGTCTGATGGCGTTATCGCTGGTGTCCTGCTCGGCCGTTTATCAAACTGACCCCCGCTCCATGGGCGAGACTGGGATGATACGGCTATCGGAGTTGAGGTTGCCGGCATCGCCAACAAGGAACCGTTTAAAACCGGTGTGCGAGTCAATGCTGTTTCCTATGACGGAAAGGTTTTGCTTGTCGGACAGGCCGAAAATACGCAGCTTCGTGGAGATCTGGTTAACAAAGTACGTCGCCTTCAGTCTGTCGATGAAGTGTATGACAGATTCGTATTCGCCCACCACTGGCTCTTGGTGAAGTAGCAGACGATACCTGGATAACCACCAAGGTAAAATCAGCACTGATTGCCAACAAAAAGCTGACCGATGTCTATGTGAAAGTGCTTACCGAAGATCAGGAAGTCTTTTTGCTGGGCTTTGTTACACAAGCCCAGTCAGACATTGCAGCTGACATCGCTCGCAATATCTCCGGTGTAAAACAAGTCATCAAGGCATTTGATTATATCGACGGCGAAAAGCCGGTTTCCCAGCCCAGCCCAGTGACAGATGCGACCACACAGCAAGGGCCAGAAACCGCGCCGGCTGAAAGTACGGATACCGTGGAAACCTTCAAGATTGTTGATGAGCCTCCGGTTCAATAGCAAATTTCAGATACAAAAAACGCAGCCTTCTGGCTGCG
>BAXG01000045.1 GCA_001310455.1 Photobacterium sp. JCM 19050
TATATAGGCGTTTTGCCTTGCAGAACCGGCTTGAATTTTGTTTTGATAAAGCAATAAGAATGGGAATAAGGCGTATAAATTATGGAAAAAATTGCGTTGTTTTCGGATATACACAGCAACGTCTATGCGCTTGAAGCTGTATTTCGGGACGCAAAAACCAGAGATGCAACGACGTTTGTTAATCTTGGGGATATTTTCTACGGTCCCGTCGCGCCTGCCGAAACACTTTCTTTCCTGCAAAAGTACGAAATTATAACGATTTGCGGTAACCAGGACCGGCAAGTTGTAGAAGCGACACTTTCAGAAAGGAGCGCCAATTCGACGCTTGATTTTGTCTGTGATCAGTTGGGAGATAAAGGCATTGAATGGATTCAGAAGCTTCCTTTCGACATTCATTTGAGTGACGAAGTTTACCTTTGTCATGGCACACCGGAGAGTGATTTGATCTATCTGCTGGAAGATATCTCAACCGGTTTGCCAGTTGTGAGGTCTGATGAAGAAATCATTACCTTATTAGGGCATATTGAAGCAAAAGTTGTCGCATGCGGACATTCACATATTCCGCGCAGTGTGATGCTATCTTCCGGGCAACTTGTCGTGAATCCCGGGAGTGTTGGTCTGCAAGCCTACGAGGATGATGAGCCGGTAGGGCATGCAATGGAAAACTGTACGCCTCATGCCAGTTATGCCATGTTGGAAAAGCGGGCCCACGGGTGGCATTCGAACCTTATTCGCGTGCCTTATGATGCAGAGTCTGCCGCTTCTGATGCGCTGAAAAACGACAGCTGATTGGGCACATTTTTTACTTACAGGACGTAAAGCGTAAATGGAACACCAGGAAGTAGTCATGAAGGGTGGGCGAGAGTCCATTCGTCGTGCTGGCAATGAAGTATTGCGCCCCCTAAATCCGTGGACACCTAAAGTTCATGAATTTCTTCGATATCTGGAAGCAAAGGGATTCCACAAAGCGCCCCGAGTGATCCGGATTGATAATCAAACAGAGGTTCTTTCCTGGGTTGAGGGAACTTCATCAAATTATCCCCTGACCGGTGAGTTTGCGTCATTGGAAGCGCTGCAATCAGCGGCCAGGTTACTTCGTGAGTATCATGACGTTGCTAAGGAGTATGTAACGAATGCATCTCCAGATGGCTGGATGTTACCCGCAGCCAGTCCGGCAGAGGTGATGTGCCACGCGACTTTGCGCCTTACAATGTTGTTTTCAATGGTGTTGAAGCCGCAGGCATGATTGATTTTGACACCTTGCATCCCGGCTCCTGCCTATGGGATGTTGCTTATGCCATCTATCGTTGGGCACCGCTTAAAAACCCTCGAAACCCAGATGCCATAGGTGATCTCGCCAGTCAAATTCGTCGCGCAAAAGCGTTTTGTGACAGTTATGGCTTGCAGGTTCAGAGAGAACCCGTTTGGTGGTAACATGATAGAAAGACTTCATGCGTTGGTGGCATTTATGAAGTCATCAGCCGCTAACCATGATGAAACGTTTGCTTCGCATATCGCAGCCGGGCACCTTGACGCCTATCTCGATGATATTGCATATCTTTCTGTCAACCGAGACGCCATCGTCGTTGGGGTATTGTGAGGATCTATGGAAATCAGACAATTGCAACCGACAGATACGGGTGTCGAAAACTTGATTGAGAAGTCGGATCAATACCTTGACGCACTCTATCCACCCGAGAGTAACCATACCGTCAGCAGGGAACAGCTGTTTAAAGATTGTGTCTTCCTGGGGTTATACCTTGAGGGAAAACTTGCCGGTATGGGCGCGATAAAACCAGAGCTGGAGGGAGATTACGCCGAAATTAAGCGGGTGTTTATTGATGATGAGTTCCGTGGAAGAAAGCTTTCTATCGTGCTTATGGTTGCGTTGGAACAGGAAGCCCGCAACCGTAAAATCCCGGTTCTTCGTCTTGAAACCGGAGTCAAGCAACCCGAAGCAGTAGCTCTATCACAAGATAGGATACAAGGACATCCCGCCTTTTGGCGATTATTCAGACGACCCTCTCAGCGTGTTTATGGAAAAGTCACTTTAATACAGCAATAAGGCGCCAATTAGCGCCTTTATCGTATACCCAAACCACTCTCCCTGAAAACTGCATCTTGAGGTGGCTTGGGTATATAATCTGTCCGAACTTTCCTGACTTCTCCGGAACAATAAAAATGAAGTACCGCATTCTTCAAATACTCTTTCCACTGACTGCTTTTATTCTGACAGTAGTTGCAACCAGTGAGGCCTCTAAGCCTTCAAATGCCCCGCTTTCTTTGAACCCTCTGGATGGTATTCAAGGGCTGTCGTTTTCATTGGCCTGGGGGTTAGGTCTGCCGGAAACCCCTGCATCATTTTGGGCACGTCGCTGTTTATGCTTCCTGCGTTTCTGGCTTTCCTTTTTGCCCGGTCCTGGTTTAGGCCGGTAAAGTGAAGACATCATCATGAAAGCGAGTTTGGATGATGTGTATCTGTTTATGCTCGTTGTGCGACATGGTGGTTTCAGTGCAGCAGCGCAAGCTGCCGGGTTGCAGCGCTCTCGGGTAAGCCGGAGGATTCAGGCGCTGGAGCAATCGCTGGGGTGTGAACTTCTTGTACGTACTACACGGCAAATTTCTCTCACTGAACAGGGGGCGAGGTTTTTTGACGAGGTAAACCAGCCATTGATGTCTATCGGACAAAGCATACGTGCGGTGAGGACATCCCAGAAGGAGTTTGAAGGTCGGTTGAAGATTGCGATTACCGCGCCATTAATCGGTTTTGAATTGTTTACCAAAATCATTGATGAGTACTCAGAAAGTCACCCTGGTATAGCGTTTGATATCGTCCAGCGCCATGAATCTGCCGATCTGAAACAGGAAGGTATCGACCTGCAGGTTCAGCCTGACTCTCTGCCGGTTAAAGATGACGGATATATTCAACAAACGTTTCTGGACGTAAGGTGCAGCGCTTATGCGACAGAAGCGTATATAGAAAAGTATGGTCTGCCGAAAACCCTGCCTGATTTATACAGCCACAGTCTGATGGTGAGTCGCTATGTCGCCAGCCTGCTTCCAGACGACTTACCTCTGAAAGTGTGTTCCGATGAGCTAAGACTGATTTTTTCTTTGGCGGTGCAGGGGATGGGCATAGCGATATTGCCGGACAGGTTAGTAAGTGGAACTACGGGGCATACCAATTTGTATAAAATTGCGCTTGAGAAGCCTATGCCTTCAATCCGCCTGACATTGGTTTATCCGACCCGGGAATATATGCCGGAGAGAACACGGGTAATGCTGTCACTGATCAACAAGCACTTCAAACAAGTAAAAATATAGATATACCCAAACCACCTCAAGGTGCGTCATTCAGAGTGATTTCAGCGCGTTCAATTCAAGGAAAATACCTGAAGGAATGGCTGTTCCCTTTCAAAGGTATTTGGCACAGAAGTGGACGCACTGAAACACTCCCGAAGGGCGAGTTTGATTGGCTCTCATTCTGTGTTGCAGTTTTTTGATTTAGAGCCACTAGATCGTCAAAACAGCGCCTTGACTGACAGCCAATCAACTCTCGCTGAAAACTGAATCTTGAGGTGGCTTGGGTATACATAAACCCGGATAATTCCGGGTTAATTGTCGATTTATCAAGCTTTAACATGTTGATACTTGGAATGACTGTATTCAATGATCCAATGCACCATGAATATAAAGGTTGTTGCGGCGATCATGGCAAACGTTATTGAACTGATGCGGTAAACAACCTTAAATATTGCATCTTGCTGATGTGGCACCATGTATTGTGCAATCGGCACTGCCAGCCCGGACATGGCAGCAGTCCCGACTGACGCCTGAAGGCCTCCACTCGCCATTATCTTTGCAACAATTCCGGCGGCCACAGCAAAAGCCAGGAACGTGATCACAGGGTTATAGGCAAACCAAAAAGAGATTGTTTGAATAACCAGTGCCATTCCGCAGCCAATCAGTGTTCCCTTAATTCTGATTTTGGCCATCGAGGCGATACCTGTCATTGTCAGTGGCATCAGAATGACCAGTATTGAACTGTAGGCAGAAAAGGAATCCATCAGGTTCAAGAACTGATAGATGAAAAACGCACTCATTGCCGCCGTCCATGCAAGGAGGGTTTGTTTGTAAATTGTTGAAGCCTCTTGCTTCCCTGACGGGGAGGGGTTGTTTGGTTGCTCATTGGTCGGATCGGGTAATATCCAATAGCAGACCGCGCTTATTGCGACACTGACAAGAATGGCAACCATCAGATTAATGGTGAAATAGGTCATCTGGAAATTTGAGTACCCGCCAGCGCACAACAAGATCGACCCGATAATCAGGCCAATCAAGCCATAAATTTTCCCGTAACTGAAATTAAGCAAGAAGCATTTCTCCAGCATCATCAATGATACCGCTGTTGCCATCAGCACGGGGGAGTCCGGAAACACACCCAGAATAATATTTGCCTGAACACCCGCAGACAGGGAACCAAGAATAAGCTGTTTGAATACGGGAAATGTCCATCTGTCGAACATGGACATCATGGCAGCTGAGAAAATAATGACCATCATTGAATACTGCATTTGTGTCACCATGCTGAAGATCATTCCAAGCAAGGCTGCCAGCCATATGCGAAGTACTTTCATGAATTCTCCACTTAGCGAAAAACGGGTTTAGTAGATGTAGTGAAGGAAACTGATGACATGAATTTGCAGATTGGCCAGCCAGTACCACAAGACACTGTCGGTTGGATAGAGTGTCACGGTTGAACGTGAGCCAACAAAAAGCGGCGCGGGCAGGGTTTTGTTTGTTGATAGGTTGACCCGAATTCTTTGCGCATCGCGGATCCAGCGGTTAGAGGACTCCATCTTAACCAGATCGCCATTGGCAAACTGCTGTGCGGCGGCGACACCTGCATCACGGTTGTTTACGTTTAATGGAAACACTTCACCCGGTAATGCATCGAAGGTAACCAATGCGAGGGTGTTTGATGAAATATTGGCGACAGATTCTCACGAAAATCAGCAGATACCCAAAGAGTATCGGATGGAATAAAACTGAGGACAGGGTGACCGGCAGCGGCTTCAGTCCCGATATCATATTGAATGTTGCTGACAATACCGTCAGAAGGTGCTGTTACCAGGGTACGGGCAAGATTGAGTCTGGCGATGGCGAGCGCATTTTGTGCAGATTTCACCATGTTGCTTTCACCGGGTTTTGCACCCAGTTTGGATTCCAGAGCCTCAACCTGCTTGGTGGCCGCTGAGTGGTTGTCTTTGGCGACCTGAGCGCGAGTGCGGGCAGTGTCCAACTCAGACTCTGATACCAGTTTCCGGGCAAAAAGGGTTTGAGTCCGGGAATAATTTTTCTCGCTGTTGAGCGCATCGGCTCCGGCTTTATTGGCGTTAGCTTTTGCTGCGGCGAGGTTGGCATAGAGTGAAGCTTCTTCTGCCTTCGCGGTTGCCAGACCTACCTCTGCCTTTTGGACGGCAAGTTTGTATTGTGCAGGATCGATTTGGAACAGCTTTTGACCTTTGGAAACTTCCTGGTTATTGGAGACAAAACGCTGAACTATCTGACCGGTCACTTGAGGTGTAACTTGAACGACGGTGCCTGAACACGGCTTTCTGTGGTTAATGGTACGTGGCGGTCAGCGATAACCACGTACAGTACCGAAATGAAAAACAAGGAAACCAGGATGTTCATCCAGTGATGGAATCGCTTGTCAGGGCTTACAGCCTTGTCGTCTTTTGCCATGAAATGGACCTCTTCTTTATTGTTCGCCGGGGATTATAAGAAGATATTCATAGTGCAACTAGAGCAACAAATAGGACGATTGTTGTCACCAATGAAACAATGAGGCCTATTGTTTAAAGCGTGTGCAAGCTTCGGTGAAAATCCAATCCATTATCTCATTCCAACCGGTATCACGCCTTTTCACTGCAGCCAACATAAATTCAGGTGGAGTAGACAGATTTTCTGTTGAGAGCTTTTTCACTGTATACCATTCGGTCCTGGCGACATGTTCGGGAACCAATGCCCATCCTATGCCGCACATCACTAAAGACGATATCAGATAAAAACTGTCTACATGCCAAAAATCCGGCGAGAGGGGCTTACCGAGGTTCGTGCCTAATCGGTCACGGATAACCAGTTGGCGGTACTCGATAAGTTGGCTCTCTGTCGGTGCTGGGATTTTGGCTAGGGGATGATTTTCCGCGACGATCAGCGCTTGCCCGCAACCGGCTATCGACATGCGTTCAAGTGACTCGGGCAGAATATGGTCCTGGATAATAAAACCTATGTCAGCCCGGCCCTCATCCACCCATCTTGCGATGTCCTGTTGGGAGCCATTCAAGATTGTGAGTGAAAGGTGAGGATGGGATTCAGCCAGTCCGGTGTAAAGCCGTTCAAAAGGCTCAATAGGTACGGCTTCATCCATGGCAATACTGCACGTGACTGGTGACCCACATGATACAGAGAGCGCCCGCGAATGGAGGCGCTGACATTGGCTCAACACTGCGATGGCATCATTCAGGACATTCTTTCCCTCTTCCGTCAAAACCGGATATTTGCCAGAACGGTCAAACAACAAAAATCCCAAATCCGCTTCAAGGTTCGCTATTGCTGTACTAATACGAGACTGGGCTTTTCCCAACTTGCGGGCTGAAGCAGTAAAAGAACCGGTTTGAGCTGCAGTAACAAAAGCCTCTAACTGATCGAGACTCCAGGGTAAGGATGCCATATAGGGTACCTGTTTCGATTTATCTATCCGAAAATCGGATGGTAACTAACTTCTTTCTATCATAAATCAGGTAGAGAATGCGCTTCAACGAATCATGGCTTCTGAAAGAGAGAAACAAATGGAAGCGATCAACAAAAAAGCGTCTATTTCCCGAACATTCTGGCGTTTCACCATACCTGCTGTTGCAGCAATGCTGGTGAACGGACTCTATCAAATCGTGGATGGCATCTTTGTCGGTCACTATATGGGGCAGGAAGGACTGGCGGCGATTAATATTGCCTGGCCGGTTATCAGCGTGTTGGGTGGTGTTGGTTTAATGATTGGTATGGGAGCAGGTAGCCTTGTTTCCACTTACCGGGGAATGCGAAATCCCTTGGGCGCCAGGCAGGCAATGGGAACCGGTTTACTGTTGATCCTTTTAGTCGGGGTGTTGTGTTCGGCTTTTCTGTACGCTTTTGGTCCCGCGCTGCTTGCATTGCAGGGAGCCGAAGGGGTCGTCGGTCTGTACGCGGTTGATTATGTTGCAGTGTTTTTCTGGGGAGCGTGCCTTACTGTTGGTGCGGGAGCTATTCCATTTCTGGTCCGGAATGATGATGCTCCGAATATGGCAACCGGGCTGATGGCGTCAGGCGCAGTCATAAACATTGTTTTGGACTATGTGTTCATTGGCGTGCTGGGATGGGGGCTAGAAGGTGCGGCATTTGCAACAGTTACCGCGCAGGCTGTCGTGGTTGTAATTGGTATCGGCTATTTCTTCTCTGATTATTCAGATTTAAGGATGAAGTGGAAACACATCACGTTGGACGTCACCAAAATGCGTGAGATTCTGGTCCTCGGTTCTTCCTGTCTGGTGATGTATCTCTATACCGGATTCATGGTTGCCATACATAACCGGTTATTCATGGACTACGGTTCGGCAACCTGGGTAGCGGCATACGCATCGTGGGTTACCTGATGACGCTTTACTACCTTCTGGCTCAGGGTATCGCAGAGGGTATGCAACCGCCGGTAAGTTATTTCTTCGGAGAAAAATCTTCAGAAAATGTCGGAAAAACGGTCTGGCTGGCCTGTAAGGTCACTACGGTAGTCGGCGTAGTCTGGATTGTGACATTGAACCTGTTTCCTGAAAACCTCATCGGGTGGTTCAACAGTGCCAACCCTGAACTGACTGACGCCGCGACTTACGGTATTCGATTGCACCTGTTTAATATGTTCCTTGATGGTCTGATTGTAGTGAGCTCTGTCTACTTTGTATCTGTTGGGCTGGGCGGTGTAGCGTTTGCTATTTCGATGGGGAACATGGTTATTCAATTGCCGTTTCTTTGGTTGTTGCCAAAGTGGTTTGGGTTAGAGGGTGTCTGGCTTGCAATGCCGGTATCCAACTTCTTCCTGGCTGCGCTGGCACTGACAGCAATGTATCGGCATATCAAAGACGGCAAGGTTATTCTTCGCCCAAAAAGCACAATGGTTTCAGCATAAAAAAGACCGGTGATTGATCACCGGCCTTTTGTGTTTCAGCTAGGGGTTAATGGTGTTTCATTCCACCTTCATATGCTTTTTCATCGACTCGGATTGATAGTCAGCGGGTTCCACTTTGACACTGATTTCTACTTTTCCTGCATTCTTAAAGTACAGCGTGAGCGGGAAGGATTCTCCCAATGCTGGAATGTTTTTTAGTTTGAAAAACATGATGTGGTAGTCACCAGGCATAAGATGCTCGCTGCCGTTCGCAGGAATGTTGATCTGTTTCACCTGACGCATCTTCATCATTCCATCGACGTTGGCGTGCTCATGGATCTCGGTTATTCCTGCAATAGGAGATTCCGCTTTAATCAGTTGATCGTCTTGTGAGGCTGCATTTTCGATATCAAAAAATGCAGCAGCGACTTTTGACGTCGGCGGAACCTGTTTTGACCAAGGGTGGGCAATACTGATCTCGCCCACCTGATAATCGTGCGCTACTGCAAAGGAAGAAACGAGTAACGTTGTGGCAAAGGCAAATACACTCATGATTGGCTTCATTATTTTCTCCTGAATATGATTTTGAATTGATGATTATGTTTATAAATTCAGGCAGGTTTTGGGGGAGACTGTTTTGGTGCTAACCAGAGGAAAATGGGAATTACATTAAGAATGGGACTTCTGGTGCCCGCAATACAGAGGGTGAGGAGTCCAACAAACGCAAGCGAAATGAGATCAGCAGAAGAAAAAACAGGCTGGTTAGGAAAGTGAGCCAGATAAGGACAATGCAGCTTAGGATTGTCTTTGTGATCAGTTGAAAGCGGCGCTGCTTGCTCTAAAGATACCCACTTAAACCCTTCTGAGGTACAGAGCAAAACCTTGCCGGTTATCTTGCCAACTATTCCGGGGGAGTGCTGAAGTTGGCGACTGTCGAGAACGACTGCCGTCTCGACAAAAATGCGGAACATCGCAAGTACCAGCAGCAGGCTGATCAAAAGGGTACTGGAGGCTTTCCGCAAAACTACCAACGTTAATCGCTCGATTTTATAGGGTTATTATGTGTTTCAGTCATGCTACCAAATGACCAAAGAATCGATAACAACTAAATAACTACTGTGATCACGTATTTTGATAAACCTGATTTCAGGAAATAAGTGCGAGCTAACGCCTACTTCCATACGGCGTAATGAAATCATCACATTGGAGTTCGGGCTTTTCATATATCCGTCATTTTTCTCCTGAAGAATCCAGCCTTTATTAAAAAGGAGCTGGTGATGAAACTTCGTATTTCCGTTGCTCTGATTGTCGCTGCGTTGGCAGGAAGCCAAGCGGTTGCAGCAGAGACTGATTATTTTGAACGTATTGGTTCATTTTCTACTGATCGTAATATTCCTTCCTCAATGGATAGAAACCATGAGTCTTCTGCCGAAATCATGGTTGCCTCCGAAGATGGAAATACTCTGATTTACTCAGACAGCCCCCTGGGTGGCATCGGACTTATTGATATTACAGACCCTGTAAACATGAAGGGTAAGGGATTCGTTCCATTTGACGGCGAACCGACCTCAGTGGCTATCAAAGGCCAGAATATCTATGCCGGCGTAAACACCTCTGAAAGCTATGTGAAACCTTCCGGTTTCCTGGTTCAGATAGATTTGGCGTCACAAAAAGAGACTGCACGTTGTGATGTGGGCGGTCAGCCGGATTCCGTGGATGTTGCCCCGGATGGCAGCTTTGTTGCTGTAGCGATTGAAAACGAGCGTGACGAAGACCTCAATGATGGTGTGATTCCGCAATTGCCAGCAGGTAACCTGGTTTTAGTTCCAGTTGCTGAGGGAATGCTCAAATGTGACAGGCTCAAATCCGTTGACCTCACCGGTATTACCGACATTGCTCCGACAGATCCTGAGCCGGAATTTGTTGACATCAATGCGTTGAATGAAGTGGTTGTCACGCTTCAGGAAAATAACCATCTCGCCATTGTAAATGGCAATACGGGCGAGCTCATTTCTCACTTCTCAGCGGGAAGCGTTGACCTGCGAAATGTCGATCTGGACGAAGAGCGTGCACTGACATTCGACGGTGAACAATTAAACCGTAAAAGAGAACCGGACGCGGTTAAATGGCTCGACGACAATCGCTTTGTCACCGCTAACGAAGGGGACTACGAAGGCGGCTCACGTGGATTCACCATTTTTGACAAAAGCGGTAACGTCCTTTTTGAGTCCGGTCTCCATTTTGAAAACCTAGCAGCAATGGCGGGCCACTACCCTGAAAAACGTTCTGGAAACAAAGGAATCGAGCCGGAAGGCCTCGCTGTAGGTACTTTCAACGGTAAGCGCTACATCTTTGTCTTGTCTGAGCGCGCTTCTCTGGTCGGTGTCTATCTGGATACAGGTAAAGAGCCGGAATTTGTGCAGCTGTTGCCTTCTGGTATTTCTCCGGAAGCGGCGGCAGTGATTCCGTCCCGTGGCTTGCTGGCAACGGCAAACGAAAAAGATTTCATTGAAGACGGCGGTGTTCGCGCTCACGTAATGATGTATCAACTTTCCGCAGACAAGCCGTTTTACCCGCAAATCACGTCTGTAATGGACGGTGATCGTCCTCTGGGATGGGGAGCACTGTCTGGCCTGGTAGCCGATGAAAACAATGCGAACACGCTTTATGCTGTAAATGACAGCTTCTACAAAGCGCAACCTAGCATTTTTGTTATTGATGCGTCAGAGCAGCCTGCCGTCATCAAAAAAGCGATTCGTGTTACCCGCGATGGAAAGCCGGCTAAGAAGTTGGATCTGGAGGGTATCACCACAGATGGAAAGGGTGGATTCTGGCTTGCATCAGAAGGCCGTACTGACAAAGAAATTCCTCATGCGTTGTATAACGTAGACGGAAAAGGCGAGATTGTTCGTGAAGTTGCTTTCCCAGACGCATTATTGAAAGTAGAAAAGCGTTTTGGTTCAGAAGGTATCACGCGTGTTGGTGACACCCTATGGATCGCTATTCAACGCAGTTGGAAAGATGACCCTGCAAACACGGTAAAATTGGTTTCGTTCAACACCAAATCCGGCGAGTGGAAAGCGGTACGTTACCCAACTGAAAAAGCGGACAAAGGCTGGGTTGGCTTGTCGGAAGTCGTCGCTCACAACAATCACTTGTACCTTATTGAGCGCGATAACCAGATTGGTGATGCAGCCAAAGTGAAAATGGTCACACGCGTTGCGTTGTCAGAACTCAACGAAGCTGAGCTTGGCGGTGAACTCCCGGTTGTCAAAAAAGAAGTGGTTCGTGATCTGCTACCGGACCTGAAATCTACCGGAGGCTACGTTGTCGATAAAGTAGAAGGCCTGGCCATCACCAACGAGGGTAAAGCCTTTATCGTGACTGATAATGACGCGTCGATGACAGCTCAGGTGAAACCATGTTCTTTACCATCGGTTACCTGAAATAATTGGTGCAACACTCTTCAAATACAAAGGCCGGAATTCCGGCCTTTCTTTTGCGTATCAAGCTGCTTAGTGCTTATCGAAGTAATCTTTTCTTCTTATGTACCTGTCCATGAAATGGTAGGCAATGGGTTTGAGCAGCCAACTTGTCATCACCAGATAGAACCGAATGGGGGCCGGTGTATTTTCATAGATGCGGTCATTATGCAGCCATATTTGTCTGCCCACATGCCAATAGAGCAATGGAAGAGCCGGAGGAAGGTCACAATGTCTAACCCGCAACATATCCGATAGGTTCGGTTTTTCAGAGAGTAATGCTTTTTAAGGCTCCAGTAGCCGGTTGCAGGCTGTCCAAAAGTGACAATCCGTTTTATGGCTTTGGGGTATTGCTGGTGGAGCTTCAGTGCAGCGATGACCGCCATTGAACCGCCGGATGAGTGCCCGGTAAACGAAACTTGTTTACCTTGCGCGAGTAATGGCTTAAGCGTTGATATCAGGGCTTTGTAGACTGTTTCATTCCCCTGCATGGAGTTGTCCCTTGATTGAAAAACGTCTGCTTGCTGACTGGACGAGAGTGCCTTGAGTTTTGTCAGGTAACCACTTCCAACTCTTTTACAATTCTGGTTAAGAAGATAGTTAAAGCCCCAATGGACATGTGGCTTTCCGGGAACCGTGGACAGCTGTTTGGGAAAACAGAGAAAATTAACCAGCCAGTCTGAGAGACAATGCGTCCCTTTGAACACGACCACCACATCACCGGAATGGGTCCACAAAACGCGAATCAGTGTTTTTCCGTGCCGGTCGCGGATATCCCTCCTGCAAGCATGATCAAATCCATATTGTGTGTGGTCGAAATTGAGTGGGTAAGATTCTTTACACAAAATCGCATATCGCTCGTATTGATATCGCTTGAGCTTTTTCATTCAGGATTCTGCAGACTTATCTCCGGGAACAGAAAGATTATGTGAGTTTTATGACGATACGACGAATGTTAACTTGGTGGTGTTCCGGTTAATGAGAGTGAATCCTTTTGGGAGTGCATTAACATTAGTTGACGGATTTATCATTGAAATTTGTTGATGGCGTGATAATTCATTGATGATAAACACTGAAAACGGCAAAATGCCGGGCCTAACTCAAAAGAATTATTTTGTATCTGGATGTCCCTTAGAACAGCGGTAAAAGGCAGAAAAGCCTATTTTGGTTGGTGGTTGCAGTGGGTGTGTTGATTGCAACACTTACCACGGTTTTTGTCGTCAATGAAAAGAAGGTTATTTTACAAAACGAAGCGCAACATGCGGAATTTACTGCTGGGCTTGTTTCTCAATATGTTGAGAAATCCTTCACCATCGTGGAAGAAAGCCTCTTTACTGTTAAAGAAGCGATAGGTCGCGGTGATGCCGATATGCGTCAACTGTTGGCGCGCTACGACGGAAGATTGAGCGAAATTGTCGATCTGGCTGTGGTTGACCCAGACGGAACGGTAGTAGCTGCCTCTTTTGACCCCTCTAAGTACAAAGTTAACCTGAGGAATAAAAAGTATATTAAGGTGTTTGCCCATGCGAACCCGAAGTATTACATCAGCGACGTTATCCGCTATTCGATAGACCCAAGTCGCCGGGTTATGGCTGTATCAACGGCAATCAAGACGCCAGGTGGTGATAAAAAAATTATCGTTGCGTTTGTCGCAGTGGAAGAGTTGGTTCAATCCATAGAACGTGTCGGCATGAACCTCGCCAATCAGCAAATCTACCTGTTTTACTATTCTGGTCGTTTGCTCCTTTCGGTCCCGGATATCCAGCGGGAGATTTTTGATACACGTATCAGACGGCTGTGGAATTCCGGAGAAGAACGCGGACTGCTTGAAAATAGGACCTACCTTGACGATGTAGAACGTATCATTGCTTACCAGCGTATCGACGGCAAAAACATGTTCGCCATTGTGGCCGTGGACAAAAACCTCCTAATTCGCCCTTGGCAGCTTAAGTCGCTGGTGGCTCTGTTTGGCTGTATCGCCGTTACCTCTATTCTGATTGCTCTTTACCGCCGGGTTATTGTTTACCAGTCAAAGCTGGAAAACATGGCATTGAACGATCCACTGACCGGGCTGGCGAACCGCTACGCCTTGCAGCAAATTGCCCCGTTGTATATGGCGCAGGCTATCCGCTATAAAAAGCCGCTCTCTTTCATCATCTTTGATTTGGATAAATTCAAAGAGCTTAACGACACATATGGTCACATCGTGGGTGATCAGGTGCTAAGTGCTACTGCCCACCTTCTCAAACGTAAGTTGAGAAACTCTGACGTAATTGTACGTCTGGGAGGGGAGGAGTTTGGTGTGATGTTGCCTGATACGCCGCAAGACAGAGCGGTTATCCTCGCTGATCGGATCAGAATCAGGATGCCGACCATTCACCGCAACGGAACAACGGCCAGCTTTGGCGTGTGTGAATTCCGGCCTAATATGAAAAGCATCGAAGAGTTCATCGATTGCGCAGACAAGGCGCTGTATCAATCGAAAGCTAACGGACGTAATTCCATCAGTGTCTACAAACCGATGGACTGACGGGCACTAAAAAGGCGACATTTGTGTGTCGCCTTTTGTATCTCATATCCGATTGTGCAAGTTCTGAAAGGGTATTACTTGCGGCGTTTGTTACGAAGGTAGCGTTTACGGCGTTCTTCTTTTTTCGCAGCCTTTTCTTCGGCGCCTTTGACCTTATCTTCCTCAACTTGTTCGAGCTCACCCTCAATCATATCCGGATGCTCAAGGGTAACCAGACCAAGCGCGCCGCTTCGAAGATCGTTGATCAGTGCCTCAGAGGCTTTGTGCAAATCGACACGGCCACCGGAACGCAGTGAGCCACGTTTTTCTCCGATAGCTTCAATGAGTTCAACGTCGCTCTCAGGGAGCTCTTCCAGGTTGTAACGCTGTTTCAACAGCTCAGGATAGGTACCAGCGAGATATTCGACGGTATAGAACCCGACTTCTACATAGTCCATCGCGGTATCTTTAACCGCTCCGGTAGCAGCCAGTCGGAAACCACTGTGCGGGTTTTCCACTTTTGGCCACAAGATTCCGGGGGTGTCAGACAGGACGATACCGTTTTGCAGGTTAATGCGTTGCTGGGCGCGTGTTACCGCCGGTTCGTTACCAGTTTTACAGATAACGCGGCCGGCGAAAGTGTTGATCAGGGTGGATTTACCGACATTCGGAATGCCCATGATCATGGTTCGAATGTTTTTACCGGCTTCCTCACGGTGTGGGGCGAGTTTGCGGCAAAGTTCGAGGATCTTATTTACTTCACTCATTTGGGAAGTGGTGATTGCAATGGCTTTCACACCTTGCTCTTGCTCGAGATGCGCCAACCACAGCTTTGTCATTTCAGGGTCGGCGAGGTCTCGTTTGTTCAGGACTTTGATAACCGGTTTGTCGCCACGCAGTTGACGCACAAGCGGGTTTTCACTGCTGAACGGAATTCGGGCATCAAGAACTTCGATGATAACGTCAATCTTTGGGATTACTTCGGCTATCTCTTTGCGGGCTTTGTGCATATGGCCCGGAAACCATTGAATTGACATTATGCGTCCTTATTTTTCCAACGTTTGTAGGGCGCATATTGTATCGATTACCGGGTGTGAGTAAAGGAATGCCTTGTATTGCCGCACTCTCGACGAGCATACATCGCCTAAACTCTGTCGCTGTACGCCGGTGGGCCGAAAAGATGCAGCAGTCGTTGACGAAACGTTTTGGGTTTTCTGGAAAGTGCTTGTGACAACAGCGTTTTCCATTGGTGAAAAGTAACGGTAACCGGGTTCCAGCTGTCTAACGGTTTTGGAATGCCGTAATCAATGACTAGGTCGTTCTTCTCTTGTACAAACGTGCCGAAGATTTTGTCCCAGACAATCAGCACTCCAGCAAAATTACGGTCAATGTACTCCGGGTTTCTTGCATGATGTACGCGGTGGTGAGAAGGGGTATTAAAGATATGTTCCAGCCATCCAACATTCCTTACCATGCGGGTATGAACGAAAAATTGGAATCCAAGATTCAGCGCAACAATGAGCACGACGGTTTCTGGATGAAAGCCGATTAAAATCATGGGGGTCCAGAACACCCACATGCCAGAAACAGGATAGGTCAGGCTTTGTCTGAATGCTGTTGTGAAGTTCATGCGACGAGATGAGTGATGGGCTACGTGTGATGCCCATAGCCAGTGGATGTGATGGCTGGCTCGGTGAAACCAATAGTAGAAAAAATCTTGCAGAAGAAAGGCACAGAAAAAGGAAGCTAAACCGGGTGAAATTTCGAGTAGACGAAATTGGTAGAGCCACAAGAAAAATGGCATCAGTAATAATGTTGCTAAGACATCAGAGCTTGATGGAGCCCCGCCAGGGAAAAGTTGCAGAAAATCTCGCGAAACGAGTAATCCTTGCCCTCAAGACCTCTGAGCTTTCGGTATTCCCACACCATAAAACCCAAAAACAACGGACTGAGAAATAGTAAGGTGAGGGATTCCATGAATCTCTCCAACTGGTCAGACATGTCAATGTTGCGTTTATGTTACTCGTTTTGGGGCAAGGGAGCAACAGACGCGCTTTGACTGTGTCAAATGAAGGAAAGCGCGGGCTCAGGGACATATGACTCCTTTTCCAGCGGCTTTGGTAACCCGAGGAAGTAGCCCTGGAAAAGGTCTATATCCAGCTTTAACATAGCATCAAAATCTTGCTTTGTTTCGATGCCCTCCACCACGATCTGGGCACCAATGTTCTTGGCTTTTGAAATGGCGTCGAGCAAGGGAGTTTGCAGACCGCTCATGTACTTTACCAATAACCCCCGATCAATTTTGACAATTACAGGGTTTAATTTTTTTCAGTCTGTTCTCGTTGTTGGCTTCAGAGCCATAATCATCGATCGCAATGCGGAATCCATGCAGTTTTGAATGGCCAATGGCTGACGCGAGGTCATCGTCGTTAGGGCATTCTTGTTCAGTTACCTCAAAAACTACCTGATTGTTTGGCATTCCCAATTCAACCAAACGTTTGCGCATCAGTTTTTGGCCAGAAGGTGACAGTGATTGCATGATTGCCGTGGTGGGAAGCATATTCAGAAATATCGCTTCTGTTTTGTTCCGGCGTGCAAAATTGCGTAGATGTATAACCCGTGAAAGCCGGTCAAGATTAACTTGATCGATCCCGTAATCATCACAGTTTTTGGGTGTGGCAAAATTATATCGGGAGAGATGTATTGAGAAGTTTCCAGGGAGCGTATCCGAACAAGTGCTTCATAACCATAGATGCCGCCATCACGTGTAAAGAGGGTTGATAGACGCTACTCAGGCGGTAACTGCCATAAATTGCTTCGACGTTACCGACATGGTCTTCAGTCAGAAACAGTTCAAAATCTTCTTGGCTGTCAAGCAGATCCATGAATAGGCATTCCTGTACAACTCCCTGATAAAAAAGCACAACACATGTAAGTGCTTGAGCTTACTCTGTACCAAACTGGACTTTTGTGCACCTTGTAAAACCAACAAAATAGAACGAAATTCCAAACAAAAGTTTATTTTATTGACATGTAAATAACTAACCGCTAGTGCCATTTATTGCCATTAAATTGGACTGCCGACGTGTCCTCTTTCAAAGCCTAAGACGTAATGCATACAGGGAATAAACACGTCGCACTGAAATGTAAAAATAATGTTACGCAGTGTTTGGGTGCTGTCTTTGTCAATAAGGGGGAATATTTCTCTCAATCTGGCTAACGTAGAAATGTTTATACAGATTGATGGAGACGAAAATGGCAAAAGTAAGCCGTTACCAGTCAAAGTCCATGAGGAAGGATGGAAAAATAGATTGGTCCAACAGTGAGGATGCAATTTGGTCAGAATTACTGACCCGTCAGATGGATATTATCGAGGGAAAAGCATGCAATGAATACCTCAACGGGTTGGAACGATTGGCGCTGCCGACAGACAGAGCGCCACAGTTAGACGAAATAAGCCGAGTTCTTCAGGACACCACCGGTTGGCAGTGTGAGCCTGTCGCGGCCCTGATCGATTTTGATACATTCTTTGATTTGCTTTCCCGAAAGCGATTTCCCGTTGCAACGTTTCTGAGGCGGCAGGAGGATTTCGATTATCTGCAGGAACCGGATTTCTTTCATGAAGTTTTCGGTCATTGTGCCATGTTGACGCACCCGGCGTTCGCGGCATTTACGGAGCAATACGGAAAGCTTGGGAAATCAGCCTCCAAAGAGGAGCGGCGTTATCTGGCAAGACTTTATTGGTTTACCGTTGAGTTTGGTCTCATGAACAGTAAAGAGCAGGGTCAGAGGATCTATGGAGGCGGAATTCTCTCTTCTCCAAAAGAAACTGAATATGCCTTTTTCAGCGATGAGCCAAATCGGAAGCCTTTTAACATCGTTGAGGTACTCAGAACTCCCTACCGAATCGATATCCTTCAGACAGTGTATTTTGTGATTGATGATATTGACCAACTGCTTGAGATAGCTAGAGAAGATATTCCTGCCTGCATTGCTGAAGCGAAAAGCCTTGGAATGTTGGAACCAACCTTCACACTCAAAGAAGAAAAATCAATGATCAAGGAGTCAGAAGCATGACCGAAGCGACGCGTGAACAACTCACCAGCCAGAAATGCGAAGCGTGCAGTGCAGATGCACCAAAGGTAACAAACAGTGAGCTGGCCTCACTCATGCTGACACTCCCTAATTGGGAACTCGAAAGCGTGGAGGGTATCAGTCAGTTATCCCGATTATTTACTTTCAGGACGTTCAAGCAAGCTTGGGCGTTCAGTAACAAGGTTGCTGAATTGGCAGAGGAAGAAGGGCACCACCCGGCTATTTTGCTGGAATGGGGGAAGGTCAAAGTCACATGGTGGACCCATGCTATTGGTGGTTTGCATCAAAACGATTTTATCTGTGCAGCCAAAACTGACGCGCTCAGCGAAAGCTAATCCATATTCAATGGCCCGCAGGAAAATGCGGGTCGGCCTCCTAACCGATACAAATCCAGGGCAATGCTGACTAATTCATTATTGTCAGGGCGCTCTAGGTATTTGTCTTGAGCCAGCGTAGGAGAGAGGGGGTAAACTTTGGTTTCTATCCCGGCGTGTTGAGTGGCTCTCTGTACTAAGGTGCTGAAACGGTGGATGTGGTTGTCAGTTGATACTGTGATGAGGGTCTTCACACGGTATGGGAGTAATGCCACGCTGCATAGTGCATTCTGTATCGTGTTTTTTGATTGCTCTTCCAGGAGGATTCTGGAAGAGGAAATACCTTTGGATTCCAGCCAATTGCCCATCACTTTTGCTTCTGTTGTTCCATTTTGAGGCTGTCCCCCTGTACAAATAACGGTGATTGCAGAATCGCGTTCAAGTACTGAAAGCGCCAGTTGTAGTCTTTCTATCAGAAGTGGGGAAGGGATACCCTCCGGTGACAACTTATGTCCGGGAATAAGGAGAAAAGAATCATCAGTTATTGAAGGTTGTATGGGGACAAGTTGTAGCGCGAATTCCTGGAGCGCTTTCAGTTCAGGATGAAAGACAAACGATTCTTCTGACAACTGATGATTGCCGCTCAACAAATTTTGGAAGGCAATCCAGTACGCCTCCCACATTTTTATTGAGGTGCAACAGGCGGAGTAATATCGCGCAAACTTAGCAGGGCGCGGTCGACATTTCGGTCGAATATATAAGCGGTGGAGAGAGCCTGGCGAAGATCTGCGTTCAGCGGTTCCTGCTGGATTGCGAGTTCAAGACAACGTTTAACCTCATCAATGTTTCGAACACATCTGCCGTCAGGAGTGATGTAATTGTCGCGGGATTTTGCATGCAGTGCTAACTGTGCCTTATGCAGCTGTTCAAATATGTCGGCTGAAAAAACTTTCATTTGTCCCGCTCCAATATGAGGCATATGCATGATAGTTGTGCAATTTTGATTCATCGTAATTGGTAACTGAAAGCCGCGTCTCGGTGTGGATAAGTGTATTTTTATTCACAGAAGCGGTGAATAAGTCTGGGTATTTCGTGGGTAAGCCACAATCGTTAAGCCCTACAGGAAAGTCAAGCATTCAAATTCTTGTTCATGATACCAGTCAAGATAAAGTGATAATTTGGGTTCGATGCTAAGTACCGTTATCACTTCTGATTATCTGCATAATTTTTTAGAATATGAAAGCAATACAGCGATGCATCCTAATGGTGCTTTTGTCAGTAATCAGTTTTCAGTCGATTTAGTTGTTCTGAATTTCTTTTCCAGATCCTTCCATTTCAATTGATTGATGTAAATCATACTGAAACATGCCGCACATTCTGCCTGGCGGGAAATCTGGCCTTGAACAGGGGGGAAGCATCAAGCGCCAGAAGGGTCTGATTTCCTGGTATAAGCCGCAGAGAAAAGCGATTGTGGCGGATTCAGCCCAATCTTACGGTTGTTTGACATCTGATTGATGTGAAAAAGCGGCTTATCTCAAGCCGCTTTTTCTGAGTCACAGCGACAGCCTTAACTGAAAGCGTGAGGTCAAATTCTGCCATTGGTTTATCTTGATGGAGGGAAGGGCATGTACAGGTAATTCTAACTGGTTTTGATACTCGCTCTCCCGTATACAGTGTCTCGTCCAGCATTTCGTCAATCAGCTTTCCATCTGTGCAGGTAAAGTAGACATCAGCTTCTGGCCTGTGGAGAAACTCGGCTTTTACTGCTTTAAACGCCAGCGAGATTTTAACGCCGCGCCCTTCTGCTTTGTCCATTGCCATGAAGCCTCCCGCAACATCAGCTCCAACAGCGAGGGCACCAAAATACATGCTGTTCAAATGGTTTTTGGTTCGGCGTCTTAGTGGGATTTTGACAACCACTTTTTCGTCATCAAGGTGCAAAATGGTAGGGCGGCATAACCAAATCAAAGGGACTTTAAAAAAGCCAAACAGACTTAGCATCCTGTTTGCGTGTTTTAGGGAAGGCAGCATGATTGATTCCTTTCAGCGAAATTTTGTCGACAATCAAGTCTAAAATCTCAACTGGTCGGATGTCAAAGAAATGTTGCCTTTTCGGTGTTGTCGGCGTGTGGCTCATTTAATGTCTGAGCAAGTGTGTCAGAATTCGTAGCGAACAGAAAATACAACGCTGTCATCGAAATAAGAAACAGGTGCCCAAACAACGCCCAGTGAAAATGCGTCATTTGAATAGAGCCTTGCGCCAAGTTTTACTTCGCTGAAAGAGTCGTCCTGATCTAGGAAAAAACGTCCGACAGTCAAATTCACTTCCACATTTGGCTGTATCCATGCGCGGACACCCAAGTTTATCGTATTCGCTAATTCGCCGGTGTCATGATCCTCTTCTCCGGGTTCGCGCAGATAATTGAGTACGAGGTCGCCGGTTACATCAACAAAATCGTTAATCGGCCCGTTAAAGCCCACACCCACACCTGAAAACCAATCTCCTTCCCATTGTGTTGAAAACAGACCGACAATATGAGCGTTTTCATGAAAGGCTAATCTGGCAGCAGCACCCATTGCATTTGGGTTAGTGTGATAACCAAATTCCAGATGGTTGTAGTTGAAATTATTGGCAGAAACAAAACTGGGCGTAGCAAAAATAGGCGCTAATAAGATAGCTTTGATAAGATACTTGTTAAATAACATGTACACGACTCCCTTCGCGTCACAATTTTTCTTTTGAGATTAGTCTATTGATTGCTACCTTTAGCGCAACTCAGAAAACACATTATTTTGAATAATACTATGCCTGATCACGGGTTTTAGTGATGAATAATTAGGCAAAGAAATGATCGAATTGATTCTTGGTGGTGCTCGTTCTGGCAAAAGCTCCCTGGCTGAGGAAAGGGCAAGGGCGACCGGGAAACCGGTGACAGTTATTGCAACAGCGACGGCAGGTGATGCGGAAATGAAAGCAAGAATAGCCCGGCATCAGGCTGACCGAGACTCGGCATGGCAGGTGATTGAGGAGCCGTTTCGGCTTGGAAAAGTCCTGGAAGAGCAATCTGGAAAAGGACACTGCCTACTTGTTGATTGCCTGACGCTTTGGTTAACGAATTGCCTTTGTGCGGATTCAGAAGACAAATGGGTGGAAGAAAAAATACATTTGTTAGAAACACTGACCAGACTATCCGATGAAGACATAATTTTAGTTAGTAACGAGGTTGGCCACGGAATTGTGCCTTTAGGACAACTCAGCCGGCAATTCGTGGATGAATCAGGTTGGTTACATCAGGCAATCGCAAAAAAAGCGGACTCTGTGTCGTTTGTTATGGCCGGCTTGCCTCTTAAATTGAAATAACATCTGAAGGTTGGCTAAATGACATTCCGAACTTTGAACGTCACGCTTCTGCGCCACGGCCTTCCTGAGGGGGAGAACTGTTTGCGAGGCTCTACGGATTTTCCAATTACGGACGTGGGCCTTAGGCAAATGGAAAGTGCGGTTCAGGTTGACGCCTCATCTTTTCAACATATTATCTCCTCGCCATTGCATCGGTGTCTTCATTTTGCAGATAGACTTGCACAGCGGAACAAGGCGAATCTTTGTGTTACGAAATCCTGGATGGAAATGAATTTCGGTGATTGGGATGGTAGACCTGTTGATTGGTTGTGGCAAAACGATGCGGGATTCAGGCAGTTCCAGGAAAATCCATGGCAGGCACAAGTACCAGGGGGTGAACAAACCCGTGAGTTTGACCAGCGTGTTTCAGAAGCCTGGGCGGAACTTGTCAGCGAGACCGAAAATGACGGCGTTTTGGTGGTGACACATGCTGGTGTCATGAAGCAACTGCTTAGGCAAATCTGGCGAATGCCTGAAGATTGTACCTATCTCAGTGCGATTGCACTGCCGTATGCAGCAAGAATAGACATTTCAGTTTATATCGACGGAGACAGCGTATGTCCCGTTGTCAAATGGCCTTCTCATTGTCATCCAAACAAAAATATTTGAGTGAAACAAATCCTTATGTTGAAACCGAACCAGGCACTAATGGTACAAGGTACCACTTCGGATGCAGGAAAGAGCTTTTTGGTCGCGGCAATTTGCCGAGTTTTGGCCAATAGAGGTGTAAAAGTCGCACCATTTAAATCCCAGAATATGGCATTGAACAGTGCTGTGACGAAAGATGGTGGTGAAATTGGGCGAGCTCAGGCCGTGCAGGCTCAGGCTGCGAGGGCAGAGCCTTCGGTTCACATGAACCCTATTTTGTTAAAGCCCTGCACCGATACCGGGGCTCAAGTGATCGTGCAGGGGAAAGCGCTGACTGATATGGATGCAATTGGTTACCACGGATATAAAGCTGTGGCGATGGGGCCGGTTATGGAGTCATTCTCAAAACTCAGGGACGAATACCAGACGATTATTATTGAAGGGGCGGGCAGTCCTGCGGAAATAAACCTTCGTGAAAACGACATTGCCAACATGGGGTTTGCCGAAGAAGCAGACGTACCTGTTGTTATCATCGCGGATATCGACAAAGGCGGCGTGTTTGCGCATCTTGTTGGCACACTGGATCTTCTGAGTAAATCTGAACAGGAACGCGTCGTCGGATTTGTTATCAATCGCTTCCGAGGTGACATCAAACTCCTTGAGCCCGGTTTGGATTGGCTGGAAAAACGAACCGGTAAACCGGTAATCGGCGTTGTTCCTTATCTACATGGTCTTTCACTGGAAGCGGAAGATGCCATTGATGGTCAACAGGTGCTGGCTGACGAGGGAACAAAATTGAATGTTGTAGTGCCAGTTGTACCGCGCATCAGCAATCATACAGACTTTGACGCGTTAAGGCTTCACCCGGACGTGAACCTCATGTATGTGGGACCGGGGGAGACTCCACCATCCTGCGATCTTATCATTCTTCCTGGGAGCAAAAGCGTTCGGGCCGACTTGGATTTTCTCAAGAAAGAGGGGTGGGAAGGGCATTTAAAACGCCACATTCGCTATGGTGGTAAGGTCATGGGTATTTGTGGTGGCTACCAAATGCTTGGAGAACATATTTCAGACCCTTATGGTGTCGAGGGTAGCGCAGGAGAATCGCAGGGATTTGGACTACTTTCTTGCTCAACGATATTGGAAACAGAAAAACAACTCACCAATATGACGGGCGTTTTGAGCCTCTGCGGTAAAAAGGTTCCCGTGAAGGGCTATGAAATTCACGTTGGAATCACTTCAGGTAATGACATTGCACCTTTGGACCTCGAGGGAAAAGAGGACGGAGCGATAAGTTGCGACGAGATGGTATTTGGCACGTATCTCCACGGAGTCTTTGATGTACCTGACGCCCTGAAACTTATTTTGGAGTGGGCGGGTATGACTGACGCGAAATTCGTAGATGTCACTGCTTCAAGGGACGAGCAAATAGAACGAATTGCTGCCGCAGTGGAGGCACATCTGGATCTGGACAGGTTGTTTAATTAACGCTGCTAGTTTATTCAATGGAATTAATCAAGTTAGTCGATGAATTAACAAGATTGAGCCCTGTAAAACATAGTTTGCACTTTGCTGTTATTCCCGATAACGTAATGGCAATGGAAAAGTGTGCCTTGGTTAACAAAATTCCTGATTTGGGTTAGTTTAACTACATCGAAAATGCATAGGAAGTGGTGAGAAAGTATGAGCATTTACCAAACGGACGACGTTCGAATTAGTCAAATTAAGGAACTGTTGCCTCCTGTAGCGCTTTTGGAGCGTTATCCTGCTACGGAAACAGCGTCGGAAACTGTGTTTAATGCTCGCGAAGCTATTCATAAGATCCTCCATGGGAAGGATGATCGACTGCTGGTTATTGTGGGACCATGTTCAATTCACGACCCTAAAGCTGCATTGGAATACGGTCAGCGCCTGAAAACTTTGCGTGATGCTCATGCCGGTGAGCTTGAAGTCGTTATGAGAGTGTATTTTGAAAAACCCCGCACAACGGTGGGTTGGAAAGCTAATCAATGACCCGTACATGGATGGCAGCTTCAAGCTCAATGATGGCTTGCGCTTAGGTCGCAAACTGCTCTTGGATATTAATCAACTTGGGTTGCCAGCTGCTGGTGAATTTCTTGATATGATTACGCCTCAGTATATGGCCGACTTGATCAGTTGGGGAGCGATTGGAGCAAGAACTACTGAATCTCAGGTTCACCGGGAATTGGCTTCAGGGCTCTCTTGTCCGGTAGGGTTTAAAAACGGTACTGACGGTAACATCAAGATAGCGACTGATGCAATCCGCTCAGCAGAATCCCCGCACCATTTTCTGTCCGTTACTAAGTTTGGTCATTCTGCCATTGTTGCAACGGCTGGTAATGAAGACTGTCATGTCATCTTACGTGGTGGTAAGGAACCCAATTACAGCGCAGCACATGTTTCTGATGTTGTGACGCAGTTGAAAGCGTCCGGCTCACCCGAGAAGGTAATGATTGATTTCAGTCATGCCAATAGCAGTAAGCAGTATCAACGTCAGATGGTTGTTGCTGAAGATGTCGCCGCTCAAATCGGTGCTGGTAACGATTCGATTTTTGGGGCGATGATCGAGAGTCATTTGGTAGAAGGTCGCCAAGACCTGGTGATTGGTCAGGAACTGACATATGGCCAGAGCATAACAGATGCTTGTATTGGGTGGGATGACACCGAAAAATCACTTGAGATATTAGCAAACGCTGTCAAACAAAGGCGCGCTGTTTAAAATTCAATGCTATAAGCAGTATCCAGTAAAAAGGCGCGATTCGCGCCTTTTTTAGTAAAGTGCGAATAAGGGAATGTATTATACCCAAACCACCTCAAGGTGAAGGCTCAGCGGAAGTTGACTGGCTGTCAGTCAAGGCGCTGTTTAGACGATCTAGTGGCTCTGAATCAAGTACCTTGAGGTGATTTGGACAAAGCAACAGCGTTCTAGTTCAAGTCGCCAATAAGCTGAATTTGCGGGGTAAACGCACAAAGGGAATTGAAGCTTTGCCAAAAAGCTGATATACCACTCCGAACTTCGTTTCTCACTACCTACTTGAACCCGTGAATCAATTCCTCTTTTCGCTGATTGTGGCGTTTATGTCTGCATCTTTGTGGATAGGGGAAAATTCGGCTGGTATTCAGGGGGATCAACTCCCGGTTGATTTTCTAGAGAGTATAGCGGAGCCCAACAGCTCATCAGCGATCGCAAATTCAAGGAACTTGACGCAACGGCTCGAGCCGGGTGATTTTCACCATTCCATTGCTGACCTCCCAAGGGTTAATCTCGCGACAGCACGACTTTCCCGTGCCGCAGAGCCGGAGCGAATTGCTCAGATAGGAAATCCTCTTTGCAACACCGGTCTCCTTCCCTCAATAACTACGACAAACTTTCCTCTCCCCCGAATTTATTGGTTTGAAAAATCTTGTTGCGCAAGAAACCGCGTCTCGGGCTGGAAGGATGGTAATGCGTTGTACGTGTACCTCCAGTCTTACCACGCTCAACTATTTGCTTAATTCTCGGAGTATTAAATCTCCATAGTATTCGCCGTCGGCTTATTTATTGAGGCGAAGCATTGACGATTTTAAAGGTATAGCAAATGGTTATTAAAACTAACTGGTGGATGAGATTCATTCTTGGTGCGGGTATCCAATACGCCATCCTGTTGAGCGTTGCAGGAGGTATATCTGAAACCAATGTTCTTGGCTCAAGTTTTGCAGCGTTATTTACCGGATATTGCATGGCGAAGTTCCGATAGTAGCGAGGACAGATGGAAGGCCGGCATTATTGCCGGCTTTTTTTGGTGCTTAAAAATGATAATGAAAAAATAATGCACCATTTCAGCGCGAAAGCTACCCAAATAGGGGAGAGCATACCTCGTTAACATAAATGTTACACGCTCAAGCGTTATAATTAGTGAGCAAAGAGAATGTTTGTTATATTACGTTAACAATGAGTGAACAGGCCTAATCTAATAAATGATACAGTTCTTTTTTTGATGCATGCATTTTTTACAAAAAGTGCTGGATTACAAAACTAAAATGTCTATTATTATGGGATTTGTGAGCGCGATATAAGCAAAGTGACTCATAATTGCTCGTTTTTTGCGCATGAATAGTTCAGCAAATATTTGTTTTCAGAGCGAATGTTGCTCACATAAATGTAGTAAAAATACAACGGAAAATGTGATTTTCTCTTTTTATGTATTAGTGCAGGCGAAGCGTCACTCATGGATTGCCTGCGATCGAAAATGCTTTGCAAGCTGGAGGAACGGATATGGCAAAAGGAGTATTAGGGATGATTTTGGCTGGCGGTGAAGGTCCCGTCTACGTCCATTGACTGCCAATCGAAGCAAGCCCGCTGTACCATTTGGAGGGTCTTACCGACTCATTGATTTCGCACTGAATAACTTCCTTAACGCAGATCTTCTCAGAATTTACGTTCTAACCCAATTCAAATCCCAATCTCTTTATCACCACATGAAAAAAGGGTGGAACGTTACAGGATTGTCTGACCGCTTTATTGACCCTATTCCGGCGCAAATGCGCATGGGAAAACGTTGGTATGACGGCACAGCAGATGCAATTTATCAAAACATTCGATTTATCGAACTCGCCGATCCAGAATACGTCGCTATTTTCGGCAGCGACCATATCTATAAAATGGATATCCGCCAAATGGTGGACTTCCATAAAGACGTAGATGCTGATCTTACCGTTTCCGCTATTAAGGTACCCATCGAAGAAGCATCAAGCTTCGGCGTTATTGAAGTCGACGCAAGCGGAAAAGTCATCGGTTTTGAGGAAAAACCAGCGAACCCCAAGCCTGTCCCAGGCGACCCGGAACATGCACTCATTTCTATGGGCAACTATGTCTTTGGTGCCAAGGTTCTTATGGATGAGCTGGAAAAAGATGCAGAGGATGAAAACTCCAGCCATGATTTTGGTAAAGACATCATTCCGAAGCTCTATCCTGCCGGAAGCGTTTATGTGTATGACTTTGGCAAAAATGAAATTCCTGGTGAAGAGAACCGCGGTTACTGGCGTGATGTAGGTACTTTGGACTCATATTGGCAGGCACACATGGATTTGTTAGGTGATTCACCTGCATTTTCTTTGTATAACCGTCAGTGGCCTTTGCACACATACTATCCGCCACTTCCGCCTGCGACTTTTACAGATGCACCAAACTGCAAGGTTAAAGTTACAGACAGTATGATTTCTGCAGGCAGCTACATCCAAGGTGCTCGAATTCATAAATCAGTTCTTGGGTTCAGAACGAATGTCGGGCATTGCACATTTATAAGTGAGTCTGTGTTGCTGGGTGATACCAAGATTGGTGAAGGCTGTTCAATTCGCCGAGCAATCATCGACAAAAACGTGGTGATTGCCCCAGGTACAGTGATTGGCGAAAACCCGGAAGAAGATGCAAAGCTCTATGATATTTCACCGAATGGATTGGTTGTCATTCCAAAAGGAGCGAAAGTAGGATTCTGATATGAGCCAGCAAAACTTAAATGTACTTTTTATCGCCTCTGAAGTTGAGGGGTTGGTAAAGACAGGTGGTTTAGCTGACGTAGCGCGTGCACTCCCGCACGCGCTTTCTTCGCAGGGAAACCATGTAACCGTCGTTGTGCCTTATTATCGGCAAATTGCGGAAAAACACGATGCGCCCGTCGTGCTTGAGTCTGAACTGGTGATAGATGACATGCAGACGATCGGTTACGCGGTCAGAGAGCTGTCACTTGACGGTGTTCGGATTTGGGCGCTGGATTGTTATGTTTATTATTATCGCCCTGAGCTTTACGCTGAAAATAATGAGGGTTACCAGGATAATGCTGAGCGCTTCGCTTTTTTCAGTGCAGCCAGCCTTGATTTGGTCAAAAAGCTCAATTTCAGGCAGATGTGGTGCACTGTAACGACTGGCATACCGGTCTAGTTCCTTTCCTTCTTAAAACGCGCTATGCAGAGGATACGTTTTTTGCGAAAACGAAGTCCCTGATTTCCATCCACAACGCCGCGTTCAAAGGCATTTACAACCGTGGCGAGTTTAAAGTCATTCCCGAACTTACTGCTGGAAGGTTCCCTGACTTAGAGCTGGACTATCACACGTTGTCGATGTTGAAAGCCGGCGTCGCCTATGCGGATAAGATAAATGCGGTTTCTCCCAATTATGCTCAGGAACTCTGTACAGACCTGGGTTCGCAAGGTATGGGAGCAGATTTCCAATCACGTAGAGACGATCTCGTCGGCATTGTGAATGGATGCGACTACAGTGCCTGGAGCCCGGAAAATGACGCTTTTCTGCCTGTAGCCTACAAAGCAAACAAGCAAAGTATGGCCCGGGGTAAAAAGGCAGCAAGACGAGCACTTTGCGAAGAAGTGGGTTTGCCAGAAGCGAGCACCCCTGTAATAGGGATGGTGTGCCGTTTGACCGGGCAAAAAGGCCTTCATTACCTTTTGCCTATATTGGATGAGTTATTGCTGAATGATATTCTGGTGGTGATTGTAGGTACCGGCGATCCAAAGATTGCTGAAAAACTGCATGAAACCGCTGCGCGCCACCCTTCAAAGTTTGCGTTTGTAGAAGCGTACAATAACCGACTTGCTCATTGGTTGAAGCGGCATCGGATATATTCCTGATGCCATCTGAGTTTGAACCATGTGGTTTGAATCAGATGTATAGCATGGCGTATGGAACTTTGCCTTTGGTACGCAATGTTGGCGGCCTTAAAGATACCGTTGTTGACTATGACGATTCGCCACAGTTCGCGACAGGGTTTGTTTATTCTTCAACAGATCCTTTGGCGCTACTGGTTAAAATACAAAGAGCGTTGCTGTTGTTCAGTCAGAATCCGCAAGAATTCAAGCGCGTACAGCTCAACGCAATGACTGTTCGATTTGATTGGGAAGAATCAGCACAAAGCTATCTAGAACTCTATCAGTCAATGTTAGAACATGAGGCAGATCGAGCAACGCATGGGCAAGGTGTAAGCTAAAACTGACCACCGAAGCGTTGCCATAGATTGAAAGGAGCCGGTTCGTACGCACCGGCTCTTTGTTATATACCCAAGCCACCTCAAGATGCAGTTTTCAGCGAGAGTTGATTGGCTGTCAGTCAAGGCGCTGTTTTGACGATCTAGTGGCTCTACATCAAAAAACAGCAACGCAGAATGAGAGCCAATCAAACTCGCCCTTCGGGAGTGTTTCAGTGCGTCCACTTCTGTGTCAAATGCCTTTGAAAGGGAACCGCCATTCCTTCAGGTATTTTCCTTGAATTGAACGCACTAAAATCACTCTGAATGACGCACCTTGAGGTGGTTTGGGTATATAAGGCCCATAAGCTTGGCTTTGTAAAAAGTGACGATGGTTTTGGCGTCGTTGATTTTGTTGTTTTTTATCAGGATTTCAATGTCAGAAGGCTTGATGCGCTCGACCTCTAGCACTTCATCCTCATCCAATTCACCGGTTGTTTCTGATAGCCCTGACGCGCAGAACAGAAATTGTGTTTCGTTGCAAAACCCCGGGGCGGGCAAAATCTCCCCCAAGCTCTGCCAGCATTCAGCGCTAAAATTTGTTTCTTCAGCGAGCTCCCTTTCTGCACATTCGCTTGCGTCTTCACCCGCCTCCATAGTTCCAGCCGGCAATTCGTAAATCCAATCGTTTACTGAAGGCCTGTACTGTCGAAGTAATATTATTCTCCCATCATGATCAACCGGCAGTATCACGACCGCGCCAGGATGGTGAAGGGTTGTATGTTCAATTTGCTTTCCGTTGGGAAGCAACTTGTTTTCCTGAACGAGAGAAAGAGTCTTCCAAGTGTGGAGTATTTTAGGCTTCATAGGTTATTCTGGGTCCAATCGTTGTTTCAGACACGCTTATCCAAACTGATAGCAGGTGTCCCTATCCTATGAATTTTAGGTGATTCTCTCGTGACCTTGACGGCAAATATTCGTTTAGTCACAGAAATTTGGTACTATCCGCTCAAAATTTCAGATTCATAACCCGGTGTGCAGGCATTTAGTTGCAATCAGCGTAATGCAAAATTGTACCGGGCATAAAAGTCAGGAGCGGCGAAAAATGAACGTGTTGGTGACAGGCGGTACCGGCTATATCGGCAGCCATACTTGTGTACAGATGATTGAAGCGGGTTTAACCCCAATCATTTTGGACAACCTTTATAACAGCAAGCTGGCTGTACTTGACCGCATCGAAGCAATTACCGGCGTACGACCTGTGTTTTATCAGGGTGATATTCGCGATCGAGAAATTTTAAGAGCCATTTTTTCCGAGCACGACATTAAATCTGTTATTCATTTTGCAGGATTGAAAGCGGTTGGCGAGTCTGTAGAGAAACCCCTGGAGTATTACCAAAACAACGTCGCTGGCACATTGACGCTGGTAGAGGAAATGCACTCGGCAGGCGTCAAATCAGTTATATTTAGCTCATCAGCGACAGTCTATGGTGACCCAGCAAGCGTGCCAATTCGCGAAGACTTCCCGACGAGCGCCACCAACCCCTATGGCCGCAGCAAATTAATGGTAGAAGAGTGCCTCACTGACTTCCAAAAGGCGAACCCTGAATGGAGCATTACTTTGCTTCGTTACTTCAACCCTGTGGGAGCACACGTTTCAGGTACAATGGGTGAAGATCCGCAAGGAATCCCGAATAATCTGATGCCATTTATCGCGCAGGTCGCCGTCGGACGCCGCGAAAAATTGGCGGTATTTGGTGACGATTACCCAACTGTAGACGGTACAGGTGTCCGTGATTATATTCACGTTGTCGATCTGGCTGATGGACATATTGCGTCCCTTACCAAAGTAGGGTTACAAAGCGGCCTTCATATTTTTAACCTTGGAACGGGCCGTGGAAACAGCGTCCTTGAAATGGTTGCTGCGTTTTCTAAAGCCAGCAACCGAGATGTTCCTTATGTTGTCGCACCTCGTCGAGCCGGAGATATCGCAGAGTGTTGGGCTGACCCAGGTAAAGCGAAAGAACTTCTCGGTTGGACGGCTAAAAAGACGCTGGAAGATATGACCATTGACACCTGGCGCTGGCAATCAGAAAACCCTAATGGTTATCCAGACGCTGAGTAAACCTTCTTTCTGAAATGCTGAAACACATAAAAAACGCCGTGAAAAAACGGCGTTTTTACTCTTTATCGTGGTATAATCCACGCCCCTGAAAACCAATATCTTGGTTTTCTTCGAAACTAATTCTTCATATTTCCATACCAGGAGCACCATTTTGCGGTTTGAGGACCTTGGCATCGATAAACGATTGCTAACTGCGCTTGATCACAAGGGCATTACCAACCCGACTGAAATTCAGCAAAAAGCGATACCGCTAGCGTTAGCTGGGAAAGACCTACTGGCTTCATCAAAAACTGGTTCAGGCAAAACACTGGCTTTCTTGCTCCCAGCGTTTCAGCGAATCTCACGAAGCCGAGCGTTGTCCAAGCAAGACCCAAGGGTCGTTATCCTTGTACCGACACGCGAACTGGCTAAACAGGTATATGCCGAATTGCGAATGATGGTTGGCCCAACTAACCACACGGCAGCATTAATTCTTGGTGGTGAAAATTTCAATGATCAAGCCAAGATGTTCCGCAAGAACCCGACGTTCGTGGTCGCAACTCCTGGCCGCCTCGCTGATCATCTTGAGCACAGAAATTTGTTCCTGGATGGACTGGAATTACTGATTCTTGACGAAGCAGACCGCATGCTGGACTTGGGTTTTGCTCCGCAATTGAATGCGATCAATGAAGCTGCAAGCCATCGCCTCCGTCAAACACTGATGTTTTCTGCGACGTTGGACCATGAATTGGTTGATGACATTGCGGGAAATATGCTCAAAAAACCAACCGTTGTTCGCGTTGGTGAAATTTTCCAGCAGCACGGTGACATCTCTGAGCGGTTCGTCCTGTGTGATCACCTTGATCATAAAGAAGCACTGTTGGAAAAGGTACTGAATGAGGGTGAACACCGTCAGGTGATGGTATTCACAGCTACCCGAGAAGACACAGATCGTTTGGCTGCACTTCTTTCAGAACAAGGCTTCAAGGCTATTGGACTGAGCGGCAGTCTGAATCAGTCAACTCGTAACCGTATCATGGATGAGTTTGAGCGTGGCCAACATGAGGTTTTGGTAACTACGGACCTTGCGTCCCGGGGGCTGGACTTAAACAATGTCTCGTTGGTTATCAATTTTGATATGCCAAAGCACTCTGAAGAGTACATTCACCGAATTGGTCGTACTGGTCGTGCTGGTAAGAAAGGGGATGCTCTTTCTCTTATCGGGCCAAAAGACTGGGTGAGCTTTAAGAAAATCGAAAAGTTTCTCCACAAAACAATGGTGTTTAGTGAGTTTGATGGCCTTGTGGCTAAGTTCAAGGGTTTCCATATTCGCAACCAGAATAAAAAACCGAAAAATAGCTCGAGTAAAAAGACGACAGGTCCAAAAACACCCGTTAAGAAAGTGCAAAAGAACCGTAACAAAAGTTTTTACACGAATGTGCCGGTGGGAGACGCTCCGTTTGTACCGAAAAAACGGCGTGAAGATCAGGAATGATGTTCGAAAAGAGTCGCTGAAGCGGCTCTTTTTTCTGACTTTACTTTTTCAGCGACGCTGAAGGCCAAGCAAAATTAGCCATTTTTGCCGAGTGAGTTGTACTTTTTACACGGGGTGATCAATTTTCACACATCTGTGGTGTCAATTTGAGCGCTCCTGTGTATAATTCGAACAACTTTTTGGCGGCGTTCAGATTTACGCCCAACTTTCAGATTTGAGTGTAAGGGTCCTGAAATGGAAACTGTGCTGGTTATTGCCTTTGTCGTATTAGGTCTGTTGATCGTTAAAAAAAGAAAAATGTAAAGAAAAGGAGTTGGATAAGTAGGAGTCATCAAATTGATGTAGGCACCGAGGTCTAAAATCTTTTTCTTCATTTACTTGTCACACAACTGAAGCGCCACATTAATAAATGTTGCTGATAATACAAAGTTATTCAATCTGAGCTTTGTGTATGAGCATCCACAAAATCCTTTCCTATACTAGGGGTACGTTGCATAGCGTAATTCCCTCTGCTTTTTATCGTTTTGGATATCGTCATGTTTACCTCCAGAAAATTCGAGATGCTGATGAAGCCTTTGGGAACGTGTCAATTACTACAATAAGTTAACGTGCGAATTCGATATTTCCGGTGATGATGTTTTCACTGGGCTTTCATACCGAAAGCAGAAAAGCTGGGCTTACCACTTTGACTTTGTCAAAATCCTGAAGCATTTCAATCGCGATGTTAAGTTTCTCACTTTGTTTGGTGATGTTATACATGTACCCGGCCAACCTACAATCGTAAAAAGCAGACCAATCACTCAAGCTAATGAAAACTCAGTATTGATGAAACTAAATTCTGTTCGGCACTTTAATTTTGTGTCTGACCATAAAAGCTGGTCAGATAAGCGTGATAAAGCGGTGTGGAGAGGTTCAGGGTTTCAGCCCAACAGGTTGCATTTGTTAGATGCTCATCGATGGAATACTTCATGTGATATCGGGATGACTAAGCCTCGAACAGGGAATGCATCATATCTCGTTCAGCCAATGACTGTTAAGGACCAATTGGATTATAAATTTGTGCTTTGTCCTGAAGGTAATGATGT
The DNA here is from genome assembly GCA_001310455.1 of Photobacterium sp. JCM 19050. Taxonomy (GTDB): domain Bacteria; phylum Pseudomonadota; class Gammaproteobacteria; order Enterobacterales; family Vibrionaceae; genus Parasalinivibrio. The sequence continues at coordinate 34,241 of BAXG01000045.1, forward strand.
TGCAACAAATCTCAAATGGGTCATGTCATCGAAGTCGCTAGCTGTTATGCCTGTACCAAAATTTGAAACTTGGTTTATGGAGGGGAAGTTGGTTGCCGGGCAACACTTTATTGATGTTTCAGATGATTATTCGAATTTAGATGAAAGAATGGAGTACTACCTAACCCGACCGAAGGAGGCAATGGAGGTAAGTAGGGAGGCAAACGAACATGTATCCCAATTTATTGATTCCAAGAGAGAGTATTTAATCTCTTTGATGGTTTTTCGAAAGTACCTTGCAGGTTGCAATGAGTTGTTAGATGGTTCTTCCGATTCTTCGAGAACACCTTTCCTCAAATCCTAAAAGCTGAATTTGCTGCGTGATCTTTACTTGGATGTACACCATTCCAGATTTATGATGACGTTAATCTCATAGTTTCAGGTGCTTATTCGATGGAAAAAATGTCCTCTCTCGGTACTCTCGTGGATGCAGATTGGCTGCAGGAAAATTTCGGAAACTGTTCTGTTAAAATTGTCGATGCCAGTTGGTTTATGCCGGGCTCTGATCGTGATGGCTACAAAGAATGGCTTGTTGAGAGAATACCTGGTTCAGTTTTCTTTGATTTTGATGGTGAAATCAAAGATCAATCCTCACCATTGCCTCACATGTTGCCTGGAGAAAATGAGTTTGCCGAAGCAGTTGGTAAGCTGGGTATTTCCAATACCGATACGGTTATCGTCTATGACAGCCAGGGCATTTTTTCCGCTCCAAGAGTTTGGTGGATGTTCAAAGCCATGGGCCATGAAACCGTGGCAGTTCTAAATGGGGGGCTCCCTGCTTGGAAAGCCGTCGGAGGTGTTACCGAAGGTTCAATACCAGAAAAACCGATTCCGACAAGCTACCAGGCAACAATCGCACCTCACAGGTTGATATGTTCAGCCGAACTTACCCAGTTGTTGGAAACTGTTGGTTATCGCATCCTTGATGCCAGACCGTCAGCGCGATTCTATGCCTTGCAACCAGAACCGAGACTGGGTGTCAGAGCCGGACATATGCCGGGGGCCAATAACCTTCCTTTTGCAGAGGTTTTGGACAACGGGTCTTTCAAAGATCAAGAGTCCCTTAAAAGTCTATTTTCAGCGTTTATCCGACGAGATGACCGTATCATCACCACCTGTGGCTCGGGGGTTACCGCTTGCATTCTGGCTTTGGCCTTGGAGTATAGCCTTGGCATTTGCTGCCGTGTGTATGACGGAAGTTGGTCTGAGTGGGGTAGTTCTGAGACTTTGCCCGTTGTTACCGAGTAGATTTATACAGCCAGGATCTCAAGGTGTCCCTGGCTGTTTCGTCACTTCTGATTCCAATTTCTGATCCGACCCGAAACAAACCCTTCATATATTCTTTCCTTCGCGTACATGTGATTAAAAAATGCAATCAATGATTTCACTGTAGATGTGATATCTGTAACTGTATTTAAATGCAATGACAGACTTTGTCTGGATGTAACATAGCATTAACATTATATTTAATAAACTGTTACAGTTATTTTGATTTCGTCATCGGTTTGCGATGTCGGTTTTGCCCAGAGAACATCACAAGGATAACGTAGTGAATACAAACAGAATAATGACGACTAATAAAGCGCTGCTCTCTGAGCGAATTCAGAAGCTTGTCGGAGCGCTGTCTTCTGGTGTGTACGAACGTGAATCAACTATCCGACTTTGCCTGCTCGCCGCATTGGCGGGCGAAAGTGTCTTTCTTTTGGGGCCTCCGGGGATTGCCAAAAGTTACATCGCAAAACGCCTGATAAAGGCATTTGATCAAGCCAGTTTCTTCGAATATCTGATGACCCGTTTTTCGACACCTGAAGAGGTATTTGGCCCATTGTCTATTCAGGAGTTGAAGGACAATGGAAAATATGTCCGCTTAACTGAAGGTTATTTGCCTGAGGCGGATGTGGTATTCCTGGACGAGATCTGGAAGGCGGGTCCGGCCATTCTGAATACCTTACTGACGGTAATTAATGAACGTACGTTTAAAAATGGCAGTGACGTCCACAATGTTCCTATGCGTTTGTTAATTTCTGCCTCAAATGAATTGCCCGAATCTGAGAGTGGCCTGGATGCGCTATACGACCGAATGTTGGTACGTATTTTTGTCACACGGATTCAGGAAAAAGATAACTTCCGCATGATGTTAATGGATGAAAAAGGGCAGGATACTTTTGAAGTCGACGCATCTCTCACGATTAAAGAGCATGAATACTTCCGTTGGCAAAAAGAACTCGCTCAGGTGAACCTGTCTGAGCCGGTTTTCGACAAACTCTATGCATTAAAACAGAGTATAGAAAAAGCAGCGGTTAAGCAGGGAAGCGCAGTCAGTGATGAATTGTATGTATCAGATCGTCGCTGGAAAAAGGCACTCAATCTGTTGAAAGCAAGTGCATTTTTCAGCGGACGTAGCGAAGTCAATCCCGTCGATCTGCTTTTGCTTCAAGAATGCCTCTGGCACAGCCCAGACTCTCGCCAGATTATCCGTGACATTATGGCCCAATTTGCGGCTGAAAATGCGTTTGACCAAACAGCGGCTACAACAATGGCAGAAGAAGCGCTAGAAGAGTTGAATGAACTTTCAACGGAAATTGCCGATTGCCTTCACCACGATGTGAATAACGAAGCAGCGCTACGTGGGGAGCGTTACCGTATTGATTTAAGTAAAGCCCGGCGCTACAAGGTTAATACAAACAGCAATATGGTTAAGCTGGTTGCCTTAGCTTCAAATCCGTCGGTGTCAGAAAAAGAATCCGGAGACAGTCGTTGGGTGTTTGTGGATGCAACAGAGCTTGAGAAAAATGCTAAATCAGGTCATTTCGAAATTCTCGGGTACGTAAACAAAAATACGCATCTTTGCATGTTGAAGTTTGATGTAGATGCCGGGCAAAGGTTAATCATACGCGACATCGCAAACCGTGCTGTACCTGTAGGAATATCGGGTATTGATGATGCAACCGAGGCTGAATGGACAGATTGGAAAAACAAGGTGGAAGCGTGTGAAAAGAAATTCAGTGATGCTCACTTTCTAGCCCGCCGAGCAAGAAGCCAGATAAATATGGCGTTACCGCACCATTTTGCTGATCCGGAGCTTGTAAATGTGATGGCAAATAGTCTTGCTGATACTGAAGAGAAGCTTGATGTCAGTGAAGTGAGCATGTCAAAAATTGCCGGAAGGTTAAAGCGCCTTTCCGTTTTCTTCAATGAAGGGGAGGGCTGATGGGACCAGAGAGCCTGCAACTTGGGTTAATGTTGGCGGAATCCGGTGTCTTGGAGTCTGCTACCAATGAAATGCTGCACAACCCTCAACTGGTATTGATGACCGAAAAAAGCCCTCAGGTTCAGCGTTCTGTTAGAGGTCATGTCAGGAAGTGGCGCCATAAAGTGCGAAGAAAATTATCTGATAGTTGCCATACTGAATCATTAGATTTGGAATTGGCGATTTATCATGAAGTTAAAGCGTTACCTGAAAACGGATTTTGTCAGGCAGCCAAGGCGAAAATCAAACAGATGGAAGGTAAATCGGAGTTTTATTTAATCGCCAGACGCCTTCTTGAAAAAACATCCTCCCATGCCAACCCCCTTTTGAAACAATACTTTTGTACCAAATGGCATGAATCGCTTAGCGAACGTATTAAAGAAGCTCAAGCAAAAGAAGTCGAAGTAGAGAAAGAGGCTTTTCTGAAAGCGCTCTACTCGCGAATTGAGTCATTTCAACAAATGGCTGAAGTGACACACGCAGGCGATTGGGAAAAGGCCGGAAGACTTTGGGATATGGCTTCTTCCAAACTGACCCGGCATGAAATAGACACGCTCGCTCAGACCGCACGTTTCCTTGATAAGCACAGTGAACTTTCAGACATTGCTGAGAAGTTGGGTCGGATGGCAAGTGAAGTAGATTGCCCTGATTTGGAAAAAACACCCGCCGAAGAACTTCGCTTGGTTGAGGAAGTAAGTGACAATGTCACGGATGATGTTGTCGGGATACATCACAATAATGATCTCGCCCGTCTTGTCGCAAGTGAAACTTTGTTCCTTGCTGAACCAGAGCTGGAGGCGGTTTTCTATCAGCACTTTGCTGAGAAGCAAATGTTGAACTATCGCATGCAAGGGAAAGACAGAACACTGCGAAAAGTAAAAGCATTCAGACCCGAAGCGGATAAAGCGGACATCGAAAAAGGTCCGTTTGTTATCTGTATCGATGCGTCCGGTTCTATGAGTGGCTTTCCTGAGAAATGTGCCAAAGCAATGGCATACCGGCTAATGCAAATTGCATTGAATGAAAGTCGGGAATGTTATGTGATGATTTTTTCAACCTCACATATCAGCTATGAATTAACTGGCGAAAATGGGATCAAGGAAGCGTTGGATTTCCTCTCTTATTCATTCCACGGAGGAACAGATTTCACGTTGGCTATTGAAGAATCGATCAGCGTGATGGAATCGGCAAAATTCCGGAATGCAGACTTGGTTGTTATTTCGGATTTCATTGCTCCCCATCAACCGGATGAAGTTCTTGAAAAGGTAGAAAAACTGAAACGGGACCATACTCGTTTTCATGCCGTTTGCCTTTCGCAATATGGCAACCCCTCGCTTCTGAGTATGTTTGATCACTGTTGGGAATATCATCCAACTACGCTCGGTCGACTTGTCAAAAAAGGACAGGAAAACATTTTTGGTAAGCTTTGGGGAAGGAAAACAGAAGTGAGCTCCTGATTATTTCGTCAAACAAAAGGGTTGCGAAAGCAACCCTTTATACCCAAGCCACCTCAAGATGCAGTTTTCAGCGAGAGTTGATTGGCTT
>BAXG01000046.1 GCA_001310455.1 Photobacterium sp. JCM 19050
CCTTGAGGTGGTTTGGGTATAGAGATCACATGATGAATACTTGCAGTATTGGTATAAGGCCGGGTGACTTTTGAGTAAAAAGTTTAAGAAAAAGAAAATGTTTCCCATGGATTTTTATGGTCAGGATAAAGAATGGCGGTTTATTGTCCGAGCACACAATGCAGGAGAAGTGCTTTCCGCATTGCTGTGGCAAAGCCGCCTCTCAGTACGGAGAGCTGACTTTAATCTTCTGCATCTTGCTGATGAAATGTTCACCTACGAATCGGCTCGGTCTCTCGATGATATGGGATGTGCTCAACAACGTGTGCAAATATCTGTACGAGGTCCAATTGTCAGCGTTAAAAAGCTAATCGAGCATTATAAATTGTAACAATTAATCAACATTTTGTAATTGTTAACTCATTAAAATAAAGGTGATTTATCTATTTTCCGGTTGTAATATGTGCGGAAAATACAAAAAACATTATGAAATCCCTAAATTATTAATGAGGCTCAACGTGATCTTAGTTGCTATTCTGTCCCTGTCAGTGCTCGGCAGCTTTTTAGCCGGCGAGCATTTTCATTCATACATGGCGGGTTTTTCCGTCGCTACTCTCTCTGTTGGTGTGTGCTACTGGTTGGCGTTTCGTTCGACCAAATACCCTGAAATGGCATTTTTGCTGCTGTTGTGTGGATTGTTTGCCAAAATTTCACTCACAGTAATCGGTGTTATGTGGGGACTTGAGCGCGATCTGATTGGTTCGCCATTTATCTTTGCACTGTCTTACCTGTTCTTTTCTATTGCTGCGACCTATTCGTATGCACGCTACCGAGACTTTGTTCAGACAAGAGTTCGCCAGCCTGCTTTGGTCCAGCCAGCTTAAACGATTGTCGTTTTAAAAATCCGTATTCCGCGGCCCCTAAATAGGGGCTTTGTTTTATTGTTCCTTTCCTGTGACACCCCTACGACATCCTCACCAAAAACCATAAGTGGCAATCTTTTGTTACATATTATCCGGGGTCAGCAATTTGTCCTGGATTCAAGCGTCCCCGCAAGAAAAAGCCAGATGATGTAACCAATATCTTTCGTAATGGCAAGTTAATGATCTGTTTATTTGCTCTGAAGTAGATACATAATCTGATTTGACTTGAATTGATGGTGTGATAACGCTAACTTAAAAATGTAGCGCAAATGTTAATTCCGAGTTCTCGTGAAATTAAGGATGAAAATATGGGCACGGACAAATCGACACTGGTGAATCTTTCAAATATCGAGGAAGCCACAGTTATTGAGATGCAGCCATCGTTTGAGCGACTCCCAAAAACTGCACATGCGGATGGAGCATACCGCCTCAGGCGTTTTTCTGCGGTATTGTTTCACCGCTCAGCGTTGAAAATCCTCCGAGAAAATCAGTTCGTCCAATCTTCTTCAGTTAATCATTTTCAGGGAGATGTCGTTCGAGAATTCGAAGGTATTGAGGTATCGCTCCTTAAATCTGATGCGATGCTCAAAGTATGCTCATTGTTTGCCGAAAACGCGGGATTATCGGAAGGGGAAAAGATCGAAATTCACCAAATTCGAATACTGGCAGATGGGGACGCTGTTCCTGCTGCTCCAGAAGGGATTCACCAAGACGGGTTCAACCACGTCGCGGTTGTCGCGGTGAACAGATTAAATGCGGTTGGTGGCGAATTTCAAGTTTTTCGCGACCCGGCTTCTCTTCCTATATTAAATCTGACATTGAGCAACGGCGAGGTTGCTTTGGTCAACGATGAGGCAATGTGGCATTACGCAGCTCCGCTCAAACCAATAGATAGCAGTAAACCAGCCGTTTGGGATCTCTTCGTTCTGACTGCCGGGGGGAAAGACTAATGGAACTGGGTGCCATACGTTCGCAATTTCCTGCACTGCTTCAACAGGTAGATGAGCAACCGGTTTATTTTTTTGACGGTCCCGGTGGGGCGCAAGTTTCGTCGCGGGTGCTTGATGCGATGACCGGATATCTTAAAAAAGGAAATGCCAACCTTGGCGGACGGTTTTTTTCCGGATATGCCACTGATAACATGATGGCGAACGCTAGGTCAGCAGCAGCAACTTTTCTTCATGCGGCTTCTCCTGAGAATATCGTCTTTGGCGCCAATATGACCACTCTTTGTTTCAGCCTGAGCAGGGCAATAAGCCGTGAGTGGAAGCCTGGTGACGAAGTGATTGTGAGTGAGCTGGATCATTACAGCAATGTTTCCAGTTGGGAACATGCTGCCCGGGACAGAGGCGTAGTGGTCAAAAAGGTGCGCGTGAACCCGGATGACTGTTCAATTGATGTTGAGCATTTTCTCTCCTTGTTGTCGACACAAACCAAGCTCGTTGCTTTTACTTTGGCTTCAAATGTCACGGGTACACTGGCTGACGCAAAAGCCATTATCCGTGCAGCGAGATCAGTCGGTGCTGCCACATTTATCGATGCGGTACATTATGCTCCCCATCAAAGGTAAATGTGCAAGAGTTGGAGTGTGATTTCCTGCTGTGTTCAGCGTATAAATTTTACGGTCCTCACCTTGGAATTGCTTACGTCTCTGAGCCGTGGCTGACTGCGCTTAAACCATACAAGGTTGAGCCGGCAACTGATATTGGCCCAGGTCGTTTTGAAACCGGGACCCAAAGTTTCGAAGCGTTAGCGGGCTTTGTGGAAACAGTCGGGTATCTTGCTGACTTGGTGATCGACGACCCTGATGTTTCGCTTGCTGATCGTTTGCAGGCCAGTTACAACTGGATTGCCGAACATGAGCAATTGCTGAGCGCCAGGTTTTTACGTTGGATTGCCGCCAAAAGCAATGTGACGATGTACGGTTGCCCCTCAGCAAACCATGACATTCGTACACCTACATTTGCATTCAGTGTTGAAGGATTTCATCCGAATGATATTGCCATGCATTTAGGTAAGAAAAACATGTGTGTCTGGGCGGGACATTTTTATGCACAGGGCTGATTGAGCAGTTGGGCTTAATGGAGACCGGAGGAGTGGTGCGCGTCGGTTTCATGCACTACAACACGACGGATGAAATTGACGCGCTTTGCCTGGCGTTAGATGAGATCATCACCTGACAGCTGATTAACCCACTAACCGTAATGATTCAGAAACGGTTCAAAGTGAGCATCATAAGTCAGGGCTTGGATTGGGCCCTGATATTTCAGCAACCACTGAGAGTTAGTACAGTTGCTGATACCAATGATCGTCTGAACAAGAAGCTTGAAATCTGTTGTCCAGCGCGCTTTTTCGGATGCCGTAAAGTGCTCTTGGTATTGGGCGATATGATGCTCTACCCACCAATATGCTCCTTGGATGAAAGGCTTCATAATACTTTTCGCGAGTGCTATTTCGTCTTCTGTTCCTCTGAAGGGATGCTGCTCTGCGAGCGGCTTTCCTTGCGTCGCAGCTACGTAGTTTGTGCTGTATTGGTATAGCGCAAACTGGAGCGATGAAACCGAATCACAGTGTTTTAAAGGAAGTGTGGTAAGTGCAATATGTTTGTGCTGAGAGCGGTACATATCTGTTATGCGTTTCCCTGGCAGCAACTTATCAATGACATACAGCAGATCGATGGCTATTGCGTGATCGCTCAAAGTTATATCCCTAAAACGTCTGAAGCTGAGACACAGTATAGGCGTATGGGCCTGAAGTGTTAATAGTTTTCAATGATTAAACCCAAACCACCTCAAGGTGCAGGTGTCAGCGAGAGTTGTTTGACTGTCAGTCAACGCGATGTTTTTACGATGTTGTGGCTCCAAATCAAGAAACCAGAACAGTACCGCAAGATGAGAGCCTGTCAAACTCGCCCTTAGGGAGTGTTTAAGTGCGCCTGCTTCTTTGTCAAATACCTTTGAAAGGGATACAGGTATTTTCCTTGAATTTAACGCACTGAAATCACAAAGAATTAAGCATCGTGAGGCGATTTGGGTAATATATTTTCATGTTGCGATATAACCGCGCTCTCTTTGATGCCATTAGTTGCTGCACCAGATTTTGATTGTTTCTTAGCATCGTACATGAGCAAATCCACCCGGTTTAAGATGGTATCCGGCGAAGCATCCCGCTTATCAAACAGGCTGCATCCAATTGATGCCGAGACATCCAGTGTAAGCGAATCGATTTGAAAAGGGGTAGCGAAGCAAGCGACCAGATGCTCGGAAATATGTTGTATCTGCTCGTTCTTAGCCTGGCCCAGGTTCAACTCCACCATAAGAACAAACTCGTCACCACCCAGTCGCGCCAGAACATCATGTTTACGCGTATTGTCGTTTATGCGGTTGACAACCTCTCTGAGAACCCCGTCTCCCACAAGGTGACCGTGATTGTCATTAATGTCTTTGAAGTTGTTGAGGTCGATTAGGAAAATGCACCCTGCAAGTCCGTCAGTTCGTTTGCATTTGGACAGGCAGTCTGAAACGGTATTGATGAGATGACGCCGATTGTATGCTCCGGTGAGGAAATCGCGACTGGCTTGTTCCTGCAGGCGTTCTTGGTATTCGATGAGACGCGATATGTCACTGGCACTGACAATCGCACCATGGACTTTACCCCGGATATCTCTATATGGGGTCATTGTTGTTTCAATCGCGAATAAAGAACCATCGTTTTTCCGGCTTTTGTAAATAAAATCTATATTTTTACCTTTAAAAGCCATATCCAATTTCTTCTTCAGGACTTTTTTAAAAGCATCTTGCCCGTGGTATTTTTCAATATGTTGTCCGACCATCTCTTCAGGTTCGGTATTAAATAAATCCCTGAACCCGCTTGATACAACCCTATAGCAATAGCTTTTATCAATAAATGCAATCAGGTGCTTACATTGGGAGATGATTTCTGTGTGAATATTGTATTCAAAAGACGAGTCTAAAGATTTAATTTCATGCGCAAAGGAGGGCATGAATAAATTCATCTTTTCTTGAATGACTTGATCGTTTTTACCGTGGTTACCCGTGTTAAACGTAACAATCAGGCCGAATGTACTTCCCAGCATGTCAGTCAAACGTTTTGTCGCAAAACTTACACAACTGATTGGTAATCCGAATAGATTTTCAGCAGCGTGTGTTCCAATATTTGCCGCAACATAATCAAGATCATAGCTGTAATTATCTAATATGCTGGACAGGTGCTCTATGTTTAGCGTCACCTGAAATGGGTAGGTGACGTGTGGAATGTTGTAGCCGCCAACGACATCAAATTGCATGTTTGAGTGAGTGTTGAGCAAAACAATTGCAGCGTCAGTTTGACATTGACTGCATAGCTGCTCACAAAGTGACGAAATATACTGATTTGCGTCCGATTTTATACTTTTCATAATGACATCCCTAGCCAGTCATTAAGCAGCTTTTGTGTTTTATCTTCTATTAATATATGACACACAAAAGTGGGCTTGTATGTATTTTTCCATACACCCAAAATGAATATGCGCTAAATGTCACACGAGAGTGAAAGGATGGGAATTTATTTGTGTTTGATTTAGTAAATATCTTATTTGTGAGACGTGAATTTAGTTATTGATACCTAAAATCCAGGATTCGAATAGTTTGCTCTCTATTGAATTTGTTTTGTTGATTAAATAGTAACCAGCATGGGCTTGTATAGGATTGAACGGTCTGAATAACATCGAATTTTCGTATTTACCGATTAAAGCCATCCTTCCCATTGCGATTCCAATCCCCGCTTCTGAAGCGGCCATTGCCATATCTGTTCTGTTGAAATAGTGAGAGGTGGCATCTTCCGGGTAAGGGATGTTGTTGCGCTGAAACCAGAAACGCCATTCTTGATCGGGTGATGCATCTGGCCATGGCTGGGCATCATGGAGTAACGTCGCGCTGTTCCACGCAGGCAATGTTTGCCAGTCTGTGTCCGCGTTCATTTGTCCTGACATTACCGGGGTAATGTACTCTTCCAAAAACATTTTTGCTGATGGGTTAGGGTGTGGGTGCCGCTGGTAATCGATGATGATGTCTACATCCTCTGCGCGTTCATCAACCAGACTTCCCTCCGCAAATGTTATGACTCTGATTTCGGGGTTCAACTTATAAAACGCCGGAAGCCTCGGAGAAAGCCATTTCAGTGCGAATGAGGGTGTTAAGCGCAGTTTTACTGTCCGGGTTTCAGCTGCGGTTTTTCTAAAACTGGCGATCACACTGTCGAGTTCTTGCAAGCAGTGTTGACTGCAAACTAATAGCTTTTCACCGTTTGTGGTAAGCGAAATTCCTCTGTGTGTCCGGTGAAACAAAGAAACACCGAGCAGACTTTCAAGTTGCTTCATTTGCTGACTTATCGCACCGGTTGTCAGATGACAGGATTTAGCAGCCTTTGTGAAGCTCTTCTCTCTGGCCGAGATACAAAAAGCCGGTAATAAAGCCAGAATTTGCCCTTTAATCAATGAGTCAACCCAGAGTTTAAAATTTCTAAACACAGTATTTAGCAGGTTTCGTTTGTTGCATCAATGTAAATCAATAATGATGACTTCCAGTTAACAGGAGGGGCAAATGAAAGTTGTAATATTGGGTGCCGGTGTGATTGGCGTGACGACGGCGTGGTTCCTGAACAGAAAGGGACTCGATGTGACGGTTATTGATCGCCAGTCTGGCAGCGCACTGGAAACCAGTAAAGCCAATGCGGGCCAGATTTCTTATGGATACTCGGCGCCGTGGGCTGCACCGGGTATACCATTTAAAGCTGCGAAGTGGCTTATGCAGACTCACGCCCCTCTTGCGATAATGCCATCTCTGAAAACTGAGCAGTGGCAATGGATGTCACAAATGTTGCGGGAGTGCACAAAATCTCGCTACAACCGCAATAAATCAAGAATGCTGCGCCTTGCCAACTATTCAAAACGGTCTTTAGCAGAGCTTAAAGCGGAAACCGGTATTGAATATGAAGGGCGGCAAAAAGGTTTGCTGCAGATCTTCAGAACAGAACAACAAGTAAAGGCGGCGGAAAAGGATACTACAGCCCTGACGGATGCCGGGACTCATTACGCGCTTCTTGACCGGGAAGGCTGTATTGCCCGGGAACCGGCTCTAAGTCCGGTTTCCGGTAAACTGGTTGGGGGGTTATATTTGCCGGGTGATGAAACCGGGGACTGTCACCTGTTTACCCAAAATCTGGCCCGGCTTTGTGAGGCTCATGGTGTTACTTTTTCCTATGGGGAGGATGTGCAAGAAATTGTCTGCAAGCATGGAAAATTTGACTCAATCCAAACCTCTTTCTCTCGCTACAAAGCAGATTATTGTGTTGTGGCGATGGGCAGTTTTTCGAGGAACATGGTTAAACCGCTTGGCATTTCTTTGCCTACCTACCCGGTGAAAGGGTATTCGCTGACGATGGCGCTGGATAACCCCGATGCAGCACCTCAATCTACAGTCATGGATGAAACGAACAAGATTGCGCTGACCCGGTTCAATAACCGGCTTCGGATCGCCGGGACGGCTGAACTGAACGGCTTTGATATGTCCCTTTCCTCTACACGGCGCGAAACCATTGCCCGTGTTGTCAGGGATCTGTTTCCTGACGCTGGGAATATTGATAAAGCAGACTTTTGGTGCGGGCTTCGCCCGATGACACCGGATGGAACGCCGATTATCGGGGAAACTATACCGGGATTATTCCTCAATACCGGCCATGGAACACTGGGTTGGACGATGGCATGTGGTTCAGGAAAGCTGGTTTCTGATTTGGTTACCGGCTCCAAGCCAGACATTGAGGCGGGAGACTTCAACTTGTCTCGATACCTGTCGTGAACCTTCTACGGTCTTATGGCAGGTGGCAAAGAGTTGGACGTTTTAATACCCCCCGATGCTAATGCAGCGATTTGGTATCTGATTCGATTACCGGAAAACCTGCCCGCCGACCATCACGGTGTCAGGTACTGTTTTGATTTTGGTGCCGCGTAAATAGAGATTTCCGCTGACTTTCAGGTCGGGTGGTAATTCTGTTATCTGGGTATTGGCGAGGTACAAATTTCCATCGACATTCAGCCGACGGGGAAGATTGGTCAGCGGAGTGTTGGTGACACTGAGATCCCCGTTTACTCTCATCCCTCCGGGCAGTCTCCTGATAAACGTACCTGAAAGGTCTATATAACCACCGACCCGGATATTGGGGTAACGGCGAAGTGGGGTATAGGCTGCGTTTAGGTATCCACCAACTTCGAGGTTGTCAGGCAATGTGCTTATCCTGCTCCCTTCTATGTCCAGATAACCCTTTGTCACCAGGCCCGGCGGAAGTTGGGTCAGTTTGCTATTACGTATTTTAATGTTGCCGTAGTTGTCGATAAAACCGTGAAGGCGTAATTCCGCTATAAAACTTATACGCGCTTCTTCTTCGGCATGAACCGTGTTGACAAAGCCTACCTCCGACAAAAAGAGGCAAAAAGCCAGAAGTAGTGAAGTACGCCGGACCGTCATTGATGTGGTTTTACCATTAAATGAGAGAGTTATGCTGATGATAGTACAAAGCGGGTACAAACCTGAAGGTAAAGGTCGCTAAATCGTTCTCCAGTGAAAAGTAAAACCGGTGTCGCTGGACACCGGTTTCTATCAATTCGTTTGGCCTTTTATGATGCGTAACTGGCTGCGAGCACTTGCCAGCTGCGCTTTTGCTGGTTAAACCGAAGTTTAAGGTCTTTGTATTGCTGAACCAACTCAGCATTTTCCACCTTTTTGAGCAGCTTACGTTTTCGCAGTTCAATAATGCGTTTTTTCACCGAGTAATAATCAGTCAGTTTTGTCAGCAACACATCGTATTCCTGCTGGAGAATTTCAAGCCGGTAACCACAATCCGGTTTCCTGCTCAGATAGGACTGAATACGTTGTAATTCCATCTTGGCCAGCGCTTTTTCGATTTTGTCTTCTGGGGTGGTACGCAGCCCGTTTGCCAGCTTCATCCATGAAAAGGTCTTGATCATCCACTTGGTGGGATCGAATTGCCACCAGTGAATGCCGTTCCGATAATCATTTTCAAAAATATGGTGGAAGTTATGGTAACCCTCTCCGAAAGTGAAAAAGGCAAGAATACCGTTATCCCTGGCGGTATTTCGGTCTGTATAAGGCTGGCTGCCCCAGATATGTGCCAGTGAGTTAATGAAGAATGTCGTATGGTGGCTCAGTACCAGACGGGTAAAACCAATCAGGATAATCGCTCCCCACAAATCGCCATGAATCAGGCCGAAGGCAATGGGAATTCCGAAGTTAGTCAGTAAAACAAGGGGAAGGTAGTATTTGTGCTGCCACATCACAATGGCATCTTTTTGAAGGTCCCGACAGTTGGTGTAATCGGAATACCTGTCTGCATTGTAGTGTCGCAACATCCAGCCGATATGCGAAAACCAGAAGCCCCGTTTGGCTGAGTATGGGTCGATATCGTTGTCATCCACATGCTTGTGGTGAATGCGATGATCAGAAGACCAGTGAAGGGCACTGTTTTGCAGCGCAAACGCGCCACCCAGCGCAAAGATAAAGCGGATTGCAGGATGTGCCTGATACGTTTTATGGGCCCACAACCGGTGGTAACCAGCGGTGATGGAAAGGCCGCAAAAGCTGAAAGCAACAACCAACATCAAAAGCTGAATCCAATCAAACCCATGGTAAATCGCCCATAAAGGCGTACCTACGACAGCAATGATAAAGGTTAGGGCAAAAACGGCTACGTTGAGCCAGATAATCGGTGGGTTTTCAGTATTGTTCTGGGGTTCCATGTCGCGTCCATTTCTAGCGTACAACTGTACGCTAGAATAGGCGGAGCACTCTGTTTGGTCAAGATGGTTGTTAAATTAACGTTATCTATTTCACGCGGTTTTTATCGATATCTATTTGTCCATCCTGATAGTGAAGGGGTTCAGGTCGGTCATCGCTGAGCAGGTATGCTCCGTCAAGGTCAACAAAGGTGGCCTGCGCCGCAACCGGTAATGCTGCACGCATTGCCATTGAGGTGCCAAGCATGCAACCGACCATGTAGTCGAAACCCTGCCTTTCCGCAGCTTCTGCACATAGTAGTGCTTCTGTCAGCCTCCGGTTTTGTCGAGTTTTATGTTGACCATTTGGTACTTGCCTTTTAGGGCTTCCAGATCTTGTCGAGTATGAAAGCTTTCATCTGCACAGATAGGTACCGGGCTGTCGAGGTTTACCAGCGCATTGTCCATTCCGGCGGGTAACGGCTGCTCAACCATAGCGACGTTGTACCTGGCGGCAGTTTCGAGGTTTTTTAATAACTCGGTTTCCTGCCACGCCTCATTGGCATCGACGATAATTCTGCAATTTGGCGCAGCAAGCTGACTGCCTCAAGTCTTTTAGCGACGGATTGGTTGTCGAGTTTCACCTTGAGGAGCGTCGCACCTGAGCTTACATACTGTTGGGCCTCGTCTCCCATTTGTCCGGGTGTGCCGATCGACACTGTCACGGCGGTTTCCAGAGAGTGGGGCAGGGTGAAAGGTTTAACATGGTTGCAGTGGATGTCGTATTGCCATCGCGCGGCATCAATTGCGTTGCGGCTGCGCCGGGCGGCAATAAATCCAGTAGCCTTTTCCGAGTTACATCACCGGCTGCAAAGTTGGTTTTGACAGAAGCTATTTGTGACAACACGCTTTCAACAGACTCACCATAACGCGGGGTAGGCGTGCATTCACCTTCGAAAGATAGCCCTTCATGTTCAAGCGTAACTCGAATCACGTCTACATGGATACGCTTTCCCCTGGCTATGACAAAGGGCCTTTTAAGGGAAAACTGCTCGCAGGTTGCAAACATATTCATCGTTAGGCCCCTTCCTGATGTGACAGCACGGCATCAACCAGAGGGGCATAGGTAAAGCGCATAGGGTCGGTAGCCGGGATACCATATTTTGCTTCCAGTTCCTGCAATAGGCCAAGGCATTGTCTTCATCCAATGCCGACGTATTGAGGCTGAACCCAATAAACTTCGCATTGGGATTAACCGGAAGAACGAGTTTCAGCACCGTTTCCATGATGTCTTCCAGATCCGGCAAGGCTATGTGGGGCATATGGCGCGTATGTGGCCGAGCTACCTCATGGCAAAGCACCAGCGCATCAGGTTGAGCGCCGTGAAGTAAGCCAACAGAAACACCAGCATAAGCCGGGTTAAGCACTGACCCCTGACCCTCAACAATTTGCCAGGTGTTACTGTCGCAAGCGGGTGAAAGCTGCTCAGTTGCGCCCGAAATAAAGTCTGAGACGACGGCATCAACGGCAATCCCTGTACCCTCAATCAGGATACCGGTCTGCCCGGTTGCGCAAAACTGTACATCAATGCCGGCTTTGGAAAGCCCTTCGTGGATACATAAAGCGGTATACATTTTACCCACGGAGCAGTCAGTCCCAACGGTTAACAAACGCTTACCACTTCGTTTCTTGCCCGTTCCTACGCCAAGTTCACCGTTGAAATGGCGAATGTCGATCAGATTAACACCGTAGATATTTGCAGCATGGGCGATGGCTTCAACGTCTGCCAAGGCTTTGTGCATGCCGGAAACCACATCAAAGCCGGATGAAATGGCTTCTACAATAACCGAGACCCAGGAGTCCGGGATAAAGCCGCCTGCATTTGCAGTACCAAGTACCAGCGTCTTTGCACCGGCCTCTTTTGCCTGCTCAAAGGTCATGTCCTGAATACCAAGAGAAACGGTAGAAGGCGTCATTCGGTACTGGGCGATACATTTTTCTGGCCGCCACTGAAGAATCCCGCGTGCAGTTTTTGCTGCAAGCGGATCAGAAACGTCGCCAAGAAATAAGAGATAAGGGCCGGTGATATCCATTTATTCGCTCCTTCGAATTGTTTTGTCTTTCAAGTATGCACATGAGCTGGAGCATGATGAAAATACTTGGTTGTTCACAAGTTATAACCGCCATTTATAGGTGACTGGAAAAGCCCTCCTCCAATGCGGTAATAAACTCGCGGGCGGGTTGGCTCAATGGTGTGTGCGCCGCCCGCACTATGGACACTGAAAAGGTGAAATCACCCCCCAAAGGAAAAACATCCAGCCTAGATACGAAATAGGATGCCGTCCAGGGGTCAGTAATCGCAACGCCTGCTCCGGCAGCTACCAACTCGGCGGCTGCCATGTATGACTGCACAGAAATTTCGCTGGGGATCTCGCTCCAGTCAGGCAGGTGGTTTTGAAGATGCTGGCCGAGAGGATCCCGGGTATCGAGTTTTATTAAAGGATATTGACTGTTGTTCAGTACAGTCGAAAGTGAAAAATCCGGCCCGATAAATCCTTTGGGTGAGAGAAGGACATATTGCCTTGAGAGCAACACCGAAGATATGGTGCCATACGGCTCGCTGTCGCCAAATACTACCGCCAGATCAATTCGGTTTTCACGGAGTTGCTGAATCAAACCGTCCCGGTTATCGGAGACAAGGTCATAGGTGAGTGGCCGTTTTACCTTGTTTTGACCAATCACAGGCGCAACCAATTGGCTGGCAAGAATGGGTGCCGCACCGATCCGGATGTGATGTTGCCCTTTTTCTAACTGCATCCTCACAGCATTTAGCTGTCCGATCTGGCGGTATACCGCTTCAGCTTCCGGCAACAGGCGCTTTGCTTCCGGGGTAGGAAATAACCTTCCTTTGTGCCTTTCAAAAAGGGGAAAACCGAGTTGTTGTTCTGTGTGTGCAAGAACACGCGTAATGTTGGGCTGTGAGACATGAAGCAACCGTGCTGCACCAGAAAGCGTACCCGCATTCATAACCGCATAAAAAACCTCAATTTGTCTCAGTCTCATTTCTGCAATCCGCGCAATCATCCATTTCAGGTTAAAACATATCGTTAACCTGCCGATAAATAAATAACGTTTGAATTCAGCGTTTGGGTATTTGGGCATACCAAAACATTGTGGCGTAATTTCACGCTATATTTTATTAGACCTGATGCATTAATCACCCGGAACTCAATGTTTCCAGTCGGGTGTATCTCTCCAGCAGTACCGGAAAGGGGAACCGCATGATGTCACGAGAGCCCGTACCGGCTTTTGTCAAAGCAATGGGACACCGCATTGTCGGATATATTCTCAACATTTCTGAAACCGAAGCGCGTCGGGTGCTGTCGCTTGAATACCGTTTGAGCAGCCAGCAGCGAGTCACATTTTCGTCCTACCTGGAACTTTGCCGTCATCTCCGTGACGATGCGCTTTCACAAGGGGATATGGAAAGGTCTTTTTTCCAGCGGCTCCCTCGTGCAAGGCAATCAGATACGCATATCTTTAATGTCTGGCATCACCAGCACAATGGTAAATTCATCGTTCCCAACAGTGAGGATGAACTGGCCTACCGACTTTGTATTCTTGCCGCTGAGTTATACCCCTTGTTCCTGATTAAAACACCAACCAAACGGCACATGTTCTACCGGATGTCCGGCCACCTGAGTGCAACCATTGTACTGACGCCGGAATACAAGCAACTTTGCCACGCCTTTATCAGTGACCCGTCTTTTGAGCGATTGTTTGAAGAAATGAGTAACGACCCGTTCGAAACGTTGGGCCGGTATTCTGACAGCCAGGGACACAAATCTGTGATATCCCTTGCCTCACTGCCTGCAGCATTGCTGCTTAACAGTTATGACCTCATGCGGGCGAGAGGGCCTATCTCCCAGCGTATTTTTGTCTCTACCGTTAAAGAGATGCTCGATACGGCCCGTGGGCTGGCTGACGGGGAAGTCGCTCAGATACCGCTGTTTGTGGGATTTCGCAATGCCAGCCTTGGGAACCTCGATGAGCTTGCAACGAAGTGGGGAGTATGGCGACGTTACAGCCCGGCCACGGCTGAATACGTGCTTCAAACGCCCAAGGCAATGGCTAAACGGAAAAGTACCGGCTTTATACTCGAATCTGGCATGTCTTACGCGATAAATGTGGGTGAATTGGTTGACGATGACGATTGGCCAGATGAAGTGATGGTTGCTGAGGAAGAACGCCTTTCAACGGAATACAACATTTCTATGTGCCTGGCACTTTGCTACCTGGATGCGAGTAAATCTTTTACTGCCCCGGAGTGGGTGTGGACGATTGACCCTTTTTCTTTAGAGGGTGGGCATCGTCTGGTGGACTCTGTTGCTGAAACCGATCAACCGGTAGTGATTGAAAAATCCCACCTGGATGATATCGAGCACTGGAGCCTGTTGTTGGAAGATACGGATTCAACCGGAATCCGGCTGGCTTTTTCACGTTTGGTCTCTGCCGCCCAGTTCCCCTTTGCGACCGACGGATTGCTGGATGCGATGATTGCGTTCAGAAATATCTTTGCAGCGGGGAATCACCCAGAAAGAATACGTGACGCCGTCACTAAATTGCTGGCGGGGGAGACCCAAGGTGCACTTGAAACTGTGGACAGGCTGGAGCAAGCGTGGGAGGCAGTCTTTACGGGCGATGTCTGGTATGACAAGGAAGAACTCAACGCGCTGACCCAATCATGCATTAACCTCTGCCTAGTTTGTCTTCACCATCTTTACCTCAAACACCGTGAACTCGTCAGCGATCCAATCCGTCTGGAAAAATTGGTGACCCTACCTGAAAACAGTGGGTAGGAGTTTGATGCTGCGTCTTCAATTTTGTGTGTTAAGGTAATGTAATAACGTCAAAAATGAAGCCGAGGAGGGCATGTGAGCAGCGTCAGACTGAAGCAAATTAATATCTTTCCGATTAAATCAACCGGAGGCTTGTCCCTGTCATCTGCATGGGTAGAAAAAGCCGGATTGAGCTTCGACCGCCGTTTTCTTGTGGCTGATAAAACCGGGAAGATGATAACCGGTCGGACCCATCCGCAAATGGTGGATATTCAGGTGTCCCTCTTGCCTGACGGTGTCGTCCTGACTCATCCAGATATGTCTTCTGTGGTTTTAAAATATCAACAATTCAGCCGTACTCAAGTAGCAACGCATGTATGGCAGGATGAATTCGATGCATATTCAACCAGCGAAATGGCCAATGGTTGGCTCTCACACCTTCTGGGGGAGCCGGTTCAACTGCTGTATGCCGGGGAAAAGTCGCCCCGATTTGGCACCAAAGCCAATGCTGAGGTGAGTTTTGCAGATCAATATCCAATGTTGGTTATCAGTGAAGCATCACTCGATGCGTTGAATGACCGCTCTCCGGTTAAACACCGGATGGAACAATTCAGGACCAACCTCGTTGTCAGCGGAACCGAGCCTTTTGCTGAGGATACCTGGCAGCGTATTCGTATTGGCAGTGTTGAGTTTGAAATTGCCAACCCCTGTGCCCGGTGCGTATTTACAACGCGGGATCCGGAAACCGGAGCTTTTCGGCCAGACGGAGAACCACTCACAACGTTGAGCCAGTTCCGGCTTGGCGAAGGCGGTGTGGTTAATTTCGGAATGAACCTGATTCCTGTTACGGAAGGCGTTATTGAAGCCGGGTCTGCTGTCGAGGTACTGGAATACCGGGATGTTGAAGTTTACGAAGACAAAACCACGCCTAAGCTCGCATTGAAATGCGTCAAAACCGAGTCTGTTGCCAGAGATTTCCGAACGTTTTGGTTCGAACCAGATAACGGGGAAGTGAGTTACAAAGCGGGGCAGCATTTGCCTGTGGAGCTAGAGATTGACGGTGAGCGTATATCGCGCAGATATACGCTCTCGTCATCGCCGTCGAGACCAGGTCTGGCTATTTCGGTTAAACGTATCGGCGACGGGCTTGTTTCAAACTGGCTGCACGACAACCTTCGGGTAGGCAAGGGAATAAAGGCGCTTGCACCGGGTGGTGAGTTTTATGTTGAAGACAACGATAAACCACGATTATTTCTGACAGCCGGAAGCGGTGTTACACCTGCGATCTCAATGGTTCGTTTCCTTGCTGACAACAACCGGTTGTCTGATGCTGTCTTCCTGCATCTGTGCCGCAGTGAAGCTGACATTCCGTTTAAAGAGGAGTTGGACGCACTCCAATTGGCTCATCCCGGTCTGACTGTGCTGTTTGCTTTGTCAAAACCGGCAAACGGTTGGTCTGGGCTTTCCGGGCGGTTGAGCGCAAAGCACCTGTCGCAGGTATCAGACTTGTCAGAGCGGGAGGTCTTTTGTTGTGGCCCGGAAGGCTTTATGACGGCGGCAAAGTCAATGCTTCTGGGGTTGGGATTACCTGAACAATACTGGCACCAGGAGTCTTTTGGTGTGCTGGTAAAAGAGGCGGAAGAAGATGCTGGCCGAGTGACAATAGACATTGACGGAGAGCGCTTCCCCGGTGATAACCAGCGGCCATTGCTGGTTCAAGCGGAAGAAGCCGGGTATCCCTTGAGCTATTCCTGTCGCGCCGGTATGTGCGGAGCTTGCAAGATGCGTCTGCATGAAGGAGATGTAGACCAGCCTGATATGCCGGCGCTGTTTCCGGGTGAAAGAGAAGACGGATTAGTGCTTGCGTGCTGTTGTGTTCCCAAAGGCGATGTCACGCTGTCCCGAATATAATTCAGTTTGTGGTGTGAGAGCGGGCAGTTGCCCGCTTTTTTTCGCCGATGTCATGCCTGTCGATGCTTACGTGCGCGGTTTCACCCTCACAATAACTTTGAAATTCAATGACATTCCATGCTGAGTTTGCTGTTAGAATTGCAATAAAGTCTTAGCACGGGTAACCCGATGAAAGTTCGTGCCATATGGTTCTCAACAGGCTTGCTATCCGGAGCGGTCCTGGCATTTGCAATAGGTGGGGCAAAACTTTCTGTTGAACGTGAAGCTCACGCCTCTAAACAGCAGAAGCAGGAGCAAATTGCCCAGTCGCGCGAAACACTGCTCTCCCAAGAAGTCATTCGTTCCGAATCCACGATCAAAGAACTGGAAGAGCGCCTTAGCCAGCGGGACCAAGAAATATCTTCGGTGAGGGAGCAACTGGCGCAGGTACAGGGAAAGCTTGATCAATCCGGACTGGTCCATGTCGATGCCAGATCCAAAATAAAGACGTTAACGGAAGAGGTTGATGTCTTGAACAGAACACTGGTTCTCCTGAACAGGTTGTATGGTGAACGGTATGATTTGCTTCAACAAATGACGGCGCTGAATGGTGAGTTGGCTAAATCGAAAGCGGATACTGAACGCTTTAAAACAGCCTGTGAAAAGTATAAGTCTGGTACCAGTTGGGACTGGGTGTCAGAAGAAGACTGCGACAGCTTTAATGCTTCACTGAATTTGTACAACGGGCATGTAAAGCAATACCAGCAATTGACAGACAAACTAATGTCAGTCCAGAAGCAAATTGATGGGCATAACACTCATCAGGGCAAGAACTAATCAAGTAAGCTCAAAGTTAGACCCAAATCACCTCTCGCTGAAAACTGCATCTTGAGGTGGCTTGGGTATATATCTATTCGAATTAAAAATAGAAAAGAAAACGATTTACCGTCTAATCAATACGTAGCATATCTTGTCTATGTGTTACTCTGATAAGAGCGGGTTGCATTTTTTTGACCGGTAAGGGGTAAGGTTTGACTACCAGGATTCTGATTACTGATGACTCCGCATTGGCACGTAAGCAGATGGCACGCTCACTGCCTGATTGGTTAGATGCTGATATTGAGTTTGCTGAAAACGGCTTGATAGCCATAGAAAAACTAAAATCCGGCAGTTTTGATCTGATGTTTCTTGATCTGACAATGCCGGAACTTGACGGATATGGCACGCTTGAACAAATGCGTTCTTTCGACCTGTCAGTGCCTGTTTTTGTTGTCTCCGGTGATATCCAACCTAAAGCGCAAGAGCGGGTACTGGGTCTCGGCGCAAAGCACTTCATCAAAAAGCCGGTCGCAAAAGAAGCGCTCAGCGACCTTTTAAAAGAGTATGTTTCCCCGGCTAAAACGGTTTCCCCACAAGCTGCAGAGAAAAAAATAGCGGCACAGGACGGTGTCCGGGTAAGACGCCGTGACATTTATATGGAAGTGGCTAACGTTGCCATGGGAAGAGCAGCAGACTCCCTTGCCCGTTTTTTCGATGTTTTTGTGGAGTTGCCACTTCCCCAGGTAAACGTTTTCGAAACGGGTGAGCTGATCATGACCATCCGGCACCTGGCATCTAACAGCGATTCCATGTCCGGTGTATGCCAGGGTTTCAGCGGAGAAGGTATCGGTGGCGAGGCACTGATGCTTCTCAGTGACTCCAACATCTCTGACCTGCTCAAGGTTCTCAATTATCCTGATACCGGTGCGGAAGATAACGAGCTGGAGTTGCTGATGGATGTCAGTAATGTGTTAACCAGTGCGTTCCTTATGGGGTTGGGAGAACAGGCTGGGGTCAAATTTGCGCAGACTTCCCCAACACTGTTGGGTCAGCACATAGATGTGAACAGCCTGGTGGAAACCATGAAAGGTAACTGGAAAAAAACGGTTACCATTGAGGTGAGTTACGGCATCGAGGGAACGAATATCAAGTGTGATCTTTTGTTGTTGCTGGTGGATGAGTCTTTGCCCTATTAGACAACAAACTGGCTTACCTGCTGGACGAGGAGTGACCCATGGCCAATGCTTCAGATTTTGACCAGTTTCACTGGATGGTCGAAATGGTCCAGAACATTGATATGGGCCTTATCGTTATCGACCGGGATTACAAAATCCAGTTATGGAACGGCTTTATGGTTCATCACAGCGGTATGCAGGCTAAGCAAGTGATGGGCAAGTCTCTTTTTGATGTGTTCACAGATGTGCCCCAGGACTGGTTTCGCGCAAAGGCGAGACCCGTTTTTGAGCTGGGATGCAGGAGTTTTGTGGTGTGGCAGCAGCGGCCTTATCTGTTCCATTGCCGAAATGTGAGGCCGATTACCGACCGGGCCAAACACATGTATCAGAACATTACGCTTAACCCGATGGCTAACACCCGCGGGGAGATTGGCCATATCTTTATTTCTATCAAGGATGTGACAGCAGAAGCCCTAAGCAAGCTCGACGAACGTAAATAAACAGCCTGAGAAATAAACACCTAAAAACCAGAAGGCCAGAAAGTTATCTTTATCTGGCCTTCTTTCTTTCCGCAACAGCTGTTTTAACCTACAAACGCCCTTGCAGAGGGATTATACGGACACGATCGCCGATATTGGCTTCGTCTTGTTCTGGGACGATCTCGATCAGGCAATTCGCCTCGCTCATTGAGCGAAGTATTCCTGAACCCTGGGAGCCTGTTGACCGTACCTCCAGTAACCCGTTGGGATTGATATTGAAGATACCCCGGGTGTATTCGGTCCTGCCAATGCGAGACCGCATTCTTTCCGTTGCCACGGCATCGAGGGTGAGCGGCTTCCAGTGCATCTCTCCCTGAAGTTTCCTGACAGCCGGCTCGACAAACTGGAGGAATGACACCATTACAGCGACGGGGTTGCCCGGTAAACCAAAGAACGGTGTTTCACCTAGCTTACCGAAAGCAAGCGGGCGTCCGGGACGCATATTAATACGCCAGAAATTGATCTCGCCAAGACGCGCAAGAACGGACTTGATGTAATCCGCGTCACCAACGGAAACACCGCCGGAGGAAATCACCATATCGGCAACGGTAGATGCCTCGGATAGCGCGTTTTCTAAGGCGGTTTCTGTGTCTTCGATAATACCGAGGTCAATGACCCGGCAACCGAGCTTCGTCAACATTCCGAATAGGGTGAAACGGTTTGCGTCATAGATGCAGTTATCTTTGAGAGCTTCACCAGGGCATTGAACTTCATCACCGGTTGAAAAGATTGCCACTTTGACCGGTGGTTTGACGCTGACTTCAGCAAGCCCCATGGATGCCAGCATACCCAGTTCAGCGCTGCTAATATGCGTGCCGGCACTGAAAACGACATCACCCTCGCGGAGGTCTTCGCCCACTTGGCGAACATTCTGACCGGGTTTAATGGCACCTTTACGAATATCGACTGAGACGTGCCCTTCTTCATTCAGCACGGTTTGCTCACGCATGACCACGGTATCAGCGTTTTGTGGTACAGGCGCACCGGTCATTACTCTGACGGTCTGGCCTTTTTCCAGCGGCTTATCATAGTGATAGCCTGCCATCACCTCTGCTTGCACTTCGTAGTCTGGTGCGTCAAGGTCGTCACTGCGAATGGCATAACCATCCATCGCAGAGTTAGTTTGCGCGGGGACATTTACCGGCGATATTACATCTTCTGCCAGCACCCGGCCGAATGCGTCTTTTAACTCAACGCGTTTTGATTTGGATTTCGGAATTATTTGGTCGAGGATTTTTGTCCGGCCCTGTTCGACTGAAAGCATTGCCGGCGCGAGTGTATCGCAGGTGGCAGTATGGGCAAGATGGCCCTGCATCCACCGCTCGATAAATGCAGCGATGTTGTCGACGTCATTGATATCGAGAAGAGGCAGCTGACTGTCAGGCTTAGAATCCGACGCAATGGCGATGATATTTTTGTCTTCCGGATACAGCCAGGGTTTGCCAACGGCTTCCCGGTGTAATTCAATCTTCGGGAAGTTCTCCCGTTTAAAACCTTCAACAAGTACGAGGTCTGCGGTTGATTGGTCAAGCCGGGTAAGAATCTGGTTGAGTGTCGGCTCTGATGCCGGTGTTTCAGTCATTAGTGCGTGACGAAACCGGGAAGAAATCAACATTTGTGATGCGCCGGCTTTTCTCAGTCGGTAGCTGTCTTTGCCCGGTTGGTCGACATCAAATTCGTGATGGGCATGTTTAACCATGGCAACACGGATGCCGGCTTTTACTAACTTAGGAAGCAGTGCCTCCAACAGTGTTGTTTTTCCTGTTCCACTGAATGCAGCAAATCCGAGGATAGGCAGTGAACAGTTCGATAGACTCATGATAATTGTCCAAATTTTTCGAGTTCTTCTGGGGAGTTCAGATTAACAAAGGCCGATTCCTGGCCGTCGAAGTGCACATATTGTGTATTGCAGCGGTCATAGAGAAGAACGATCTTGCGTTCTCCGGCATTGAGGAATGCATCCAATCGATCAAAAATGCGGCGGTGCATCATCGTTACAACGGGTTGGACATGGTCACCATCGTGGGCAACCAAGATTTCTGTTTCAGGTGTAATAGCCGCTTCCATTTTTTCAACAAGATCAATGGGAAGGTTAGGGCAGTCGCAGGGAACAAATCCCAACCATTCATTTGGAAGGTGCTTCATTGCGGCGTGCATCCCCCTAAAGGCCGGGAAAGCCTTCAATCACATCGCCAAAAACAGCACCGTAGAAAGCATAGATATCGGTGTTTCGGTTCGCATTGATTGCGATTCTGGCGTCCTGGTTTTTCAGATTGTCGTATACGTAATCGATAAGAGGTTGGCCGTTCAGTTTCACCAGGCTTTATCGTGGCCTCCCATGCGGGTTGCCCGGCCACCGGCCAGAATTACCCAAGTTGAATCATGATGCAAAGGCATGGTTATCCTTGTCGACAATGTTTAACAGGGGTCTGTCCACGAGGCGCTGATCTTGCAGCGTCCAGTATCGGGAACAGCACGCGGTCATTGCGTTTGGTTGGTGGCTGGTGATAACAAGACTTGAACCATTTTCCAGCAGGTCGCATGCCATTCGCTTTTGGTCGGCAATCGCATCCGGGTCGAGGTTGGCGCTGGACTCATCCATCAGCAGAACACTGGGTTTCATTGCCCAAGCACGCGCCATAGCAACTTTTTGTTTTTCGCCCCCGGACAAAATAGAAATATGTTCATGGGCAAGTGCTTCCAGTCCGACCATACGCAACGCTGCTATTGTATTTTGTCTGCGGGTCCTTTGACAGAGCGTGTACGATCGAATTCCGTAAGCCACGTTTTCAAAAACGGTAGCATCGAAAAGGTATGGTGTCTGGTGCATGTAAACCACACCGCTTTGTCCGGCAAACCCTGCGAGCTTTTGTAACCAGGATGGGCTGCTTAAATTGACCGAGCCGCTGGTTGGCCGGGCGATACCCGCCAGTATTTTTAGCAGTGTGGTTTTGCCAATTCCATTTTGGCCTGTCAGGTATACCGCTTCTCCTGGCCCAATTTTGAGCATTGGGATGTGAAACAGCAGCCTGTCTTTAAACTTGACGGAGAGATTAGATGCTTCCAGCGTTATTTGCGTCATAAGGTCACTCTTTGTCAGGTCCGTAAGTGGCCGTTCCCCCGGCCATAGCTCACAAAAAAGTTCAACACCAGCGCCAGCAAGAGCAGCACCATACCTAGTGCTACTCCCTGTGCAAACGCGCCTTTCGATGTTTCGAGCGCGATAGCTGTAGGGATGTTCCGCGTTGCGTTGAGTATGTTTCCACCAACCATCATGGAGCAGCCCACCTCTGTAATTATCCGGCTGAACGCCGTTATCACTGCTGCCAACAACGGAAAACGTATTTCCCACATCAAGGTCAGCATGGCTCGCGGTACAGAAGCTCCCAGTGTATAGGCGGTTTCCCACGCCCTTCGGTCGCTGTTTTGAAACGCTGCATGCATCATTGATACAAGAATAGGAAAACTGATGAGTACCTGCCCGGCGATCATTGCCTTTTGGGTGAAAAGCATTTTCCAGTCACCCAACGGCCCGGCCCGGGAAAGCATCATGTAAAGCAGCAACCCGATAACCACGGTAGGGACGGATTGCAGCGTGTTTACGATAGAGAGGATAAACCAACGGCCGGGAACCCGGCCGTAGGCTAAAGAGAAGCTGATTAGCAGAGCGGGCAAAAGCACCAGGCTGATTGCCAACAGCGAAACTGAAAACGAGACACCTACGATACCCCAGAGTGTGGTGTCACCACTCAGGAGCATCGCTACGGCTTCTTTAGATGTCTGAAGAATATCCATTATTGGGTTTTAGCGTCCGCCACAAAAAGTTGCTTTCCGGCAACTTTGAATCCGTCGATAAGTTTTTGCGCCTTAGGGTTCACCAGCCAGTCACTGAATACTTTTGCACCCTGGTAGTTGATGTCCGGGTAGCGGCTTGGGTTAACTAAAATGACCTGGTAAGGATTGAAAAGGCGCTTGTCGCCTTCGACAACGATGGTGAGATCCATTTTGCTTTCGTATGCCAGCCAGGTGCCTCTGTCAGTCAGTGTGTAACCTTGCAGTTCGTTAGCCATTGTCAATGTCGGTCCCATTCCCTGACCAACGGCTTTGTAACCCGCAAACTCCGGTGTGACGCCGGCTTCATTCCAAAGAATCAGTTCTTTTTTGTTTGTTCCCGAGTCATCACCACGAGAGACAAAAGAGACGTTTTCGGCTGATAGTTTAGAGAGCGCTTTCACAACATCTTTCAGGCCTTTGACACCTGCGGGGTCAGAAGATGGGCCAACCAGTACGAAGTCGTTGTACATCAGGCCGCGTGGCAGAACGCCAAACCCGGCTTCAACGAAGCTTGCTTCGGCGCGAGGGGCATGGGTCATCACCAGGTCCACATCGCCATTTTCTCCCATTTTCAGCGCTTTACCCGTACCGGCTGCCAGAACCTGAACTTCGTAACCTGTGTCTTTTTTAAACTCAGGGAGAAGATGATCAAGCAGACCGGAATGATAGGTACTTGTGGTCGTTGCGAGGCGGACAATTGGGTTTTCTTGGGCGTAGACGTTGAATGAAAGAAGTAAGGAAGCTGCAGTGAGCAGCGTTGACAGTTTTTTTATTAAGGTCATTGTGTCTTCCTGACAATTTAAGGTGTTTGTTGATTATCAATACCTTCCGATGGAAGGCCGAAAAAACTATAGCAATGAAAGTGCCAATAATTATTGAGGGGGATTTTACATCCTATCTCACTGTTATTAATGGTTATTTAAACATGCTGATACAGATTTGTTTGAGAATGTAGACACAAAAAAGTGAGAGGGTTAATGGACTGAGTCAAAATGTCGCATGTATGATGTTAAGGGACGTAAGCAGATTGGTTAAAAGTTTTATAGATGACTGATTCACCGGGATTGTTTGGTTTTTCTGCATTGGTAGTGGATGACGAACCGGGCATGCGAGCCATCCTGAAAAAGGCGCTGGCGAAAAAAGTAACGCAAGTGGAAACCGCATCGACGATTGAAGAGGCGGAGGCACTCCGTCAGCGAAATCAGTTCGACCTCCTTATTGTCGACATCAACCTTCCCGGTCGCTCAGGTATCGACTGGCACGAAGCATTTACCGATGAACGGCGCAGCGATATTATTTTTATGACTGGTTACGCTGACCTGGACACTGCCATCCAGGCACTTAGAGCCGGTGCGTCTGACTTTATCCTCAAGCCCTTTAACCTCGAACAAATGCTGGCATCTGTTCAGCGATGCTTGATAAACGCATGATGGAACGCCGGAATGTGGCTCTTCAACACGATGTATCCCGGTCCTTTCCCACCGAAATTATCGGTGATGCACCCAAAACCCAGTCAATGAAAGAGATGATATCGCGCTTGGCACCGTCGAATGCGGCTGTGTTGGTGGAAGGGGAATCCGGTACAGGTAAGGAATTGGTCGCCCGGGCGCTCCATCAAATCAGCGGACGGGCGGGACCTTTTGTCCCACTCAACTGCGGTGCGATTGCCCTGAGTTGCTGGAAAGTGAACTGTTTGGTCATGTGGCCGGTGCGTTTACAGGTGCCCGGAAAGCCAAAGACGGCCTTTTCCGTGTGGCAGATACCGGCACCCTGTTCCTTGATGAAATAGGGGAAATGCCCCTTTCTATGCAGGCTTCACTGCTGCGATCCCTTGAACAGAAGGCAATCAGGCCGGTCGGCTCTGAGAAAGAAGTCAGTGTCGATGTCAGAATCGTTGCGGCAACCAACAGAAACCTGAGCGATGAAGTGGATGCCGGGCGATTTCGG
Source organism: Photobacterium sp. JCM 19050 (assembly GCA_001310455.1). Classification (GTDB taxonomy): domain Bacteria; phylum Pseudomonadota; class Gammaproteobacteria; order Enterobacterales; family Vibrionaceae; genus Parasalinivibrio. The sequence continues at coordinate 24,730 of BAXG01000046.1, forward strand.
AAAGACCTTTTTTATCGACTCAATGTCCTTGCCGTCGAGTTGCCGCCACTGAGAGAACGCAAGGATGACCTGGCACTGCTTCTTCGCCACTTTACTGAAATGATCTCCCGGGATCTCGGAATGAAGCCTGTCACCTGGGGGATGACGATATTCTAGCGATGCAATATTACGACTGGCCCGGCAATATCCGTGAGCTGAAGAATACTGTTGAAAGGGCCATACTTTTAGGAAAGCCCGATCCGTCTCAGTGGATGGGTAGCCTTGAAAAAGAGAGCGGGCGCGGGCCTTTATCAGCCGCTAATTTCGATTCAGTGCCGGTAAAAAGCGGCTACCCAGATGACTGGTCGCTGAAAGACGTGGAAAGAGCCCATATTGAAAAAGTGGTCGAGCGCATGAAGGCAACAAATCCGCCGCAGCCAGGGATCTGGGTGTTGCTCGGAAAACCCTGGAGCGAAAGTTCAAAGAATGGGCAGAGCAGGAATAGGTCGTTGATATGAATATGGTCAGTAAGTGGCATCATCGATTCCGGACCATGGTGAGGTACAGGCTACTTTCCCTCACCTCTGTCCCGATTCTTCTGACCTTGATGGGCCTGATAGCCTGACACTTTATTGGACGCTGGCATATTCCTGGAAAAATGCACTTTCAGAGGTTCGTAGTGACCTTGCTGTTGCCCATAACAGTATGCAAGTCCTCCAGCGGGAGCAACGTCTGCAACTCCATGCGATGGCGGAATCTTACCAATTCCAGACAGAAATTAAGGAAGCCCCGGAGAATGTCGCGCAATGGGCGATGACAAGGGCGCACAAATTTGGGATGGATTTTCTGACCGTTTATCCCGCTGAAAGTATCAATCTTTTGCCTCAGAAACTGCGCTCTCCTTTGCTGGCTGGAAAGGAGCAGACGTTTTTCCAGGTGATGTCAGCCATCGAGCTAGAGTCGCTGGAACCGGACTTGCCCGCTCAGGCCGAGATCCCGCTGTTGAAAGAAAACGAGCTGGAATCGCGTGGATTGATGAGCCGTACGATTTTGCCGTTGTTCGATGAGCGAGGAAACCTTGATTGGATCATCGACGGTGGCATCTTGCTGAACAACAGCACCGCACTGGTGGATAGGATAAGGGATCTTGTCTATCCGGACGGTACCTTGCCTGAAGCCAGTGTGGGTACGGTGACCCTTTTTATGGATGATATCCGGGTCAGTACCAACGTTCCTCTAGACAGCGCCAACAAATTCGGCCGGGCAATCGGTACCCGGGTATCCGAAGAGGTCCGGATTACCGTGTTGAATGAAGGCGAAGAGTGGGTGGATCGGGCTTATGTGTATGATGCCTGGTACATTTCTGCCTACATGCCAATTCGGGACTTTAACAATAACGTGATTGGTATGTTGTACACCGGTTATCTGGAGTGGCCGTTTGTTATGCGCTACCTCACCAACATCATTGAGTTGGGAGTGGGTATCGCCATTGTCCTGCTTCTCTCCGGCATGTTTGTGTACCGGGGGGCACGGGATTTGTTCCATCCTATCGAGCGCATCCACCGGGTTGTCCGGTTGGTAAGAATCGGGCGGGATGTGCGTATCTGTGATCTGGGGCTTGATGAGCGCCATGAACTCGCGATTCTTGCCCGCCAGTTCGACACCATGCTAGACCAGCTTAAACAACAAAATGACGCTATCCGGCGCAATGCCCTAGAGCTCGAGGACAAAGTCCAGCAACGTACTTTCAGCCTGCATGAGAAAACGGAGCAGCTTGAACACCATATCAAGTTGTTGGAACAGACCCGGCATAAGTTGCTAACCAACGAAAAGCTTGCGGCATTGGGGGAACTGACCGCCGGGATTGCCCATGAGATCAACAACCCGACAGCGGTTATACTCGGCAATATCGAGCTGATGCAGTCAGAACTTGGAGATGATGCCGACAAGGTCCGCGAGGAATTGGACACGGTCATGGAGCAGATCGACCGCATCCGGAACATTACCCGAAGTCTGTTGCAGTACAGCCGCCAGGGTGGAGTTCAGGACGAAATTACCTGGCAACACGTAAACCCGGTTGTGGAAGAGAGCGTGACACTGGTTCGCTCCGGCACAAAAAAGCTGGATGTGGAAATCATCACTGACCTTCAGGCTCGCTGTTGTGTGGAAATAAACCGGCATCAATTGCTGCAGGTGCTCGTTAACTTACAGATGAACGGCGTCCATGCCATGAACGACCAGGGGCGGCTTGAAATCACCACGCAGGATTGGCTGGATGAAAAAGGCCAGCCAATGGGAGCATGGATTTCCATCCGGGATTTTGGTTGCGGAATTGCGAAGGAAAACCTGGATAAAATTTTCGACCCGTTCTTTACGACCCGCCGTTCAGGCACCGGCCTTGGCCTTTCGGTGACACATGGCATTGTCAGCGGTTTGGGGGGAGACATTAAGGTTGATTCAGAGCCCGACAAAGGAACAACGTTTACGCTGTATCTGAGGGAAAAAGTCCCTCAGGAGATCCGAGATGCTATTGAGGTATCTCTATGAATTTCCGATAAATATTCAACTGTGGGAAAACGAAAAATCAATAAAGAAGGGAGAACACTAATGCTCTCCCTTCTCTTTGTTTCTCTGAATACAGAAACAGGTTACTCGGCGCTCCAGACCTGTTTGGCTGTGTTGTGGTAGAGATAACCGCCGAACTGATTTCCCATTGCCTGGATGGCATCATCCTGAAGTTGCTGCACCAATTGCTGAACCAGCGTACGGAAGTAGATGTTCTTTGGAATGACTAATTCAAACGCCTCGTTTGCAATCGGGTAAAAAGCCAGCCCAAACTCACCGGCGGCACTTTCACTGCCGAACCCAATATCTACAGAACCTCTTGCCACGGCTGAAGCCAACTCACGCTCGCTCTGACAGGTAAGGGTGGTATTGAGCATCTCTGCGGTCAGGCCATTACGGAACAGCCACTCTTCCATGGCTCTGGCACTTCCGGCTCCGGTCTGGCGTGATGCCCAGCGTATGCGGGAGTCTACAAAATGGTGTGTTTCTGAAAGTTGGTCAGCGAGATCTTTTTTCATAATCAGGCCCTGCATGCGCTCAAAAGCATGAAGCAATACCCAGTTTCGGTGACCGGTATATTGCTGGAGCAATGCAGGGTGCCTCAGTTTGGCTTCCTCGGCGTTTCCCCAATGAATAGCGCAAATATCCACGTGGCCTTTTTCAAGCATCGACAGTCCCTGCTTGGTGCCGGTGGCGGTATAACCAACCAAGGCTGCACTTCCCAGCGTTGACGCCATGTTGCTGACGATATGTTGCAGTAAAGGATCATCCGATCCGGCGATTAAAAGCCGGTCGTTAAACACGCCATTGTGGCTGGATTCTAACAGCCAACGGTCGAGCAACGACTTTGGGAACAACCATTTACCGGTGACTTTCGTTGCCGGAAGGACACCGTCGTTTGCGAGCGTGTAAACCTTTTTTTCATTAAGGTCCAGATACTCGGCAACCTGGCGTGCATTCATAAATTCCGGGAAGTTACTCATTGCTGTCGTCCTGGTTCCCCTTGACGTCAAACACCATATTTTCTGCACCGCTGAACAACTGGAAACGGTGGCCTTTTGCCCGGGCGATCATGGTGATGCCGAGTTGCTGGGCGAGGTCATAGCCCATCTGGGTAACGCCTGAGCGCGAGAGCAGCACAGGAATCCCCATTTGAGCCACTTTAATGACCATTTCTGACGTAAGGCGTCCGGTTGTATAGAAGATTTTATCTTCGCCGGTTTGCCCCTTTAGCCACATTTCACCGGCAAGGGTGTCGACGGCATTATGGCGGCCGACATCTTCAACGAAAGAGACTATTTCAGTTCCCTGGCAAACCGCGCAGCCGTGGACAGCTCCGGCTGCACGGTACGTGTCGTTGTGGTGGGTCAGTGCTTCCAACAGGCCATAAAGAGTGGATTGTTTGATGGTAGGCTGATCTAACCGCAAGTTTTCAAGTTTTTTCATGACATTGCCGTACATGGTGCCCTGGCCACAGCCCGATGTGACGGTTTTTTGGGAAAGGGTTTTATCAATATCGTCTCGCTGTTCTTTGGTGATCACTGCCGCAGAATTGGTATCCCAGTCAATAATCACAGATTCCAGTGCATCAACATCTTCTATAAACCTGGTTCTTAAGGTATCCAAGAACCAGCATGTCAGCCCGGGCGCCCAGCGTCATCAAGGTGACTATCTCTTTCCAGTTGAGGTAAACGGTTAATGGCCTCTCGCATGCGATTTGCTTGGTCATAGGCTCGCCGTACTCATCGTACACAGTGACATCAATAGTTTGCTCAACGTCGTCGCGAGTGTGGAGAATTTTCGGCTGTTGCGTCATTGGCTTAAGTTCCCTCTCAAGGTCATGGCAATTCAAAAAGCAAAACCCGTTCCATTGTTATTTGATGGTATGGGTCTTGCTTTTCTGGTTGTGAAATCAGGTCGCGAAGGTATTCGCGGGTTTGTTTATTCGTGTGGAAAAGGAGCCACCTGTGACCGCCACGATAAAAGATCAATCCCTATGGCCTCTGCATTTTAGTCTGGTTGTAGAACCAATGCAGATGGGACGCTGGGAGACAAAGCGCTGGACCATTAAAGATATCTGCCTTGCTCGGGAAGAAGGTGACTGCCCCGATGCCGAATTTTCCCTTCCTCTCAAACTCTTCAAAGACGAACGCACAGATTATCGTTTTAACTTGAGTTCCCATGATCCCCGCTTGTTCTTTGTATTTGAAAAAGACGACTACGACGAGTTGCAGCCGTTTCGTGTGACGCCGTCACAAACCGTAGCGGCGAGCTTTATGGATGGTGACTACGTGGTGATGTCTGAACCGCTGCCACTTCCTGTCCAGGCATGGATGGAAGCGTTTATTGGTCGCCATGGTGAGTTGTTGGACCCGGGCAAGAAGAAAAAGCGCAAAGGCGCAGGGAGGGCAAGTGGCAACTGATTCTTTCCTCAAACGATGGTCTGAGCGAAAGCTCTCTAATGACGAAATTGACAATGAAATCATTGACGAAGCCCCGAGTAACAACGAGAGCAATGAAGAATACGGTTTGAAGGCTGAGGAGCACGTCACCAAGGAAGCATTGAACGAAGATGATAACGGAGATGCTGTTGGAGAAGAACACGTTGTTGAGCTGTCATTGGATGACGTGGAGAACCTAAAAAGCGATGACTCAGTTTCTGCATTTCTGGCTGCGGGTGTGTCATCGCAGGTGAAAAAGGCGGCACTTCGCAAAATTTTTTCCGGTACAGCATACAACGAAATAGATGGTCTGCTTGACTATGACCAGGACTTTTCAAGTACACCGGATCTGGCTGCCGATGCGGCTAATGGGCTTAGAAAGTGGGTGAAGGAGCAGTTTGACGATGAGGACGACAGAGATAAGGACAAGGAAGGGGTGACAGACAGTCCGCAGAAGACTGAAGCGTCAGAAACGGTTGAACCGGAGGACGATAACGCGAATTCAACGCCGAATCAGGATGATAACGAAGCCTACACAGAAATTGAGACAAAAAGTACCCATGGTCAAATTAAGGACAATTTGTCTTATGGGGAGGGACAAAATGTCCCAGTTCAGGGGAAGGATGAGAATTCCGACGGATTCTAACTCCTTTTTGGTCATTTTTTTCCTTTCAAAGCTGGTTCACGACTTGCTCTTAAAAAGAGGTATTGCCACGCGACTGCCGACAGCGTGTTCGCAAGCGCAGGATGCATCACCACTTTTTCGACTTTTCAGTGTGGTGAACCGGCATCGACAACTAGGATTCCTATGTCCACGAATATAATGAATACAACGATAAAAAATACGCTGGAACAAAGAGTTACACCAAATGGCAAAGCCCGACTCCAAGCGCTTCAGGGAACTGTAGAGCTCGGAAATCTGATCCCGCCTACGGTAAGCTATGAAAGTCGCGGTGACCTGCTGGTTGTTGGTCCGTTTGAGAAAGCACGTCAGATTGCAGAAGCCATCGATGACTTAAACACTGTCACTCTTCTGGTTACTGACGGGAATACTGGTGATACTCCGCTACAGACATATTACGCCAGTGAAGTCAGTGTTTTCGGTTTCATGGGCGCTTTTGAAGTCCGGGTCAAACAAGGACTGGTAGGCGAAAATCTGGCTCTGGCGACGATCGGCCGAGAAGTATTCGACCTGATTCTCGATGTAACTGAAAAGGGCGTCCACGAGGCCGCGGTTCCACCTCCGGGGTATTTTGCGTTGGGCCGCGGACTTTGTACCGAAGAAGAAGTGTTAGAAACCCTCCCGGAAATGAAAGGGATTTTCGACAAACCTAAATATTTCCGGCTGGACACTGATATCTGCGCACACTCGTCACGCGGCGTTGACGGCTGTACCCGCTGCATTGACGCCTGTCCCGCTGAGGCGTTGACTATCGTTGACCAGAAAGTTGCTATTAACCTTATCTGTGTCAGGGCGTAGGCACTTGCGCAACATCATGCCCAACCGGAGCAATCAGCTACGCGTTGCCCGACGCTGACAATACACAGCACTTTGTTTATACGCTCCTTGCCAACTACCGAAAAGCCGGGGGGGAAGATCCCGTTATCCTGTTTTACTCTCCACGCTTTGAAGCGCTGGTGGTGCGCCAGTTGGAAAACCAACCGGGCAATGTTATCCCGGTGCAATTGGAAGAGCTTGGAAGCGTAGGAATTGAAACCTGGTTTTCCGCGCTTGTTTACGGGGCGCATCAGGTTGTTCTTGCAGGCATCAACCTTATTCCAGAAAAGATCGCCCGTGTACTGGAAACCGAGCTATCGGTGGCGCATAACTTCCTATCCGATTTGGGTTTTGACACGGATCGTATTGCTCTGGTGGATATTAGCCAGCCTGTTTCAGCGTCTCGATTTTCATCCCCTTTGCTTACTCACTTCGAGAAACTGACCGGGGATAAAAGAGAAAAACTTTCGTCTGCGCTCGACCTGTTGTGGCAAACATCAGATACCAAACCAGGCATCTCAGACGTTCCAGCAGGTTCCCCTTACGGCAGAGTCCATGTTGAAGAAAGTGGATGTACCTCTTGCATGGGATGCGTTGCTGTATGTCCGACCTCTGCGATTCAGGATATTGGCGATAGCCCGGGCTTTACATTCAGCGAGCAGGCTTGCGTTCAGTGCGGCCTTTGCGAGCAGTCATGCCCAGAGAAGGTTATCAAGTTAGAACCGCGTTACAACTGGGAGCCCGATTCCCGACGAGCGCGAGCAGTGATGGTTGAAGAAAAAGCCGCGCACTGCATTTCCTGTGGAAAGCCATTTGCTCCAGCCTCCATGGTGAACATGCTCATCGAAAAACTCCAAAGCCACAGCCATTACCAGGACGAAGCAATTCGCCGCCTTTCTATGTGTGAAGACTGCCGCGTTCGCGACATCTTTACCGACCTGGCGGAAAACCCTGGCAAGCAGATTAATTTGTAGGAGACGGACGATGAGTGCTCAGGAAGTTATCAACATTCAGGACATCAGCAACGAAGAAAACCAGATCCGTCAGAGCATTTACGCACTGCTGGCACACCTTTTCCGCCATGCACCAGACAGCGAAACACTGGGTTGGCTTGAAACCCTGGAAACAGAAGAAGAGAGTCAAACTCAGGGTATGGCCGCAGCCTGGTCTGTACTGAAACTCTCTGCCAGTAAAACAACGCCAGAGCAGGCGGCTGATGAGTACCAAATCGTATTTGTGGGTATTGGCCGTGGAGATGTGGTGCCGTTTGGTTCCTGGTATCTCACCGGCTCGCTGATGGAAATGCCTTTGGTACTGCTTCGTGAAGATTTACGCAGCTTAGGTTTTGAGCGTCAGGATGATGTGAAAGAACCCGAAGACCATATTGCCGCCTTACTTGAAGTGATGGCGATGTTAGTCGACGAGGGCTCTGCGACTGAACAGGCGGCTTTTTTCAATAAACACATTGTTGCGTGGTTCGAGCGGCTGTGTAACGACATTAAACAATCAGACAACGCTGTGTTTTACGCAGCGGTGGCTGAACTGACTTTGCAATTTCTCAACATAGAGAAAACCCGCTTCACCCAACGTCCATGGTAAGGAAACCCTGCTGGGTTCACTGCCTAACGTGGTAAGCATGAAGGAGCAATGACTATGCCACAGATAAAAAAAGAGACACAAGAGGCGAGCTCAAGCCGACGCCAGTTCCTCAAGGGGCTTGGCGTAGCTGCTGCAACCACAGCAGTAGCGGCGGGGGTTTCAACCTCGGTTCAGGCGGCAGCAACAACTGAGCTGCCAGAAGGGGAAAAGCAGACCGGGTATCGTGAGACGCAACATATTCGCGACTACTACGACTCGCTCTAACCGCGCAATCCTGATCAATGGAGTCAGCTAATGAAATTAACCAAACGATCTGATTCAGTCAGCAAGGATGAAAAACAGTTAGGCATTTCGCGGCGTGCGTTTATGCGGAATACCTCCCTTGCGACTGCTGGGGGTCTTGCCGGGGCAAGTATGTTTGCACCCGGGATGATGCGCAAGGCAGAAGCGAAGACCGTGGACGCCAGCAAACCGGTAGAAGTGAAACGTACCATTTGTTCACACTGTTCCGTGGGATGTGGTGTGTACGCTGAAGTGCAGGATGGCGTATGGACAGGCCAGGAGCAGCATTCGACCACCCATTTAACGCAGGTGGACATTGCGCTAAAGGTGCTGCGCTGCGAGAGCACGGACACGGCGAACGTCGTCTCAAGTATCCGATGAAGCTTGTTGACGGCAAATGGCAAAAGATGAGCTGGGATGACGCAATCGAGGAAATCGGTAATAAAGTCCTGGATATCCGTAAGGAATCCGGCCCTGATTCGATCTATTTCCTGGGTTCCGCCAAGCACAACAATGAACAGGCTTACCTGTTCCGTAAAATGGCAAGTCTCTGGGGTACCAACAACGTTGACCACCAGGCGCGTATTTGTCACTCCACCACAGTAGCCGGTGTTGCAAACACCTGGGGCTACGGTGCAATGACAAACTCGTTCAATGATATGCACAACAGTAAATCCATACTGTTTATCGGCTCCAACCCGGCGGAAGCCCACCCGGTTGCGATGCAGCATATCCTGATTGCCAAGGAAAAGAACAACTGTAAGATTGTTGTTGCGGATCCTCGTCGTTCACGTACTGCTGCCAAAGCAGACCACTTCGTTCCCCTTCGTCCGTACTGACGTCGCCTTTATTTGGGGCGTACTCTGGCATGTCTTTGATAACGGCTGGGAAGACAAAGAGTTCATCCGCCAGCGCGTTTTCGGCATGGACGAAATCAAGGAAGAAGTGGCCAAGTGGCATCCGGAAGAAGTCGAGCGCGTAACAGGGCTCGGCCGAGACGATGTCTACAAGACAGCGAAAATTCTCTCAGAGCACCGCCCGGGCTGTATTGTATGGTGTATGGGCGGTACTCAGCACACCACCGGTAATAACAACACGCGTGCTTACTGCGTGCTTGAACTGGCTCTCGGTAATATCGGTAAAGCTGGTGGTGGTGCCAACATTTTCCGTGGTCACGATAATGTGCAAGGTGCTACGGACCTTGGTGTTCTGTCTCACACATTGCCGGGCTATTACGGCCTGTCTGCCGGTTCCTGGAAGCACTGGTCCCGAGTATGGGGACTGGACTTTGATTGGGTACAAAACCAGTTCGACCAAAACGAATACCTTGGCAAGAAGCCGATGCACAATGCCGGTATTCCGGTTTCCCGTTGGGTTGACGGCGTTCTGGAAGACAAAGAGAACCTCGCCCAGAAAGAGAATGTCCGCGCCATGTTCTATTGGGGTCACGCGGTGAACTCACAAACCCGTGGTCCGGAAATGAAAAAGGCCATGAACAAGCTGGATATGATGGTCATCGTTGACCCGTACCCAACTGTGGCTGCCGTTATGCACGACAAGAAAGATGGCGTGTATCTGCTTCCGGCTACGACGCAGTTCGAGACCTACGGTTCCGTCACGGCGTCCAACCGTTCTCTCCAGTGGCGTGACAAAGTGGTTGAGCCGCTGTTCGACTCTAAGCCGGATCATGAAATCATGTACCTGCTGTCGAAGAAGCTTGGTTTCTCTGACCAATTGTTCAAAAACATCAAGGTCGAAAATAACCAGCCAAGCATCGAAGACATTCTGCGTGAGATTAACCGTGGCATGTGGACTATCGGTTACACCGGCCAAAGTCCTGAGCGTCTGAAAGCTCACCAACAAAACTGGCACACCTTCAACAAGACTTCGCTTGAAGCGGAAGGCGGACCGATCAGCGGTGAAACTTACGGCTTGCCTTGGCCTTGTTGGGGAACGCCGGAAATGAAGCACCCGGGTACCCATATTCTCTACAACACATCAAAGCCAGTTATCGAAGGTGGCGGTAACTTCCGTGCACGTTTTGGTGTGGAGTTCGAGGGCAAGAATCTGCTGGCCGTTGACAGTTATTCCAAAGACTGCGAACTGGAAGACGGTTATCCGGAATTCACCGACAAGATGCTCAAGCAACTTGGCTGGTGGGACGAGCTGACGGCAGAAGAAAAAGCGGCTGCTGAAGGCAAGAACTGGAAAACTGACCTCTCAGGTGGTATCCAGCGCGTTGCTGTCAAGCATGGTTGTATGCCATTTGGTAACGCCAAGGCCCGCGCCATTGTCTGGACATTCCCTGACCGCGTACCGCTTCACCGTGAGCCGCTTTATACGCCTCGCCGTGATCTGGTTGCTGACTACCCAACCTGGGCGGACAAAGCGAACAGCTACCGACTGCCAACGCTCTACAAGTCTATTCAGGACAAGGATGTCTCCGGGGAATACCCAATCATCCTGACCTCCGGCCGACTTGTTGAGTACGAGGGTGGTGGTGAAGAGACGCGATCCAACCCATGGCTTGCAGAACTTCAGCAAGAAATGTTTGTGGAGATTAACCCGGTTGATGCTAACAATTTGGGTGTCCGTGACGGTGCTGAAGTTTGGGTAGAAGGTGCCGAGAAGGGCCGTATCAAGGTGAAAGCCATGGTAACCCGACGCGTACTCGAGGGAATGGCGTTCCTTCCGTTCCACTTCGGTGGTGAGTTTGAAGGCAAGTCCCTGCGTGATAAGTACCCTGACGGTGCAGACCCATATGTAATTGGTGAGGCGGCAAACACCGCGACCACGTATGGCTATGACCCGGTTACCCAAATGCAGGAAACCAAGGTCACGCTCTGTAAGATTAGCGTCGCGTAACAGGGAGTTTAACCAATGGCAAATATGAAATTCTTGTGTGACACCAAACGTTGCATCGAATGTAACGGCTGTGTCACCGCGTGTAAAAACGCCAATGATGACGCCCTGGAGTGGGGTATTCAGCGCCGCCGGGTGGTAACGCTAAATGACGGTGAAGCGGGTGAAAACTCGATCTCCGTTGCCTGTATGCATTGTACAGATGCGCCATGTATGGCTGTTTGTCCGGCAGACTGCTTCTACCGCACGGAAGACGGTGTGGTACTTCACAACAAAGATACCTGTATCGGTTGTGGTTACTGCCTGTTCGCATGCCCGTTCGGTGCGCCTCAGTTCCCTAAAACGACGGCGTTTGGTGAGCGAGGCAAGATGGACAAGTGTACTTTCTGTGCTGGTGGTCCTGAGCCGGATGGCTCAGTAGAAGAACGCAAGAAGTACGGTGCCAACCGTCTGGCTGAAGGTAAGTTGCCGATGTGTGCGGAGCTTTGTTCAACCAAGGCACTTCTGGCAGGTGATGCAGGGAAAGTCTCTGACATCTTCCGCCAGCGTGTTGTTGAGCGTGGTGCTCGCGGTGCAGGTTGGACCAACGGTGACGACTTGGCATACGACGCAACAAAGAGCTAACCGGGTAACTTCCTTACCCTGAGACATGGCACTGGTTCTGAATCAGGACCAGTGCCAATCCGGAGAACAACATGCTGAATAAATTCTTCACCACCTTTATGGTGATGCTGACCCTGTTTTCAGTCGGAGCCTTCGCTGATACCAAATCTGTTTCTTCCACCGAGAAAGAGATGGTCCAGTTAGCCGGTGCCGATTACTGGCGTGAGGTGCGGGAAGGCCAGTCTGGCTATTCGACTTCAGAGATCAGTGAACACGGTCAACTTATCAATACCAGTGGCGAACAGTGGAGAAAAATCCGGAACGACTGGATTTCACCCATTGGCGCTTCGGTCATTGGTGTTGCCGCAGCCGCCATTCTTCTGTTCTACCTGATTGCCGGGCGTGTAGCTTGGATGCAGAAAGGACAGGCAAGAAGGTATTGCGATGGACGCCATTTGAACGTGCGCTACACTGGTTTACAGCGTCACTTTTTGTACTTTTAGCCCTCAGCGGAATCGTTCTTCTTTACGGTAAGTTGTTCCTGAAACCCGTTACTTCGCTGGATGCGTGGGGTGCGTTGATTTATGCCGCCAAGGTTGGGCATAACTACCTTGGACCTCTGTTTGTACTCGGTCTTTTGACGATGTTGATTAAATGGTTTAAGAACAACCTTTTCAATAAAGTGGATTGGGAATGGTTCAAACAGGGTGGTGGTATCTTGCCAAACGGCAAGCACCCGCAGGCTGGCTTCTGTAATGGTGGCGAAAAGGTCTGGTACTGGCTTTTGGCAACTGCCGGTGTGGTGGTATGTGTTACTGGGCTGATTATGGACTTCCCGATTTTCGGGCAACTGCGCAGCGACATGCAGCTAGCCAACATTATTCATGCTGTCTTTTCACTGGGTTTGATTGCAGCCGCCATGGGGCATATCTACATTGGTACAGCCGGGACAGAAGGTGCCTTTGAGGGTATGGCAACCGGCTATGTTGATGAAACCTGGGCAAAACAGCACCATGGCCTCTGGTATGACGAAGTGAAAGATCTCCCGGAGAATCAGGCTGAAAATCAGGTAGGTTCAGATCGCAGTAACGCCTGACCATCTCGTGATTACTTGAATAAAACCGGCTTCTCAGCCGGTTTTATTTTGCCTGGCATATTTTTTATCGACCACCTGCAGCATCTAATATAGAGCCAGTCACATAAGATGCGTCATCAGAGAGAAGCCAGGCTATGGCTGCGGCGATTTCTTCAGGTTGACCGCCTCGTTTCAGCGGAATATTTTCTTTCATCCGGTCAACCCGGCCCGGTTCACCACCATCTGCGTGCATGTCTGTATAGATAAAACCCGGCCTGACGCCATTGACGCGGATACCACGATCAGCGACTTCCAGCGCCAGGCCTTTAGTGAGAGTATCAACCGCTGCTTTTGATGCTGCATAATCAATGTATTCATGGGGGGCACCGATTCGAGCAGCAGCAGATGAGACGTTTACAATCGCACCACCATTTACCATTCGTTTAACGGCTTCGCGGCAACAAAGGAAAGCACTGGTGACGTTGGTGGAAAGCACACGGTTTATCCGGTTTGCATCCATGTCGACCAGCTTTGTCTGGGGCTGGAGGATGGCAGCGTTGTTGACGAGATGGGTCAAGGGGCCAAAAGTCTCGTCCAGTTCCTCAAAGATTCTGAGAACATCCGATTCTTGCGACACATCCCCCTGGAGCAGTACACAACGCTTTCGGTCTTTGTTCAGTTCATCAGAGAGTTGTGTTGCAGCGACTTTGTTTTTTATGTAATTCAGTCCGATTAGGTAACCTTCAGATGCCAGCTTGCGCGCTGTTGCTGCACCGATTCCACGGCTCCCTCCGGTAATTAAAGCAACCTTTGCCATGCCCGTCTCCTGGATTCCACTTTGAATTTCTAAACCCTAAAGCGTTTCAATTGTGAGCAGAATTTTCTGCGATACGCAACTTTTCATCACCGAGTCAATGGATATACCCAAACCACCTCAAGGT
>BAXG01000047.1 GCA_001310455.1 Photobacterium sp. JCM 19050
AACAGCTATTCCTTCAGGTATTTTCCTTGAATTGAACGCGCTGAAATCACTCTGAATGACGCACCTTGAGGTGGTTTGGGTATATAACTTCCTCAGGATACGCTCCGCAATCTCGGCGTTGTCAGAAAACGGTGAGTTTTAGAAACTAAAACGGCCGCTGATTCTGCGGCCGTTCCATTCATCGCTCTGTTGAAATTACCGTTCTTTTACATAAGGTCTGCCAATGGCTTTCGGTGCCATCGCTTTCCCTATAAATCCGGCCAACAGCACCACTGTCAGCACATACGGCAGTGCAGAGAAAACCTGGTAGGCAATACGCCGATTAGCGGAATAGACACACCTTGCATCCGGGTTTCCAGTGCTGAAAGGAATCCAAACAGTAAACAGGCCAGGAATGCATTGCGAGGTTGCCACTTACCAAAAATAACTGCCGCCAGGGCGATATACCCCTGCCCTGCGGTCATCTCCCGGCCGAAAGCGGCATTTTGCGCGGTTGAAAGGTAGGCACCGGCCAAGCCACACAAAATACCGGCAACAATCACCGCCCGGTAGCGGACAAAAGCGACAGAAATTCCCGCTGTATCAATGGCATTGGGCTCTTCACCCACAGCACGAAGGCGCAAACCAAACCGGGTCCGAAACAATACCCACCAGGCGATACCTACAGCAATAAACGACAGATATACCAAAAGGTTATGTCCCGATATCACCTCTTTGTAGATCGGCCCCAAAACCGGAATCGTGTCTCCCAACCATTGTGCACCAGGTAGCTCAATGGGTAAAAAACGCTGCTCACTGACCAGCGCCGGTGTCTGTCCACCTCGCTCAAACCAGGCGTGGCCCAGCGTGATGGTCATCCCGGACGCAAAGAAGTTAATCGCCAGGCCGGAAATAATCTGATCGCCACGCTGGGTAATTGAGGCGTACCCGTGAACAAGCGCCAGCATTACTGAGCTCATTATCGCCGCAAACAGACCTAACCAGGGGTTGCCGGTTACAAAGGAAACCGATGCCGCAACAAATGCTGAAAACAGCATTTTTCCTTCAAGGCCAATATCGACAATACCGGACCGCTCGGAAAAAATGCCTGCCATGGCAGCAAAAATCAATGGGACGGCCAGACGGATAGTTGAGTCGGCTGTAGAAAGCAGCCAAGGTAGAAAGTCCATGTCCTACTCCACTGTCTGTTGGCGGGAAAAGAGGCGTTCAACCGGCTCCCTGATCAAACGATCCATTGCACCGGTGAAGAAAATCACCAATCCCTGGATCACCATAATCAGTTCCGGATTTAGACTTGGCATTTCGAACTGAAGCTCGGTTCCGCCTGATAAAGGGCTCCAAACAACAGGGAAGCCAGAATCACCCCAACCGGATGGTTACGACCCATCAGGGCAACGGCAATGCCGATAAATCCAAACCCTCCGGTAAAATTAAGAATCAGGCGGTTCTGAGCACCAAACACCTCATTGAGTGCCATCAAGCCCGCCAGCCCGCCGGAGATAGCCATCGCTATAATAATAATTTTTTGCGTGTTGATTCCGGCATAGGTCGCTGCAATCTGGTTTTGCCCAACCACTCGAATCGCATACCCAAGGCGTGAGCGGAATAGCAGCAGCCACACCAGCCAAGCCGTGATCAGGGCAATAAACACCGTGGGATTGAGCAAAGAAAACGGCAACTCAAAGCCATAACTCTGTGCCAATTCGTAGAATTTTGGGAACACAGCTTCCGGATTGAAATAACGTGAGTCGGTAGAGTTACCGCCGTATTTGGCAATATGATCAACCAGTGCGTAGCCATAACAGCGGACGCAATGAAGTTGAACATAATCGTTGTCACAACGATGTGCGAACCACGCTTTGCCTGCAAGTATCCCGGAATCGCTCCCCACAGCGCCGAAAGCGGCAGAAACCAAAATTGCCAAAGGTGCCATCAGCCAGACATTGAGAACATCGTCCAGCAACAGCATCAGCACGCCAATACCAAGGCCGGCAATATAGGCCTGACCTTCCCCGCCGATATTAAACATCCCGGCATGGAATGCGACCGCAACGGCTAATCCGGTGAAAACAAAATTTGTCGCATAATATAGCGTATTGCTGAGGCCACCGAATTCCAGATTCGTTGCCCCTTTCACCATGACGCCAAATGCTTCAACCGGACTTTCGCCCACAAGAAGCACGACGAGACTTGCTATCACCAATGCCAATGCCAACTGGATAAAAGGGACAAGTGCCACTTTCACCCAAGACGGCGTATGTTGTACTGAGGTAGACATCCTTATTCCTCCTACGCCTCTTCACCGGCATTCGACATCAACATGCCGAGCGCTTTTTCGTCTGTTTCGGCCGCATTTACTTCACCGGTTATCATTCCGTCCACCAGCACAATAATGCGGTCAGAGAGTGACATAATCTCGTCGAGCTCAGTCGATACCAGCACCACTGCTGAGCCGGCATCTCGCGCAGCAATCAAGTTACGGTGAATAAACTCAATAGCGCCAATATCGACGCCCCGCGTTGGCTGACCCACCAATAAAACATCCGGCTTGCGCATCATCTCTCGCGCCACGATCAGCTTTTGCTGGTTACCACCGGAAAAGTTGGCTGATTTAAGCTCAGGAGTCGGTGGCCGCACATCGAACTCTTCCATCATATTTCGGGTGGCACTGTCGATGGCGGCAAGATCAAACAATTTATTTCCGTACGCAACATCTCCCTGGAAGCCCAAAATCGTATTTTCAGCCGCAGGAAAAGACTTCACCAATCCCTGTTTAAGGCGGTCTTCAGGAATATGGCCGACTTTCATCTCCCTCATCGCCGCCGCATCGCGGTTTGTAGAGGGTAAAAAAGTACGCGTGCCTACCGAGGTATTCACCATCAACTCACCCTGCTGAGGCGTGAGCGTACCTGCAAGGAATTCCAGAAGTTGGCTTTGTCCGTTTCCTGACACCCCGGCAACACCTAAGATTTCTCCCCGACGAACAGAGAAATTCAGGTCTTCAAGCAACGTTACCCCACGATGATCGCGATAGGTTGCCCCGCTGACCTTGAGGCATTCATCCCCGGGGTTGGAGGGGCCTTTCTCGACACGAAGCAACACCTTACGGCCAACCATCAACTCCGCCAGCTCCTGCGGTGACGTATCCGACGTTTCGCGCTCCGCAACCATTTCTCCCTGCCGCATGACTGACACACTGTCAGTGATAGCCATAATTTCACGGAGCTTATGCGTGATGAGGATGATAGTTACACCCTGCTCGCGCAGGGAATCGAGGATGCCAAAGAATTGTTCAGTTTCCTGGGGGGTCAATACGCCGGTCGGTTCATCAAGAATAAGAATGCGGGCGCCGCGATAGAGCGCTTTCAGAATTTCGACCCGTTGTTGCAGACCTACCGGCAGATCACCGACAATTGCATGGGGATCAACGTGAAGTCCATATTTTTCCTCAATTGCCCGCAGCGCAGTCTCAGCCTTCTCACTGGCTCGGGCCAGCATGGCATCTCCTTCCGCGCCGAGCATGACATTCTCGAGCACAGAAAATGTCTCCACCAACATAAAGTGTTGGTGCACCATGCCGATACCGGCTGCAATAGCATCCTGAGAATTTCTGATATCTGCCTCTACTCCGTTTACCTCAATCGTTCCCGAATCAGCAGAATAGAAGCCATAAAGAATGGACATCAGGGTGGACTTACCCGCGCCATTCTCACCCACAATCCCGTGAATAGTACCCGGACGGACAGTCAGGTCGATGTTTTTGTTGGCCCAGACAGGACCAAAATGTTTATTGATTTGCTTTAGCGCAATTGCAGGCGCACTCATGTCACTTCCTTGATTGCTTAAGACATGAAAAGGGCCCACCCCGACGGGATCGGCCCCAAACGCTTTTACTTATTAGTACTGGCAGGAGTTTGTAGAGAAGTAATCGTGCACAACCACTTTGCCTGAAATGATGTCATCACGAATCGAGTTGATACGCTTTTCCATCTCAGGTGTCACAAGCTCGCGGTTATAATCATCCAGTGCCCAGTCGACACCCTGCTCTTTAAGGCCCAGTGCCTGAAGACCTGGTGTGAACTTACCTTCTTTGGCATCCATGAACGCGTCTTGAACAGCAACGTCTACACGCTTAACCATAGACGTCAGCATGACACCTGGGTGGAGGTAGTTTTGGTTTGAATCAACACCAATTGCGTAGTTACCAGCGTCTACTGCCGCCTGATAAACACCTACCCCGGTACCACCTGCGGCTGCGTAAACAACGTCAACGCCCTGATCGAACTGTGCCTTCGCCAGTTCTGCACCTTTGGTGGGGTTGTTCCAAGCTGCTGGGGTTGTGCCTGTCATGTTCTGGACAACTTCGGCATCTTTGCTTTCGAATTTCGCACCTTGCTCGTAACCACAAGCAAACTTGCGAATAAGCGGGATATCCATGCCGCCTACAAAACCTACCTTGTCTGACTCACTTTTCATTACTGCAAGTGCGCCCACAAGGAATGAGCCTTCATGCTCTTTGAACACCACTGAACGGACATTAGGCAGGTCTACAACCGCATCAATAATGACGAATTGTGTCTTCGGAAACTGCTTAGCGACTTTCTCAACAATCGGCGCTTGTTGGAAACCTACTGCGACGATTGGGTTAAAACCACGTTGAGCCATGCGCAGCATTGCCTGCTCGCGCTGAGCTTCATTGGTGATTTCAAATTCACCGTAGCCGATACCGGTCTCATTCTTAAATGCTTCTGCACCAGTATAAGCGGCTTGGTTAAAAGACTTATCAAACTTACCACCCATGTCAAAAATGACTGAGGGCTTAAATGCTGCATGGGCAGCGGAAGACATACCTAAAGCAATGGCGAGGGCCAGCGTTGTGCTGCGTTTCATCCTTGTTACTCCCTTGTAGGTTACCATTTCTTATAGAACTGAGATTCAACCTGCTTAATTCAGCACATTTATTAGTTAGCGGTCATGTTGTATACACAAAAACATGAACGCATTCACATTACTTTTACAGAATTTCAGCGTCTGATCTCACTGCAATTGGCTAAGATAGCTGCATTTCTGGCTAATTTCTACAAACGAACAAGACAAAAAAACCCGGAATTAACCGGGTTTCATCTTAGACCTATTGAAACTGTCTTTAAGGTAAGAGGATTCCACCAGCGGAAGGTGTATCAGTGGATTCCTGTTTTACAGGGGCACTCTTTTTCACCGGTGAGGATGTTTTCCTTTTTGCCGGCTGCTGTTTCGCTTTGCGTGCAATCTGCATTTTGCCAAGTGAAGCGGCATCACCTTTAATCAAGGTCGCATACGCCATCTTCGGCAACACCCGGGAGATTTTTACCGTACCCACTTTAATTTCATTGGCACCCAAACGCTCACCGGTAACAGGATCGATAATGGCTTTACCCATTTTATATACATCGTATAACTCACCTGTTGAAACCGTCTCACCACCTGAATTGACAATCAGTGACCCATCCTCGGCTTTTAACACCAGCAATGGGTAAATGTTTTCCTTCAGGGCATCAAACACTTTCCGAGCCGTAATATTTTTAAGCAGGGAAAGATTGTTGCGGCTGGACGTGGTCGTGACACGGTCGCTCCATTTAATCTGACCGTTGTAGATATCAATGATCTTATACTCAACGACAACACGGGAAGAGTAGTACGTCTTCTTGTCTTCGATATATTCGCCGGTAAGCTCTACCGTTCTCGAATTATCTACGACACGTTTTGTTGTGCGAGATTCAATGATTTTACCTTCAACGATGTAGTCAAGCCGCGCATCATTCGGGTTGTCCAGAACAGAGAACTTACGGTCTTTCACCATCAAAGATTCCAGTTCTCGTGCAATGTCTTTACCTGACTGACCACCGGTAAATGTTTTTACCGCAAGTGCACGACGCTTGTCATTGAGCCTTTAGTCTTTCGAACCGAAATGCGGACCTTGAGCTTCACCTCACATCCGGTATCAGTACAGAACTCATTCAGAACATCATAAGAGTCAACCTTTCCTTTGGTCTCAACAACGACCAATTCTGAACGGTCACGCTGGTATTCTGTCCCAGTACCCGATTTCTTGGATGTTTGCGTTTGTGATGCTTGCGCACTTTCAATATTGGTACCGTTTACCTGACGAAGTGCCTGAATCAACGCATTGTTGATGGCAGTTTCTTTGCTCAGGCCCTCGCCACTCGTCTCAACAATCAATGTTTTTGCAAAGACCAATGGTGAGAACAAGCACAACAGTGCAATGAATAATTCTTCACTCGATTGCTCCGTTAGAAATCAGCTGCGTCGAAAAAGTCTTCGGAACCAGCCTCATGCGCAGATGTTGGCTTGTTTGTTTCGGTTGTCACAGGTTCACGTCCATTTTGCAGGTCTTCCGCATTTTGAATTCGAACCGGATGCCAAACGACAACAACACCAGTCATTTCCTTGCCTGTGACCGGGTGTTTTTTCAACCAGGTATGCTCAACACCCACACCGGTAACATCGCGAATGCTGGAGGTCATTTTTGAGCTCTCTTCTGTCACGCTCATAATCTTCCGCTGAATACCAGCCGTTTCAGATGTACGAACGTTTCCGGAGGCAAATTCAAACACTTTGTCTTTGGTCTTTTCCTGACCACGCATTGAATCACGTGCGAAGTTGCCGTTCATGTTGTAAGTGCCTGCGAGCAGTCCCCATGCATTGTCTTCTGCATAGCCACGCGCCGCTTCACGCTCCATTGTCCGCTCGTCTGGGTCATTGGTATAGATAACGCCCGCCTGCCCAAACGAGACAAGCATTGGATACCCCTTGTCGTCATACCAAAGCTGGGTCCCCGTATTCAGGAACAGGGTGTCGTTCATATTGGCAAGTTTTGATTTGATGTTCGCATTCGCCGGGTTTGCTTTCGCCGGATCTGGCATCACGTTTCCACGCGATTCAACCAGTGCCTTTACGCGATCACGTTTAGCGTTTGAAAGCGCCATCACGACACCAACAGTACCTTTGCCGTTATCTTCGATAACTTCGAATGTCTTAACGACAAACATCCCTGACAAATCACCGTATGCACGCGTAATTGATTTCGTACCGATATACTCACGGAAAAGTTGCTGCTTTTTAGTTTGCGGAGCCGCTTCAAATTCCTGTGGGTTAACACCATTTTCTTCAAGCTCTGCATTCAGCTTGCTGTCTACAACAGCTATCGCTTTATTCAGTAGCTGAGTCAGCTTGGACTCAGATTTGAAATCGTCCGCGGTTGGCTCAGGTAAACCTTTGGCTTTGAAATACTCTTTGATATCTTGCTGAACAAAGTCCCGGTTCAGCGTTTTCAGATAGGATTCACGCGCTTTCAGAACAGCTTCATTCAGCGCCAATGCACGAAACTCTGACCAGTCAGTATGGTTTTTATCGACTGCAATCTGTCCTTTACCTTCAAAGAACACGACTGAATTTTGCTTACCCTGAGCACGAACTTTTGCTTCAACGGCCTGACGATAGTTGTCAATAAGTTCCTGAACTTGCTGATCCGGATCGATTTCTGCAACTTGCACATCTTGTGCACTTTGAGCAGCCGAATCTGGCTCTGCCGGCACAGACTGTGTCGTTGATGTATCTTGATTAGCAAATGCGTGGTTGATAGATACTGGCATCGCCAGCATAGACAGGATAATTGCTAATGGAGCTTTGCGGAAATTCATGGAGTCCCTCATACAGAAATAACTGCACCGGTGACCACCGGTGCAGTAAAGCCAATTGTTTTCCCAGTCATTACCAGCTTACGGTGTCGCCATCAGCAACTTTGCCAACAACGCGCTCGCCCTCGTAGTACGCCAGACCGTTTTCAATGTTGGTCAGAGACAATTGGAAGTAGTACTCAATGCGGGTATCTCCGGAATCCAGCGTGTTGTTACGCTGCAAAATTTTTCCAGACAGACTGAAGTCGGGTGCATAAACCTGATTGTCACCCTTTACAGTAGACTTCTTAACGATTTTAGAATCTTTCAATGCACGCATCTTTGTAGACGCATCATCTTCACCAAATGCAGTCGTTACCAAGAACTTACCGGAGTTCAGCATCTTCACACGAATTGACTTCACCAGCTGATCGGTATCAATTCGCTGCATGGTATCGTTTTCGATGTTGTTGATATAAAGGATGTAGCGGCCACCCTGATCAGCCTGCGGGTGAGTCAGCAGCTTTGATGCAACCATTTCATCAGCCATTTCGTTAGCTGCTTTAGAAAAGTCAGCATAAGACAGGCCGGCAGTTACGTTGGTCTTTGTGTCAGAAGCATCGATATACGATGTTGTAGTCTTACATCCGGTAAGAGTTGCAACACCCATTAACATCACAGCAATCAGTTTTTTCATGTCCATTCGCTCGCTTTTCATCATTGCAGTAAGGGCGCATTTCTGCGCCCATCAGTAAAAATTAGAGGTTAATTACCTGAATAGTTGGTGCTGCATTTGCCGTTGGTGCTTTCACATAAATAACGTGATTTTTTGAACTCTTATCTAGCTCAACCGGCATTTCAAACGCACCAGCCTTTACCGTTACTTGATTGGATTTCGCTACCAGGGACGCCGTCTCAAATTCACATGGCAGTGCACTGAAAGATCGGAGGTCTGCACCGGTAGTGGCTGCCTGCAAAATACCCGCGGCCAGACCAAGCAATTCGTTCTCATCATTCAATTGCTTTTGAACGATGGTTTTCAGCGTGGTACGGGTAACTTCACGAGCAAGGATGTAAGGGAATTCAGTATCAAATTCGGCACCGATAATCCGGTCCATATTTGACAGTGAAGCGGTTTTAACACCGTTCACAGTGATGTAAGGATATGCTTCACCACGAGACTTCAGTTTAGGAAGTGCAATACCTGCATATTGAACGTCAGCGCCTGGAATAATGCCAATTGGCAGGTCTACACGTCGTTCTTCACGTACAATTGACTGACCGTTTTCGAATACAACCCAAACTTTTTTGTCGAGCGCTTTTTTCGACTTTCCGCGCGCCAAAGAGCGAGCCAGATCGTAATCTGCTTTTACTGCTGCAGACTTGGTCATTTTATAAACGCGATTGAACAGGTCTGCTGCTTTTTGGTAATCAGATTTGCTCTTTGCATTCAGCATCAGGAAAAGCGCATTGGAGTATGTAGTGTATGGGTTTACAAAACCGCCGTATGCTTTCCATTGGTTTTCTTCAAAACCTGCATTTTTCAGAGCAGACTGGGTGAGATCAGATTTGAGCGTTGAGTTAACCAGGCTGAAGCTTTCGCCCGCTTCTTCTTCCAGCTCTTTTTTCTGCTCTTTAATCTTATCGGCAAAGTACTCTGCAGCGATGCGTTGACGTTCTTCAGCACGGTTAAATTCAACGCGCGCATTTTGCTTGTCACCTTCTGCCAGGAAGTTCCACGCCTTGTAGGTGTTTGCCATTACACCGTCATAATACGTTTGCTCGTAATCCAACATTGCATCGTTACCTGCAATGGAACCCACGGTTTCAGCACCTTTCTCAATACCACTCTCGGTATCTTCTTCACGCATCACTTTTTCGGCGGCATCAAAATAGGATGTAGAAAGCTTGTATTGGCCGTCAAAACGGAGCGCTGCACCGGCTTGGAGTGTCCAGAACAGGTCATCAACTTCGCCCGTTTCCGGATCCATATCTGCCAACTCCTGTGCGTGAGTTGCAGCAGTCAGGTAATCATGCGACACCATCGCTTCTTCAAAAGGCTTTGAATCATTTCCTTGTAAAATTGTTGTACACCCCGACGTGACCAGAATAGCCAACACCAAACCACTGCGTTTAATCATGCGCATGTATATTTTTCCTTTCACATATTCATATTGTTGAATTTAACGCATGGAAATATATATACTTTTTGGGATGAAGATCATGATCAATGTCTATTTTTATGAGCTCTGATGCTCATTTGAGGGAAAAATGCTCAGAATGATTTTCTAGACAAATGACTAAAAGCGAAAACATTAAGCGCCCGAAATGCATTCTGGCGGTCAACATTTTAAAAACAGCGGTAAATGAAAGGTTACATATTGATATCGCAATCCACCCACACTAACCGGTGGTCTGAACTGATGTTGGCTTTTATGCGATCCTGGCTGTCGGCAATCAGGCTCCTGCCCGCTTCAGTGGAGGATGGCCAGAATACGCCTGATGAGGTTACCAATAGATGAGAGGAAGGCAGAACATAATCCAGCCTGAGGCCACTGTTATGCGTCCAGGTATTGGATGTATCATACCTGTATTGAAACACACGATGAGAACGTGCGCCTGCGCTTGTTGGTACCAGTTTTCCCAAGGCAGCAGTCTTGTTGATCTTGGGGTGGCTTAGGAGCTTCCTCAGCTCAGTATGGTCGCCATCACCATCAACCGGCGTACAATTCAGATCTCCTATCACCACAAACGGGTTGGAATTTTTTATTCCGCCAAAAGAACCTGCATCATCCTCCAGATAATCGGCGTCATCGATAATATCGGTAATCAAACGCAGTTCATCCGCATTGCGATGATAGTTCCGTTTTTCCGGGCCATCGAAAACCGGCGGCGTGGGATGGCATGCAACGACGGAAACAACACCTTTCGGCGTTTCTACCGGTACGCAAACATGGTTTTTGGAAGAAAGCCGAAGGGTCTGTTCGGTGGAACCGTCATAGAAACCTTCGGGCATTCTGTTGCCCGGCATTTTATGCCAGGGAAATTGTTGCCAGCTGCGAATATCATCAAAAAGAATGGGATAGCGAGACAGGAGAATGAACCCATATTGCCCATGGTGAAGGCCAAAGCCGTGTGCTTCTTCTGGTGAGATAACGTTGGAAGCATCAGAATGCTTATAGATTGGCAGGCCTGTATTACTGGGCGGGCAGTACATATGGGGAAAATCTATCGGCTCCCCTTCACCAAACTCATTATTCAGGTAATCCCGTAGAAACGTTCTGACGGTCCCGCTGTCACCTCCCTCACCGGGATGGTCAAACTCACAAAGCAATAATACATCCGGCCTTACATGCCTGATGATGCCCGCCAAGCGATGAAAACGAGGAGTCCCCTCCGCCAACAGTCTTGCTAACTCACCGGGACCATCATAGGACATCGCCACGTTAAATTGTGCAAAACGAACCGGGCCGGACAAAGTTGTGGCGTCATCTTGGTGAACAGACGGCATTGTGTTCTCTCAGCGAGTAAAAACCGTCACTTTATCAGCAGATTAATGGCCTGACGAATATTCTCAGCATCAGCCGCAGCTCGATGAGCCGGTGGACCCAGCGCTTCAAGGCAATCGAGAAATCTTTCCCTGGAAATACCTGTTTCATACTTCAACCAGTGCCCGATTTCAGTGAGGGTAAATGCCGGCCGCATATGTGCTGCTTTATATAACCGCCCCATCCAGAACAGATCCCACTGGCTGTCACAAAGAACGTGTTCATACTGGCAAAGCGTCTGGTTGAGGTGCAAACATACATCGGCTACTGACCAACCCTCCAGTTCAAGTTCTTCTCGGCTGATTCCATGAATTGCCGACTCGGCATACTTGTCCCAGTGCGTCCACGGCTCTGACGAAGTGAGCGGGTTAATCAACAGACTGGTGGTGTCTCCATCCGGCAGAGAATAGCCAACTTCAATTGGAAATGAGCTGTCAGACAGTCCTGATGCTTCAAAATCGAGAGTTACCCACATTCAATCACTCCTTGATCGCTTGGGAACATTCGCCCCCTGTGGTATTGGTGAAACTCACTGCATCCGTGCAGCAATCATGCCGGGTCATTTCATCATTCCGTCCAGAGATATGAACGCCGACACTCATAAGGATAGCAAGCGACCGTGGTACAATACTAATCTGATTGCGCTTTCTGCTATGTAGAGATTGAGAGACAGATGCAAAATAGAAAACCGGTGATTGGGTTTGCAGGGTACAGCGGCTCCGGGAAAACCACGTTGATTGAGAAGGTTATCCCACTTTTAAAAGCGTCAGGTGTACGCATTGCACTTGTTAAGCACAGCCACCATGTTATTGATCCGGATAAGCCGGGAAAAGACAGTTTCCGCCTGAGAAAAGCCGGTAGCGACCAGTTTTTGATGGCAACCCGGGAACGGAATATCCTGTTTTCGAACACCATGAACAAGACCGGGAAGAACCGACGCTGGAAGAGTGTCTCTCACAGTTGGATCACAGTTGCATCGATATAGTGTTAGTGGAAGGATTCCGCGATGCCCCGATTCCGAAGATAGAAATTCACCGCCCCTCACACGGGAAACCCCTTCTTTATCCGCATGACCAGCATATTTTCGCCATGGCAAGTGATGAAGCACAGGCGTTTCCGGAACATCTGGTGAAGCTGGATTTAAACCAGCCCCAACAGATCTCCTGTTTTATTCTTTCCTGGCTGAAAAACGCGCAGTGAGCGCTGCCACTGAATACGCATAGAGCCGCTCCAGTTCTTCTATGGAAACACCCGAAGCACTGTCTTCACGAGCGGCTTTTTCAATACGCTGACACATTGCGTGAAGCGCGGTAAGACCTACACTCCCCGCTCCGCCTTTGAGGGTATGGGCAAAGGAAGCTGTATCCTCCCAGTCTTCAACGGTCATTGCATCGCCCAGCGCCTCGACACGGTCCGGGGTTGACGTGACAAACAGAGCAGCGATCTGCTGAATCTGCTCCAGCCCCAACACATCAATGTCGTTTTCCAACACTGAGGCATCCAGCACCGGCAACCCGTTGAACTCATCAGGCGCTGTATGGGCCGCTGATACGTTCTCCAACTCTGGTGCAATGTCAGCCACCGCATTCTCTACCCTCATCGGCTCCGGCGTTGTTTTTCTTAGTACCCGGGGTTTGTCTACCAACAGGTGAGCCAATTCTTCAGAAAGCTGACTGGCAACAAGCGGTTTGGAAAGGAAGCCGTCAAAGCCTGCGGTAATATAACTCTCCACTTCTTCGCGAAACACATGGGCCGAGACTGCCACCATAGAAGTTGGTGACAGCCATTTTTCGTAACTTTTATTTGCTTCGACGCGGTGAAGACGATGCATTAGCGTGACACCGTCAGTGTCCGGGAGGTTAATGTCCAGCAACATAATATCGAAATCTTCCCGGTCGACACGCTGTTCCGCTTCAATGCCGGTTTCAGCGGTCACCACGGTATGACCGAGGCGTTTAAGAAAACCGGTTGCTACCATCAGGTTTACCGGGTTGTCTTCCACCAACAACACATGAGCCGGTTCAATCACCTTGCAGGCTAGAACATCCGACTCCCTCGGCGCCGTACTCTCAGACAGGGGAATGCTGAACCAGAACCGGCTACCTTTCCACTGTACTGAACTCACAGAAATATCACCTTGCATGGCATCAACAATACGCTTGCTGATGGCAAGGCCTAGTCCGGTTCCCCCAAATGTTTTCCTCCCTGTTTCAGCTTGGGAAAATGCCTCAAAGACTTTTTTCTGCTCTGCCCTGGAAATACCGGTTCCGGTATCAATGACCTCAAACAACACCTGATTTTTGTTTCGTGGATGAAGGCCCGCACGAACCCGTATTCCGCCTTTGTCGGTAAACTTAATGGCATTACCGACCAGATTAACCAGCACCTGCCGGATACGGGAAGCATCCCCCAGCCGCCACGGCTTATCCGTCAGCGAGCATTCGGTTGACAGGTAAAGGTGTTTTTCATCTGCCCGGCTTTTGAGCATCTGAGTTACATCGTCAACCAGATGGCAAAGGTTGAATGTTTCAGGATGAATTTCCAGGTGCCCGGCTTCAATCTTGGAGTAATCAAGAATATCGTTGAGTACATCAAGCAGCGCCTCGCCACTCCGGTTAATGACGGCAAGCAGGCGCTTCTGGTTTCCGTCCAGGCTGGTATCAGCCAGAAGTGATGCCGTCCCCAACACACCATTCATCGGTGTGCGGATTTCATGGCTCATGGTAGCGAGGAAAGATGATTTCGCGCGGTTAGCCTGCTCTGCTTCCACCCGGGCGATGGCATGTTGCTCGACT
Source organism: Photobacterium sp. JCM 19050 (assembly GCA_001310455.1). GTDB lineage: Bacteria > Pseudomonadota > Gammaproteobacteria > Enterobacterales > Vibrionaceae > Parasalinivibrio. The sequence continues at coordinate 14,020 of BAXG01000047.1, forward strand.
TCCTGGTTCAGTTTGATATTGGCTTCTTTAAGTTCCGCGGTACGTTTGGCAACCGTGTTTTCCAAACTGACTTTGTTTGCCTCAAGCTCTTGCCGGTATCGCCCTTCAGCCGATGCAAGGCGGGCTCTTTCGTAGGCGGTATCTCTGGCAACCAAAATCGCATGGCCCATCGCAGCAAGCTCGTCATCGCCTTCCACTTTGAGGTTAATCGCCAAGTCCCCGCGCGCCAGAGACATCAATGCTCGGGAGTACTGATTAATACGGAATATGACGCGGGCATAGACGTACTTCCACATAATCAGGATTAACGCAATCACACCCGCCACAGAGATACCTATCAACCCGTTCTGGGCAAGACCAAGGCTCTCCTCTACGTTGGCAATCGCCTGGCGGGAGGTGTAACTGGCCGACTCAACCACTGCATCAATTTGGTCATTCAATGTCTGGAATGCCGTTAAGTTGCGATCATTAAGTACGCGAAGATCCCGGCGCAACTCTACCAGCCGGATAAGGCCGTTAAAATAGTCATTCGGCATGCTGATACCGCGAAGCTGCTCCATCATCTGTGCGGAACGCTCCGGGTCCTCCACCGCTTTCACCCGGCGCTCAAGCACCTCAATGACATCCAGGTAGTGGCTTCGGATTGCATTAATCTCTTTCTTGCTGGTCAGCGCTGCCGCATCGCCTACAAGCCCATCGAGCTTTTGGGTCATAGAACGAAGCTCAATAAGGCGCTCGGAAAGGTCCAGATCAACCTCCACCAGGTTATCCAATGCTTCGTAAATCGCCTCTTTCTTGCTGGTTTCAACCAGGTCATAGAGCCGGACGATATTCGCTGTGGTAACGGCATTGGCATTTGAAATCTGGGAAAGGGAAAGATCTTCAACCGCTTCCAACCGCCCCCTGAGAAAACCGATACGGGTTTTGGTCTGGTTTTCCAAATCAATTTTCTGCCCGACCAGTAATCCCATTAATGCCAGGTTATCAATTAAGCCTTTGATATTGTTGTCCAGCTCATCCAAGTCTTTGGGGTTAAACGAATACTGCCGAAGGTTAATCAGACTTTGGCGAAGCTCCTGGGCATAAATGGTGAGTGATCGCCCTTGCTGCTCGCGCTCACCTTGAGTGGACGATTTCTCCAGCACCTGGGCAGTGGCAATCATCCGGTTGGCAATATCTGACAACTGCTTGGACTCCACCAGCGCAGGCAGAGCAGAATTCATCACCTGGCGCTCTGTTTTTGCGACCAGTGAAAAACCGCCTACGCCAATCAGCGCCGCCAGTATCATCATCACAGCCATACTGGAAAATGCGAGCAACAGTGTGCTGCCAATACCCGTTTTCTTTAACGACATTGCGTTTAAAACCCCAAGAATCCGTTGGAAACGTTTTCTCTTTCTCAGACAATGGGTACTATTCTGCCAGTGTTTACGACCTTTAGACCACTTTGATGCGATTGCTTGCCCGTTATTTCAACAACCTGTTTCTCTTTTCCGCGGTCATACTGATCGGCGTTTTCACTCATCCAGCCCAAGCGTGGCAGGTGATCGCCCATGAGCCGGCGTTTTCAAACAATGACGCGGCGATTAATTACCTCCCCCTGAATAAAGCAAGCAAACCCTGGAAGTTGTGTGCACTTTACCCGCACCTCAAAGATGCCTATTGGTTGTCCGTAAACTACGGAATGGTCGAACAGAGCCGTCAGTTGGGCGTTGAGCTCAAAGTCTTGGACGCAAACGGCTACAACAATGAAATGCAGCAACTCGCACAGGTTCGCCAGTGTAAGAAATGGGGGGCTGATGCAATCTTGCTGGGTGCAGTTTCACCGGACATGCCAGAAGTTATCGGTAATACCGCCGGTCATATTCCACTGTTTGGAACCATCAATGCCGTCCATGAAACTGAAAAGCTCCGCCACCGACTGGCAGGCCGTGTAGGCGTAGACTGGTATTACATGGGCAAAGAAGTCGGGAATTTTCTGGTGGAAAAACAGAAACAGGCCGGACATCCCCTTTCTGTTGCTGTGTTAGCCGGCCCCAAGGCTGTTGGTGGTACCTTCCCGGTTATGAAGGGGCTCAACGACACCATCAAAGACACGCCGATTAAGATTGTCTCTGAGCAGTGGGATGACAACAGCAAGGAATTACAGCGTAACTTATTGCAGGAAATTATCGAAAAGTTTCCGGATGTCGACTACATCGTTGGCAGTGCAGTTGCTATTGAAGTAGGGATCAATACCCTGCGAAGTGCAGGAAAGCTTGATGAAATCGGCCTGGTCGCCACCTATTTCAGCCATGGTGTATACCGAGGTCTGCGGCGCGACCGGATTGAATTCGCGCCAAGCGATCAAATGGTTTTGCAGGGGCGGTTGTCCGTCGATCAGGCTGTCCGGTATCTTGAAGATAAAAACCCAGTGCTGGATCTGTCTACCCGGATTGTTGGAATGACACCTGCGTATCTTCCAACAACCATTGTTGAGAACTCGCTGTCGCCAGCCCGTTTCCGCCCCGTATTTATCTCAACAACAGAAAAGTCACAGTAATCAGGTGCCATACCCTGTAGTATGGCGTTAAGTGTTTGAAAGAGAGAATGCCATGGAAAAGACCACCCGTCCGGTTGGGAAACGGAAACACATTGCTTTGGTGGCACACGACCACTGCAAGGATGAATTGTTGCGCTGGGTAAAGGAAAACCGAGAGCAGCTGGCGAACCATGAACTGTATGCCACGGGTACAACGGGCAACTTGCTCAACAAAGAGACTGGCCTTCCCATCACCAGCCTGATAAGTGGCCCGATGGGTGGCGACCAGCAGCTTGGTGCCTGATTACCGAAAGCAAAATTGATATGCTTATTTTCTTCTGGGATCCACTCAATGCCGTACCGCATGACCCAGATGTGAAAGCTCTGCTTCGTATCGCTGCGGTCTGGAATATTCCAATCGCCACCAACCGATCAAGCGCACGTTTTATGCTCTCTTCCCCACTGTTGGATCAAGAGACAGAATATGAAATCCCAGATTACGAGAGCTACCTGAAAGCACGTATCTGAGGAAGTGATTCACGTCGATGTTTGTACGCAAAGGCCGGTTTTCCGGCCTTTTTCTTATCTGAAATTCCCACGAATTGATCACCCTACATGCAAACCGGTTCTACATCCCGTAAAGTGACTCGCAGCAATACCAAAAGGGCTAGTTCATGGGTCACAGAATGAGTCCGAACGGTACAGAATATAGGATGCAAAAATGATCATAGAACCTGTTGTACAGGGCGTAGTCGCCCGGACCTGCCACCCGCTCGGCTGCAAGCAAGCCGTGAAAAACCAGATTGATTATGTAACACGGCAAGAAAATGTTAAGCCTGCCCCGGAGTTTCCAAAACGTGTCCTGATTCTTGGAGCCTCATCTGGGTTTGGCCTTGCTGCCCGCATTGCGCTGGCTTTCGGACCTGCCCAGGCAGACACCCTGGGTGTATCTTTTGAGCGGGGTATATCTGATAAAGGTATTGGCAGCGCCGGTTGGTACAACAACATCTGGTTTCGGGAAGCCGCTGAGCAACAAGGCCGGTTTGCAGCAAATGTCATTGGTGATGCGTTTTCGCCGCAAACCCGGGACAAAGTAGCCGAAACTATCCGTTCAGAATTGGGTGGCGGTGTTGATCTGGTCATTTATTCACTGGCAACAGGCATTCGTCCTAACCCAGAGACCGGAGAGTTTTGGCGCTCGGTCATCAAACCGGTTGGCGAGTCCGTGACTGGCTATTCGGTTAATATTGAAAAAGGCGCCTTGGAGAGCGTGACCATGCCGCCGGCCTCCCAAGAAGAAATCGAGGCTACAGAAAAAGTCATGGGCGGTGAAGACTGGCAAAGCTGGATTGAGTGGCTGGCTGACCAGAACCTTCTCGCCAAGGGTGCACGCACAGTTGCATTTTCTTACATCGGTCCCGAGCAGACCCACGCGCTTTATCACCGTGGCACTCTCGGTTATGCAAAAGCCCACCTGCACAACACCAAAGACAAACTGAACCTCCGCTTCCCTTCGTCTGAAATCAGCGCTGATATTGCGGTATGCAAGGCGCTGGTCACCAAAGCAAGTGTATTTATCCCGGGGCTCGCTCCTTACCTCCTCGCACTGATGAAGGTAATGAAACAGCACGGAACCCATGAAACCTGCATTGAACAAATGTACAGGCTGTTCTACCAACGGTTTGACTGCCCCCCAGAAGGGAAAGCGCAAACAGATGCGGAGGGTTTGATTAGGATGGACGACTGGGAACTGGCACCAGAAACCCAGCAAGACACCCTCACCCTTCTCAAAAAATACAACCGGATAACTTCCAGCAAATCGGAGACTATGAAGGTTTCGTAAAGGAATTTATGCAAATTAACGGCTTTTCCCATCCGGACGTCGATTACAGTCAACCTATTGATTTGGATACGTTTATATCTATGAAGCCATAATTGTATTCTTCGTTTTGGGACTCGTTCGAACCTGGATCAGCCTATGCTGATGAAAGAAGGGCGAGTTTGATTGGCTGTCAGTCAACTCTCGCTGAAACCAGCACCATGAGATGGTTGGTTTGGGTATAAAAGTTTAAGGGGGTAGCTATGATGCAAGCCTGGTGGCTCAAAAAGCCGGGAGGGTTGTCTGAATTGTATCAGGGAAGCGCCCCTATCCCTTTGTATGGCAGTGACGAAGTCCTGATTAAAGTTGCTGCAGTCGGTCTTAATGCTGTTGACTATAAGCTCTCCGAGTGGGGATACGCGACCTGGGAATACCCGCAAATTCCGGGGATCGATGTCGCGGGTGAAATTGTAGAAACCGGTAGTCATGTCAGCAGTTTTCAGCCCGGTGACCAGGTGTTTTTGCTTTCAGACCCCCGGACTGCCGGTGCTTTTGCTGAATACACCGTTGCCAAAGCACATGCGGTTTGCCGAATTCCACAGGGATTGGATCCTGAAAAAGCAGCTGCAATACCTTTACCCGGCATCACTGCCTGGCAGGCTATTCACCAAAAACTTCACCTGAAAAACGGCCAGGTTATCGCGATTCAGGGCGCAGATTCGCCAACCGGAATTTATGCCACCCAACTTGCGAAATCTGTCGGTGCGGTCGTTATCGCTATTTGCCCTAAAGAGCACCACGAACGTGTGTCCGGTATGGGTGCAGACACGCTGATTGACCCAGCCGCTGATAACGTTCCGTTAAAAATCTTTGAAGCCACCGAAGGGAAACTGCTTGATGCCATGATTGACTCGGTTTCAACGCCATCAGTCGGGCACCTGCTGGCGCTTTTGAGGTTTGGCGGCCAATTTGTCAGCCTCGCTTCCGCCTGAGGGAAATTCCACTTCTGGCGGCCACAAAATCCCTTTCTCTCCATGAGGTCGCTGTCATGTCGGTATTTGCCCACGGCCAAAGGGAGCAAATTCAGGATATGGTCGACATCGGCAATGCTCTTGCCGTGCAAATGTCCGCGGGGATTATTAACCCGGATATCAGCGAGGTCATTCCTTTTGCTTCTTTACGGCATGGATTGGCAGCCATCCGTGATGGTAAACAATCCGGGAGGGTTATCGTCACACTCGCAGTGTAAACGGTGATTAATTAGAAAACCGAGTCAATTAAGTGATCACTTGCCTTGATTGTGAAACACAAGCTATGTTTCTATAAACGGCTGGCATTATACAAAGACAACTATCAGTAATGACTCAACACCCTGATTTAACAAGGCGGGTTGCACTGCACTACATTGTTGCTGCTGCAGTTTTCACCATGTACGGTTCGCGGGTATGTCCTTTTCTGGACAGCCTGAGTGTTGAACGGAACCCTCTTTACGCATCAACAACTTTTATTATCATTTTTTTGCTGCGCAAACTGCTTATTCCTCAACGTTCCCCGTACTCCTCTGTAAAAGAATTCGGCCTGTTTGTTCTGGGTGGGTTCGGGCTTGCCGTCTGGTATAACGTTTTTCATACTTTCCCGCTGGACAGCAATATCAAGGTCTTGATGGGGATGGTCTCTCTGGGCATTCTTGTCGGCCTTGATCTCTCCTTGCAAAATAAGCTGCTCACCTACCCGCAGGAACTGGCTGAAACCTCCATTGATAAAATAGACAGCTATCGCTACTCAATCATCGTACAGATGGGCGGCCTGGTTGTATTACTGATCATCTTGCTCACCACTGTACTCGGCATGGTGATGGTTAAAGACTTGCATTGGCTCGCAGAGCATATGGAGCCGGCAGCCATAGATGCGGCACTTGTCAGTATCTACAAAGAGTTTTCTTATATCGCCGTGTGTCTGGTCGGTTACACCCTGGTCATAATGTACCACTGGCTGAAACTTCTCAGAAAAGTGCTCGATAAACAAAAATCCGTCCTAATCAGCGCCTCAACCGGTGACCTTTCTGAACGCGTTCCTCTGGTTCGACAGGCTGAACTTGGCGTTATCGCTCACTATACAAACTCAATGCTTGAGCAGCTCGCCTGCTCTCACGATGAAATAAACAAAACCCGTGATGTCGCTATTATCGGCCTTTCAGCTTGCTGAGTCCCGTGACAACGAAACCGGGGCACACATTTTACGCACCCAAAGCTACGTCAGGGCGTTGGCTGTCGAATTGAGTGGTAAAGAAAAGTACCAGAATTACCTGACTGCCGAGCGAATTGAGCTGTTATACAAGTCAGCTCCACTCCACGACATTGGCAAGGTGGGTATCCCGGACAGTATTTTGCTCAAACCGGGTAAACTGACCGACGAAGAATTCGATATCATGAAAGGTCACGCCAAGATTGGGCCGATGCACTGTCTCTGGCAGAGCGCAATATGGGGCAAAGCTCATTTCTGTCGCTGGCTCGGGAGATCGCCCACACCCACCACGAAAAGTGGGACGGTACTGGCTACCCAAGAGGCTTAGAGGGTGAAGACATTCCGTTGTCCGGGCGTTTAATGGCACTGGCCGATGTTTACGACGCGCTCATTTGCAAGCGTGTATACAAACCGGCTTTCTCTCACGAAGAGGCAAAGACCATTATTATCGAGGGTCGAGGAAAGCATTTTGACCCGGAAATCGTTGATGCCTTCCTGGCATGTGAGCAAGAATTCCTCGATATCGCAGCGAAATACCGGGATGAAGAACAAAAGGCCTTTGCCTGACAATATGCGTTAGATGACCTGTAAGGAAGAGGAATGATTGAAAGCCGGTTTACACTACCGGCTTTTTATTTTCTTTTTACTCACACCGTAATTTCCTTCCAGCAACTCCGTGACAAATGGTGAAGGTGTCTCGGGGTTACACGCCAGCCACACTTGCTCTCTCGCCCGCGTGAGCGCCACATAGAACAGCCGGCGTTCTTCTGCGAATTCGACAGGTTCCTCACTCATCAGCAAGCAATCATCAAGATGATGGCTGTTCCGCACTACCGGAAACACACCTTCATCCATGGCCAATACCACCACACAATCAGCCTCACGCCCTTTGCTGGCATGTGCTGTCACAAATTCAACTGACAGGTTCGGGAAGTCTTTTTTCCATTGTGAGAGATTATCCGGCTTGTGGTGATTTGCCCGGCCTATCAGCATCAAAGACATCACTTTCCCGTCTTTTTGCTTTTCATTGAGTTGCGCCAGTAATGCTTCAATACGGTCACTTTCAATAACGCTGACAGCGGCACTTTTTCGCTTCTTCACGCTGTTCAGCGTCTTATCAAGCTGGGTTGGGTTAACCATCACAAACTGCTTGGCAACTTCACCGATTTTATCGTTAAAGCGATAAGTCGTATCCAGGCTCCGAACTGCCGCGTGGCCGAAGCGTTTTTCAAAATCCGTCGTCAGGGATACATCTGCCCCGGTAAAACGATAAATTGCCTGCCAGTCATCGCCCACGGCATACAGTGAAGGGCGCCTGATGCTTTTCCCTACCGGGTTACAGAGAGCTTCAAGCATTGACAGGCGATCCGGGGAAATATCCTGGTATTCATCCACCATGATAAACCGGATATCAGGTCGACTTTTGCCTTTTTCCAACAGCTTTGTCGCCTCAGCAATCAAGCCGAAGAAATCCTGTTTTCCCTCTTCCTTCAATTTGTCGAGGTACGCCTTGTAACACGGCCAGACAAGATTCAGCTCGCTGGAAGATTGTTGCCTTAGGTCATCATCCCGCCCTTCAAGCGACGTTTGGATATCTTTTTTCCCTTTGGCAGCCAGACGCAACACATCCACCTGTCGCCAGAGCCAGCGATGCAATTTCTCATTATGCGTCTGCCCTGTGAGCGGCTTTTCCGGGTCAACGCCGGGAATACCATATTTTTCAGCATGTTTAAGCCACCTTTTCTCATTGGCCGACACCTGCCAGTGGTCAGCAAGCCAAAGTGTTATCCAAGCAGTTTTAGCGATGTCATCGGTCGCCAGTTCTGAAATGTCAGGCGCTGTACTTTGGTTGTGGCGGATCACTTCCCGGGCAAAGCCGTGGAATGTCGACACCCGGATTTTCCCCGATACTTTTTGGGCGAGCCGATCCTTCATCTCATCCGCCGCCTTGCGGCCGAACGCCAGCATCAAAATCTGCTCCGGCAGAGCCTGCCCGCTTTCAATCAGGTATGCAGCCCGCGCCACCAGCACACTGGTTTTACCCGAACCCGCACCGGCTAAAACCAGGTTGAAATCGTCATCAGCGACTACCGCTTCACGTTGGCTGGTATTCAGCGGGGAAGATTCAACGGAATCAAAGAGTGCTGACCATTGGGTAACAGCCTGCTTTGACCAAGCTTCATTGCGGGGGGCAAGCCAGTTCTCTGTCTTCTGCCACTTTTCAAGGCACGCCAGTTTTTCAGGATCAATTTGCCGGATAAGCGATAGTTCCAGCCCAGCCAGACCGAGCAAATTTTCAATTTCCCGGAAAACAGCGCTAACTGACGATTGCCTCAGATAGCCGGATGCCCGCTGAAGAACCTGCAGTTGAGAGGTAATATCCGGCCAGACAGCATCGAGTGCTCTTTGGCTGCCAGCAGCCCAGGCTCTCCAGCTCGAGACAAGAAAGTCTGCAAATTGGCGGGTTTCACCCCAGGGTAAACCAAAGACCCGGTAGCGGTAATTGATGCCGCTTTTGTCCCGGGCTGTCAGGGTCAGTTTTCCCCACAGCAATCCCCGGGATACGGTCAATTCACCGTTCCAGGTAGCAAAAGGCACGATCCGGCGGGTATCGTTGGATTCAAGGATCAGGCATTGTCCTCCAGTGCGATACTGTAGTTGTCCCACTGTACAAACCAACGCGCCAGCGGTGTTGCACTGAGCGCTGTTTTTTGGGGAGCTGTTGTCACCGGTTCGGTCATATTGCCTTCTGCGTTATTCATGGCTTGCAGAGAATACCCCTGTGTATATTTACATATGTGCAGGATAGCAGCCTTCATTCAGTTTGACGAAACATGTTGATGTGATTGCGGAAAAAACCGTCGAACACACGTTTATCCCTACTGGGCTGATGCGATTTTTGTTATCTTGTGCACAGAACTTTACATCGCATTCATTATGTTCCCGAACCACTATATTTCTCTGTTCAGACAATACTGGGCCAATGAAAGGGTCAATTATTCCATCCGGGTATTTCTCGCCCTGGTGGGTGTCACCGTCCCTTGCTGGCATTTTCAGGCGCACAGTGCCATCACCCACTGGTGCTGGGAATTATTGCCTCTGCACTGGCAGAAACCGATGACAGCTTTACCGGCAGGCTCAAGGCACAGCTTATTACGCTGGTTTGCTTTGCCATTGCGACTTTCTCGATAGAAATCCTGTTTCCTTATCCCTGGTTGTTTGCCACTGGACTGGCGCTGTCAACGTTTGGCTTTATCATGCTCGGCGGCGTGGGGCTTCGCTATGCGAGCATCGCCTTTGCATCATTACTCATCGCGGTTTACACCATGTTGGGAGCAGCAGAAAGTACCATCCTCTGGTGGCAACCGGCACTGCTTCTTGCTGGTGCAACCTGGTACGGGTTCCTGTCTCTGGTTTGGAACCTGCTTTGGCCTCATCGCCCTTTGCAACAGGGAATGGCCGCAGTATTCGCTGCAACAGCCAATTACCTGGAAGTTAAAAGCGAGCTTTTCCTGCCGATCCGCGGCATGGTTCCCCAACCGCTCCGGCTCGAGACTGCGCGGCTGAATGCCAAAGTGGTTACCTCTCTGAACCAGGCCAAACTGACGCTATTGGTTCGTGCCCGTCGCGGGCGGCTGGATCGCACCAACCAGCGCCTTCTGAAAACCTATTTCCTCGCTCAGGATATCCATGAGCGAATCAGTTCATCACACTATCGTTACCAGGATCTGGCAGAGCATTTCCTCCACTCTGATGTATTGTTCCGTTTCCGTCACCTGCTGCAAATGCAAGCCTCCGCCTGCCGTTCTGCTGCCACCGCTTTTACGCTGTCAAAAGACTACCAGCACAGTGATGCATCAATGCTCGCATTAAATGAGCTCAGGGAATCACTGGATTTTCTCGCAAAAACGGCGCCGGCTGATTGCAGAAACCTGCTGGCACAACTGGAGTTCCTTTTTCGCAACCTGGCAACGGTTGAGCGGCAGCTCGCCAATGTCGGTAATCCGGATGCAATCGAAAACGACGAAGACAACACGCTGGCAGATGAAGGGCTCACACGCTCAAAGACAAGTGGCTCCGGATTTGGTCTCAGATGACACCAAAATCCCTGCGGTTTCGCCACGCCGTGCGCCTGTCAGTGGTGCTGGTCGCCGGGTATGCCATTCTTCAGGGGCTTCAACTGGAGCGTGGATACTGGATTCTGCTGACCATTCTGTTTGTCTGTCAGCCAAGCTATTCTGCGACTCGTAGCAAACTGGTAGAGCGGATAATAGGCACCGTCGCCGGTTTGCTGGTCGGAATACCGCTTTTGTATTTCTTCTCTGATCCGCTGTCTCAAATCGTGTTAATGGTTATTACCGGTGTGCTGTTTTTTGCTTTCCGGACTACACAATACGCCATTGCAACAACCTTCATTACCCTTCTCGTATTGCTATGTTTCAACCAACTTGGTGAAGGTTATGCGGTCATTCTTCCGCGCCTTGGCGATACCCTGATTGGCTGTTTGCTCTCGGTCACCGCCGTTCGATTCATTCTGCCGGATTGGCAAGCTCACCGCTTGCGCGGCATCATGTCCGATGCGCTGGAAACCAACCAACAGTACCTTGCCCAAATCATCGGTCAGTACCGCATAGGCAAGCGGGACAACCTGGCATACCGTATTGCCCGACGCAACGCACATAACGCAGATACAGAACTGACTACCGCTATCAGTAACATGCTGGCAGAACCCGGCCGATACCGCTCTGCCACTGACGAGTCATTCCGGTTCCTGTGCCTTAACAATGCCATGTTGAGTTATATTTCTGCGCTGGGTGCGCACCGGATGCAGCTTGGTGATGAAGCGCTGCACCACCTGGTATCAAAAGCACACCGGGAAATTTACAAGAATCTGAACTGTCTGATCGAGAGCCTGGCTGACAACCCTTGCAGTGAGGCACTTGAGCAAAACACAGAGCTGGAAAAACACCTGGAAAGCTGGCGTGATGAAGATAACCCGTCTTTGCGCCTGGTGCTGCAACAGCTCTACCTGATTAACCGCATGATGCCAGAGCTCCATTCACTGACTGGCAAACTCACATCACGAGGCTTACAGCATTCATCTCAGTAACGTACTGGAAGGAAAGGAAGCCATGGACAGAGCAGATTTTCCCGACGGTGGTAGACAATTTTACCACCGTCAGTTTCTGGCAACATGTTCCAGGTTACCAAAACACCACTGGTTGATTTCTGACCGGCCTTCGCCACAATGAGTAACACCCGATGTAGTAACACGGATGAGTTATGGAAGAGAATAAAGTAAAGTTGGATATTGTTTCCGATGTCGTTTGCCCATGGTGTGTTATCGGCTACAAGCGGCTTGAGAAAGCCATTGACCAGCTTAATGCCTGGGATCGTGTCGACATAGAATGGCAGCCATTCCAGCTTAACCCGTATATTCCGCCGGAAGGGGAAAACCTTCGTGAACACCTTGCCAAGAAATACGGCACATCAACTGCTGAAAGTGTTCATGCCCGGGATAAACTGACTGCTTTGGGTGCTGAGGTCGGTTTTACCTTTAACTATGCCGATGATATGCGTACTTACAACACACGCGATGCGCACGTGATGCTGGCATATGCACGTCAGTTCGATCTCCAGACCCCTTTGAAACTTGCGCTGTTTTCGGCATTTTTTACCGAACGACAGAACGTTTCAGACCGAACTCTGCTTCTCGATGTCGCTAAACAAATCGGGTTGCCTGTTGAACAGGGAGATGCTCTCTTTGATGACCAGACGCTGATACAGGAAGTCGACGCCCAGCAAGCATATTGGCGCAGTCTTGGGATAACGGGTGTACCTACCGTGGTGTTGAACAGAGAGCAGGCGGTCAGCGGCGCGTATCCGGTCGATGCCTATGTTAAATTCCTCCAGTCTGCACTTTGATACCCAATATATGTGGGCAAGCCCTTCTGTGCTTGCCCCCTTTCGGTTCTAACGACTTCGATCCCACACACCTGTTTGGGCTGTCTTTACTACATAATCCCTAAAACTTGTTGCCGGGCGCCCCAAGGCCTCTTCCACCCCGTTTACCGTTTGGCTGTTTCTTCCATCCAAGACTTCCGTAAACAACTCTCTTAATAACCACAGCATCTCTTCCGGCGCGCCCTGCTCTTTAACAAAGGCAATAAAAGCATCAACCGGAACCTGTTGATAGGTAATCGGAAAACCGGCTGCCTGGGATATTTCTTTAACACAATCTGAAAAAGTCATCGCCTGGGGTCCGGTGACTTCAAACACGCGGTTGCGAAGAGCCGGTTGGATCAGCGCCGCAACGGCAACATCTGCAATATCGTCAGCATCCACAAAAGGTTCTGGCACCTCGCCCGCAGGAAGAACCAGTTCGCCTGCCATAATTCCTTGCATCATAAAGCTCTCGCTGAAATTCTGCATAAACCAGCCGGCACGTACCACATTCCAGTCCATCCCAGACTGCTCGAGATGTTCCTCAGCGCGTTGTGCTCCTGCCTCACCCCTGCCAGAAAGCAACACGATATGTTCTAATCCTGCGTCTTTTGCTTGCTTCAGAAATGCCTGAATAGTCGCAGCTGCTGACGGGACCGCGAGGTCCGGTTGAAAGGTCACATAGGCTGACTTTATTCCTTCCAAAGCGCGAGCCCAGGTACTGCTGTCCTCCCAGTCAAAACCGAGGGAAGCTGAACGCGAAACAGCACGCGTTTCAAACCCCATACTATTAAGGCGGGCATTTACTCTCGCTCCGGTTTTCCCGTTTTTGCCGATAATCAAAATAGGTTGCTTAGTCATCACATCTCTCCATATCAATGAAAAACTGCGATTACATTTTTGCTAATCTTTGTCAGACAGTTAATGCCAAAAAATCCATTATTATTGACCTTTCGTCTAATCACATTGGTTTTTAATAGCGCCAATGTAAGACTCAGAAAATGATTTGGACAGACAAACCGCCCGGTCTGTCGTACCCGTTTCAAAGGAATGATGATGCCAAAACGACAATTTCCCTCTCTTAATGACCCTTTGGGTGAAACGCTTTACCAACTGCGGCTTAACGGCAGCCTTTACTGTTATTCGGAACTGACTGCCCCGTGGGGTATCGATATGCCGGCTTTGGAAGACAAAATGATGTTTCACATCGTTACCGAAGGTACTTGCTGGCTCCGGGTTGGCGACGAAGATCCAGTACAACTTCAGTCCGGCCACCTGGCTTTGGTGCCCAAAGGACAAGGCCACAGTATTTGTGACCAAATGGGATCGCCGCTTACCGGTTTATTCGATATTCCGGTTACACATTTGAGTGAGCGCTACGAAATCATGAAACACGGGGGTGGAGGTGAAACAACCCGGCTTACCTGTGGCGTCGTGAGTTTCGACCATGCAGCAGGACGCCAGTTGATACAACAATTACCCCATGTGTTGACCGTCGACAGCTGGGATGACAGCAGCAGTCATTGGCTGCAAAACTTGCTCCGTTTTATCGCATTGGAAGCGAAGGATCTGAAGCCCGGCGGAGAGACCGTTATCACCCATCTTGCAGACATTTTGGTTATCCAGGCGATTCGGAGCTGGGTAGATCACGCGCCAGAGGCCCGATCGGGTTGGTTCGCTGCATTGCGGGACAGAAAAATCGGAACGGCTCTTGCTGCTATTCACCGTCAACCGGAAGCGCCATGGACGGTGGATTCACTGGCTCGTGAAGCGGGTATGTCCCGCTCAGGATTTTCAGCCCGTTTCACAGACCTTGTCGGGGACACAGTAAAGCACTACTTAACCCGCTGGAGAATGCAGGTAGCAACGGTCAAATTGAGACATGGAAACACCTCTATTACGACATTGGCAGAGGAGCTTGGGTATCACTCAGAAGCCGCTTTTTCCCGGGCTTTCAAGCGTGTTACCGGGCACTCACCCGGCCATATCCAGCGTCAAAGTCTTATCAGTGACAGTCCGCCCCACACAAAAAGTGATTAACATCTCATTTTTGGGTAAATACATACCATTTTTGGCTATATACCGAGGCTCAGGTGGAGTTCTAGAATGCAGAACTTTCTATCTGTAGCAAGCCGTATCCCCTTGCCGCCTCCCGTGGCAATACGCGGTTCCAACTCGAGGGTCTTGAATGGGCAATGTTGCAAAATCTGCTGTAAAACTAAGTGTCTTCTCGGTGATTATGATCACCGTGACATCTGTCGACAGTATCCGAAACCTGCCTGGTGCCGCGCTGTTTGGCAGCCACGCAATCTCCTTTTTCCTTCTTGCCGGTCTCTGTTTTTTTGTTCCGACTGCGCTGGTTTGTGCGGAACTGAGTACGACTTACCCGAAACAGGGTGGCGTATACCACTGGGGTAAAGAGACCCTTGGCCACAATTTTGGTTTTGTGACTGTCTGGTATCAGTACGCTGAAAACATCGTCTATTACCCACCGCTGATCTCATTTATCGTTGCCACGGGCACCTATCCGTTTTTCCCAGAACTGGCGGAAAACAGCATGTTTATGCTGGTGATGATCAACGTGATTTTCTGGGCGCTGACGCTGGTGAATATATTCGGCCTCAAGCTCTCATCCCTGATTACCAACGTATTCGGCACGCTGGGTTTAATTTTCCCGATTTTGCTGATCATCGCACTGGGAAGCTACTGGACTTACACCCATCCGGAAGCCTCACACATTTCCCTGACCAGTGTGTCAGACTGGTTGCCTGATTTTTCACAAAGTGGCCTCGGTGCAAGTTTCACGGCTGTCGTGCTGTCTCTGACCGGTATCGAAATTACTACCGCATATGCCAACGAGGTAAAAAATCCTCAGAAGGCGTACCCAAAAGCACTGATCATTTCGACTGTGCTGATTCTGGTTTCCCTGACAGCCTGCTCCCTGTCAATCGCCGCCGTGGTATCAAGCCAGCATTCGAGCCTGAGTGAAGGCGTTATCCTGGCATTCAAGACCTTCTTTGATGACATGAACATGCCGTTTATGCTGCCGGTTATTGCATTAGCTATCGTATTTGGCAGCCTGGCGAGCCTGAATAACTGGATTATCGCACCAACGAAGAGCCTTCATGTCGCCGCTCAGGACAACTTTATGCCTTTGAGCCTATCCAAAGAGAATAAGAACCGTGCTCCTGTGCCGCTTCTGCTTCTCCAAGGCGCAATTGTCAGTGTGCTGTCTCTGGTGTTTGTTCTTGTTCCAAACGTTAATGAAGGCATGTGGCTTCTGAATATTCTGATGACACAGCTCTACATGGTGATGTACATCTGTATCTTTATCAGCTTCCTGGTTTCACGCCACAAGCACAAAGAAATCGAGCGTCCTTTCCGTGTTCCCGGCGGCAAGGTTGGCATGTTCATCGCCTCGGCACTGGGCCTGTTCAGTTGCTTCCTGACTATCTTTGTTGCCTTTGATGTGCCTGCCGGTATGAGCAAGGTAACCGGTGCATATGCCCTGATTATCGGCTTTGTTGCGTTCAGCTTACCTGCGGCTGCGGCTATCATTTACCGCAATAAAAACAAAGAATCACTGTCAATGGAAAACATCGAGACCGTTGCAGCGAACTAACACTAGCCTGCTTAAACGTAAAAAACGCCGGATCGCATACCGGCGTTTTTTGTTGGGCTAAGGTAATCAGCTTACGTGATACACCCGGCATTCATAAGGGCGAAGGTGAATCTGTCTATCAATACCTTCGTCCCCGGTGTAGTTACCTAACACTTTCTCAGCTTGACCTGCCGGTGTGTCGGGGATAACAAACTCCACGTTATCGGCATAGAAATTACACACAACCAACAAATGCTCTTTGCCATAGGTTCGCCGGTAACAAAATATCGACGGGTGATCCGGGGCCAAATCAGTAAAGTCACCCTCGGTAATTACCGGCAGGCGCTTACGAAGATCAATCAGGTCCCGATAGAAATAGAACACTGAATTCTGATCTGAAATGGCTTTTTTTACATTGATGCCTTTGTAATTATCACCCGGATATATCCACGGAGTCCCCTTAGTAAATCCTGCATGCTCGCTGTCATCCCACTGCATGGGTGTACGGGAGTTATCTCGGGATTTTGAACCCAGGATCGCCATCACATCCCGCTCATCCAGCCCCTTCGCCAACATCTGTTTATGCATATTCAGGCTTTCCACATCGCGGTACTGGCTGATATCTGAATAATGCGGGTTGGTCATGCCAATTTCTTCACCCTGATAGATATAAGGCGTACCCTGCAGCATGTGAACAGCCGTAGCCAGCATCTTGGCAGAATGCTCTCGGTATTCACCATCATCACCGAAGCGCGAGACGATACGGGGCTGGTCGTGGTTACACCAGAACAGCGCATTCCACCCCTTGTTATGCAAGCCTTGCTGCCACTCAGAAAACAGTTTTTTCAGGGCGATAAAATCAAAAGGTGCCAGGCTCCATTTCTCACCGTTCGGATAATCAACTTTCAGGTGATGGAAATTGAACACCATAGACAATTCGCTGCCATCAACCGCCGAGTATCGGCGGCAGTGTTCGATTGATGTCGAGGACATCTCGCCCACAGTTACCGCACCGTATTTTTGAAAAACTTCACGACTGATTTCCTGCAGGTATTCGTGTACCCGCGGGCCATCGGTATAAAAACGCCTTCCGTCGCCGGAATCATCATTGGAAAACGTCTGATCTTTTGAGATGAGGTTAATAACATCCAGCCGGAAGCCATCGACGCCTTTTTCTACCCAGAACTGGATAATATTCTTCACCTCGTCACGAACCGCCGGGTTTTCCCAGTTCAGATCCGCTTGCTCTTTGGCAAACAGGTGAAGGTAATACTGGCCGGATTGTTCATCCAACTCCCAGGCACTGCCGCCAAACTTCGACTGCCAGTTATTGGGTATTTTTCCGTCAACCGGATCTTTCCAGATGTAGTAATCACGATAAGGGCTGTTTTTATTTCCCAACGCTGATTTAAACCAAGCGTGCTCGGTAGACGTGTGGTTGACAACGATGTCCATGACAATTTGGATTCCTCGCCTGTGCGCTTCAGAGAGCAGCATGTCAAAATCCTGCATGGTGCCGTAGGCGGGGTCGATATTGTAATAATCAGCAATGTCATAGCCGTTATCGATCTGAGGGGAAACATAAACCGGCGTGAGCCAGATAGCATCGACACCCAACTCCCGTATGTAATCCAGTTTCGAGATAATCCCCTTCAGATCGCCGGTTCCCCGATCCGTGCTGTCACAGAAGCTTTTCGGATATATCTGATAGATAGTGGCGGTGTGCCACCATTCTCGATTGTCGCCGTTCATAATGAGATTCGCTGTTGAAGAATGGAGTGGGGCAAAAACTGCCCCACTTTTTGTGAAGATGACTGGCTTATGCAGTCGCCTCATCCAGTTGACCACTCGCCTGTTTACGACGGTACAGGGTAATGGTGAGGAACATCGGCACAGCGATAGCGATCGCCATCGCTACGGCATAGACACCCCAAAAAGCAGGTTTTATCGAAAGAATGCCGGGTAAACCACCCACACCAATGCCGTTAGCCATTACCCCGAACAGGCCACACAGCGTAGCCGCAATTGCAGAACCCGCCATGGCACAGAGCATTGGAAAACCATACTTCAGGTTGATGCCGTACATCGCAGGCTCGGTAACACCAAGGTACGCAGAAATTGCCGCAGGAACCGAAATCTCCCGTTCATTCTCTTTTTTGCTCACCCAAATGATGCCAACAACAGCTGACGCCTGGGCAATGTTGGAGAGCGCGATAAGCGGCCAGATTGGGGTCCCCCCCATATCCTGCATAAGTTGGAGGTCGACGGCGTTGGTGGTGTGGTGAATACCTGTGATAACCAGGGGCGCATAGAAAAAGCCAAACAGGGCGGAACCGATAAACGCCCAGTCACCGGTCATGGCAAGACGTGCAAGGTACCCTACTCCGTTACCGATTTCTCGGCCGATAGGCCCGATAATGGTATGCGCCAGTAAAACCGTCACCAGAATGGATACAAATGGTACAACGACCAAGTAAAGGTAGCCCGGAACCACTTTCTTTAACTGGGTTTCAATAAATGCCAATACCATACCAGCCAGCATTGCCGGAATGACCTGCGCCTGATATCCCACCTTTTCGATAACAAACAGTCCGAAATCCCACACTTCCGGCTGCTGTTTACCAATGAGGTAAGCGTTCATGAGTTGAGGCGAAACAAGCGTAATGCCCAGCACGATCCCCAGTATTGGTGTTCCACCCAGTTTCCTGACTGTTGACCAACAAACACCCACCGGCAGGAAGAAAAAGATAGCCTCCCCGATCAACCACAAGAAAGAGTGCACGGTGGCCCAAAACTGGCTTACCTGAGTGAGTGTTTTACCGTCAACCAGTGCAATGTCACCGATAACGTTCCTGAAACCAAGTATCAAGCCACCGGTTATAATAGCCGGTAGCAAGGGTACAAATATTTCAGCCAGATGCGATATCGTCCTTTCAAACAGGCTCATATTCTGGCGGGCAGCCTTCTTGGCAGCTTCTTTGGATTCCCCTTTCTTGCCGGTGACTTCTTCCAGCAGCTTGAAAGCCTGATCCACCTCTGTACCAATCACGACCTGAAACTGACCTGCGTTGTGAAGCACCCCTTCACCATCTTAATTTGTTCAATTTCCTTAACCTTGGCATTTTCAGGTGCATTAAGGACAAAACGCAGGCGAGTCAAGCAATGGCTGACGGTAGCAATGTTATCTGCTCCGCCAATTAGCTCGACCAAGCGTTCGACTTCTTGTCTTGTAATCTTGCTCATAATCGATATCCATAGTTAGCTAATTGTGAAATTGGTAACGTTCCCAAATCAGTATGGATCCATCAGCCAACATCATGAATGGGAATGTTCCCATTACGTGAAGAGCATCACAGGGAAAAGAGTGAAGTCAGTATACCTGGACTAATTTGCCGCAATTAGTCGACAGCGCTGTACCTGATGAGACACCGCAGTCGCGCTGGGGCTGGAAATCGAAGAGATAAGTTGAACCGCGGCTTTTTCACCAGCCTCACGGAAACCCAGTTCAACGGTGGTTGATTCCGGGAACATAAAACGAAGCATCGGGTTGTTACCCACACCTGCAACCTGGATATCAGTGCGTCCCAGATCTGCAAGACGTTTGCAAACCCCCAATGCAAGGGTATCGGACGCACAGACAATTGCGTCGGTATCACCTTCTAGCAGGTCATCAACGTTCATAAGCAGCTTCAAGCTCAATGGGGGCTGTAGTAAAACGAGGGGACAGCGCGTGAGCCTGACAAAACGCCAAGTATGCGATCTGGCGTTCTTCACCGGTCGTTTCATCCGACGCATCCACACCCAGATAGGCAATATGCCGGTGCCCGGCACCATAAAGATGATTCAACAACTGGGAGATAGCCCCCTGATTGTCGTAACTGACAGAATGGTAATCAGGATGAGTCACAGCCATCACAACCGCTTTTTGCCTGAAAGACTTCAGGTTGTCATAGTTACAACCACTGAAACCAAACAGGATGACACCTTCAGCATCACGCTTTTTAAGCACGGCTAGATGCTCAGCCACTTTACAGTCATCAAATCGACTCTCCATCACCGCAACATCGAAACCCTGTCCATAGAGGGTTTCCAAAATCCCCCCAACCGCACTGTTTTCAGAATTGGAGGAGAGATTAGCAATGATGACGCCCACTAATTTGGTCTTCCCACCACGCATCGCCTGAGCGGATTTGGATGGTTCAAACCCGTGCTCCGCAATCACGGCCTGCACTTTCTCCCTGGTTGCCGCTTTTACGTTGGGATCATTGTTCAGCACCCTCGAAACCGTGGATTTTCCAACACCAGCCAGGTTAGCAATATCAATAATCGTCAGTTTTTTCGCCATAACATCAGGGAGTTTTAAAATTAATACCCCTTCCATTTTGAAGGCTAAAAACTTCAAATCAATCATTTTCTGTTCAACAATCACAGGTGTTTGGTCAGGGTTTTGTGAGAAATGACATTTTTTACTTGAAAGTGAACATCAAAGGCCAAATATTGTCATATATATTGCGCTGTGCTCCCGAGCTTACTTTGTTGCCACTCTTTGCGCCGGGGCCGTTACTAAACAGAGACAAATTATGACCGTACATGTGGGAATCATCGATCCCGATCCAGTAAGGCTGGTTACTGCCCTGCTTCACCACCAGCCCACAGTGACCAAAATGATCTTCATCGGTGTCGAATGCCAGAAAGAACAGTTTGAAAGCTTGTCCAACATCCTTTCGCCCCGTGGTATAACAAGCGAGTTTTTCCAGGTCTCTGACGACATCAATGTCTCTCTGATAAAAAAACAAATTAAATCGCTGGCTGAAGAACTTGAACAAAGTGGCCACGAAATCTACTTCAATGCAAGCTGTGGCTTGCGTCACCGACTCCTCTCTGCTTACGAAGTTTTCCGCACTTATCACTGGCCTATCTACGTTATCGAACCCTACAGTGATGAACTCTGCTGGCTCTACCCAGAAGGCCGCGAACAACAGCAAGTCGATGATGTTATCCAGCTTACTGATTACCTATCCATCTTCGGTGCTCGCTGCGAATTCCCGGAACATGAATTTACGGGCTGTCTGGATGAGCGCATCTACGAGCTCGGCCAAAAATGGGCCAGTAACGCACTTGAACTCGGCCCAGGCCTTGCAACACTGAACTATCTGGCGACTACCTGCCGGAAAGAACAACGTCTTGACGTTGAACTGAGCGAGAAACAGCAGGGTTACCGCGAACTGGGTATTCTGATTGATGATCTGATCGAAACCAGCCTGGCGAAATACGAAAATGGAGTGCTGACTTTCTCTTGTGAAGAAGCGCGTCGTTTCTCGAACGGTGAGTGGCTTGAAAACCTCGTTCACTTTACTGTGGGTGAAATCCAGCGCGAGTTACCAACCATTCAGGATCACTCGCTGGGTGTACAGGTTTATCGCCAGATTGGTGATAAAGAAGTGCGCAATGAATTGGATGTTGCAACCATCGTAAACAACAAGCTTCACATCATTGAATGCAAAACCAAAGGTATGTCTCAGGATGGAGACGACACCCTGTACAAATTGGAATCACTTCGTGACCTTCTTGGTGGGTTGCAAGCGCGTGCCATGCTAGTGAGTTTCCGCCCTCTTCGCCAGCACGACATCAATCGTGCGACCGATCTTGGGCTGGCGCTAATTGGCCCGGAACAGCTCGGGGATCTCAAAACGCACCTGAAAGAATGGCTGATTGGGGCTGGCGGCAGCACAAAATAAAAACTTATATACCCAAACCTGCACCTTGAGGTGGTTTGGGTATAGCCCTCAATTAAGAGGGCTTTATTCGAAATATCGCTTTCAATCAGTGCACCGGATAACTTTTACATCCCAGCTTCTCTGAAATGCGCTCTGCCGCTTCCCAGATTGAAGAAAGGTATTCCCGCCTGACTGATTCACTGTATCTCACCGTGGGGTAAGAGATACACAACCCGGCAACCACTTCATTAAAGCGGTCATAAATGGGAACGGCCAAGCTTCTCAGCCCGGCTTCACGATCCTCATTTTCTTCACCAAAGCCCACTTCCCTCACATTTGAGAGATCACTCAACAGGATACTTAAATCAATTGTTTCGCTATTTAATACCCTAATTTCATCATTCTCTTCAAAAAGGTGTTTAATTTCCTGATCATTCTTCGATGCTAAAAATACTTTACCAATCGAAGAAGAATAAGAAGGGACACGGTAACCTATTTTGGATTTCACTCCGAGGGAAAAACTTGCATCAATATTGTGCAAATAAATAACGCTCATCCCATCAAGTGTTCCCAATTGAATCGACTCACCATATTTGTCTGAAATTTTGCGCATTTCAAAATCAGCAAGGTCAATTAAATTCACATGCTCCAACGCTTTTGAACCCAGTTCAAATAGTTTCAGCGTCATACTATATTTATCTGAATCCCCCTCCTGAGAGACGATGCCCAGCGTCTTCATTGTTTGAAGAAACCGATACACCGTTGATTTAGACATCATCACTTTCTGTGATAAGTCACTTATTCCAATCTCCCTCTCTTCGCTGATTGCTTGCAATATTCCGAATATCTTAAGCACCGAGGACACAGATTCTGGCTGTTTTATCGAAGTCATATCTATTACCACCACTAGATGTAATTTCTTCCGCCAAATTATCCATTTACATATTATTATTTTGTTTGAGCTTATAGAAAAGTGTCTAATAAATAATCATTAACATTCCACAAACTGAGAAACAACACAACAGTTAGGATACGTTTATTCAGTAATACGAATTGCTTAAAGCAAAAATGAGACATTTTTCATGAATTGTGGTTATTTGAGGTAGAAAATGCGTATTCTATTTCTCATTTAAAAGCATCGAATTTCATATTGATTTCATCTCATTAGTGATACATAAATTATATATGAAACAAGGAAAGTTAACTGGGCAGTAATTTCTCACAAGGAAATTTCAGAAAAATGAAGCCTGAACTGAATATAGCTCTTGAATATGTAAAGTTGTCAGGCAAATAAATAAAGCCCACAAAATTTGCGGGCTTTATTTCAAAATCCAATACTCAGTTCAAAAGCTTAATTTATAAGCATTTTCCTTGCTGCTTCCACAACAATTTTAACCGACACGGTTTCTGTATTTTTCAACGTATCGTGATTTGGAATTTCTTTTTGAGTGCGGTTTACAATGACTCCAGCAACACATCCGGCACGCAATCCGGAACTTGCACACATCGTCAGTAGAGTGGCAGATTCCATCTCAAAGTTGAGCACACCCATGTCCTGCCACTCTTTCATTGACCCTTGGAAGCGGCGTACTACACGGCCACTAAACGTATCGTAGCGCTCCTGACCTGGATAGAAAGTGTCACTTGAAGCCGTCACACCCATGTGTACCGACACACCGGCTTCCATGGCAGCTTCACGCATGGCGGTTGCTACATCGAAATCTGCGACCGCAGGGAATTCCATCGGGGCAAAGTGAAGGCTTGCACCATCGAGACGTACAGATCCGGTCGTGACAATCACATCACCCGGATTGATGTCAGGCTGGATAGCACCGGTTGTGCCGACACGAAGGAAGGTCCGAACCCCGCACTGAGCCAGTTCTTCAACAGCAATTGATGTCGACGGCCCGCCAATTCCGGTTGAACAAACAACAACTTTTTTGCCTTCTAATTCAGCGAGATAAACGGTGTATTCACGGTGACTTGCCAGAAACTGAGGGTTTTCCATCTGACTGGCAATTTTTTCAACGCGCGCAGGATCGCCGGGGATAATCGCAAGCTCTGCACCCTGTAGATCTGCTTTACTGACACCAAGGTGAAAAACGTTTGAATCAGACATGTAAGGCACTCCTTTTTGAGAGTTCACGGGTCATCGTGGTACTTGGAAAGACAACGGAAATAAATCGTATATACCCAAACCACCTCAAGG
>BAXG01000048.1 GCA_001310455.1 Photobacterium sp. JCM 19050
CCCGCTGCCAGCGGGTTTATTTTTGCCCGTTGATCAGGGTGGAGATCGGCACCAGATTCACGCGTTGGGTGATGTCCGGCAGTTTTTGGGCAAGCAACCTTAGCGACAGCGGGTGAGGATGTGCGATAGCAATGCATTTCCCCTCGCGCTCAGCCCTTTTTACAGCCAGCTCCAGCTGGGCGAGGAAAAAAGCCTCGTCCTGCTTGTGGTCGAGAAACACATTGCGCCTCAGCAATGGCATGCCGAGCTCACTGGCAACATTCAATCCTTTGCTCTCCGGGCTGGTCCGGCTGTCGATAAAACTCAGCCTTTGGATTTCAGGAACCTAAGCACGGTTACCATCGCCCCCCAGTTTTCCGTGAAGACACTGCCCATATGGTTGTTGACCGCCACGATATGAGGAACCCGATAAAGCGCTTCCTGAATCCGGCTCGTCATCTGTTTCTGCGTCATGGCAAGCGTGAGTGCCATGGGCTCTTGTGGAGAGCCGGGTGTCGCTTCCATTGGCAGGTGGAGCAAAACTTCCCGACCCTGGCTGTAACCGCTCAGGGCAACGGCGGTGTCGTAAGGGGTGAAAGGAATAACGGAGACGTTAATTTCCTTGGGTAGGTGGGCAATTTGGCGGGGAAGAGGATCGTAGCCTAGGTCATCAACAATGATCGCGAGTTTGCCCATGGCGAAGGCAAGGGGGCTGCAAAGCAGCAGGGTCATAAAGAAAGCTGTCCGTAGCTTTCGTGCCATGGGAACTCCTTCTCCGTTGTTATCTCTTCAGCCAGGGCAGAGGGTTGGTCGGGTTGCCCTTGCGGCGAATTTCAAAGTACAGGCCGCTTTGGGTTTGCCCGCCGCTGTCACCGACAAGTGCTATCGGATCGCCGGCTTTAAGGGTATCGCCGAGGTTTTTCAGCAGGGTTTGGTTATAGCCGTAAAGGCTCATGTCCCCTTTGCCGTGGTCGATTACCAGCATCAGGCCGTAGCCGCGAAGCCAGTTGGACATCACGACCTTACCATCCTGGACAGCGCGAACTGTCGTGCCGTTTGGCGCACTGATAACCATGCCTTGCCAGTGAATATCCCCGGTCTGGTTGGTGCCATAGCGGTGCAGGATTTTCCCCTTTACCGGCCAGTTAAGCCGGCCTTTGAGTTTGCCAAGGCCATCCATTTTTACCCGGGCGCGTACGGCGGCGCGGGCCAGTTCTTCTTTAAGGCGTTTCTCGTTTGCCTGAAGCTCGGAGAGGTA
Source organism: Photobacterium sp. JCM 19050 (assembly GCA_001310455.1). Taxonomy (GTDB): domain Bacteria; phylum Pseudomonadota; class Gammaproteobacteria; order Enterobacterales; family Vibrionaceae; genus Parasalinivibrio. Next base: position 1,238 of record BAXG01000048.1, read on the forward strand.
GGCTTTGTCACTGCTGATTTGGCGACGGATACTGCCGGCGGTTTTCTTCTTGTCAGCCTGTTCCCGCTTGAGTTTTTTCTGGCGGGTTTCCAGACGGGCAATTTCCGCTTCCTGCGCCTGTTGCTGCTGGGAAAGCTGGTGGCGTTTCAACTGAAGCTCGGTGTCTGTGGCAGCCAGATTTTCAATGGCTTTAGCCCGTGCCTTTGCCAGAGCCTCTGAGTAAACCGTCATCCGGTCAAGGTCACTGCGGTTTTCTTCCCCAAGCCAGGTTTTGAGCTCACTGTTACTGCCGGCCTTGTATTGTGCCTGGATGAGCTCTTTCAGTAATTCCTGCTGGCCGAGTCGCTGTTGCTCTAACTGCTTCTGCTGGCGGGTCAGCGTGGCAATTTCACCCTCAAGCCGGGAAAGGGTTTGTTCACTGTCGTGAATCTCCCGAGCGGTGGCAGCCAGGGCCTGCTCTTGCTTTTTTAGGGTTGCCTGGAGGGATGTGAGTTTTTTGCTTTGTGCCGCGAGTTGGGACTGCTGACGGGATATTTCCTGATTCACGCCTTTAAGCTGCGCCTCATCAGCCAACGCTGCATGGGGAAGGCAGGAAAGGCTGGCAAAAAGGCATAACAAAGCGCCAGAGCTAGAAGCCCTGGCGCGCAGATATTTTTTAAGGGTGTTCAGTCTCTGCCGCATGGCAGGATTATTTCAGATTGAACAGCGCCTTACCAGTCATCTCTGCTGGTTGCTCAACGTCGATCAGCTTGAGCATAGTCGGAGCCAGGTCAGACAGCTTACCGCCTTCAACCAGTTCCAGGTCCTTGTTGCCCACGTAAATCAGTGGAACAGGCAGGTTGGTGTGTGCGGTGTGGATGCCGCCGGTAGCCGGGTCAACCATCATTTCTGCGTTACCGTGGTCAGCCGTGATCAGAAGCTGGCCGTCCATTTCCTTGATGGCTTCAACAACGCGGGCGATGCTGTGGTCTACTGCTTCACAAGCTTTCACTGCAGCGTCATAAACGCCGGTGTGGCCAACCATGTCGCCGTTTGGATAGTTACAAACGATAACGTCAAACTTGCCGCTCTTGATGGCATCAACCAGCTTGTCAGTCAGCTCTTCTGAGCTCATTTCAGGCTGCAGATCGTAAGTGGCTACCTTTGGTGATGCAACCAGTACACGTTCTTCGCCTTCGTAAACAGTTTCTACACCGCCGTTGAAGAAGAAAGTGACGTGAGCGTATTTCTCTGTTTCAGAGATACGCAGCTGGGTTTTGCCATGCTCTGACAACCATGAACCCAAAGTGTTGTCCAGGGTTTCTGAAGGATAAGCACAAGCTGTGGTGATATCTGATGCGTATTCAGTCAGCATCACAAAATCAGCCAGCTCAGCGAATTTCTTGCGTTCAAAGCCGGCAAAGTCCTGCATGAATGCGCGGGTGATTTGACGGGCACGGTCAGCACGGAAGTTCATGAAGATCATGGTGTCGCCGTCTTCCAGGGAAGAAACTGGCTGGCCTTCAGCACGGATAATGCTTGGCTTCACGAATTCATCGTTTTCATCACGGGCATAAGCCGCTTCCAGTGCTTCAACCGCTGATGCGTACTGGAATTCACCTTCACCCTGAGAGATCAGGTCGTAGGCTTTTTCTACGCGATCCCAGTTGTTGTCACGGTCCATCGCATAGTAGCGACCAACCAGAGACGCAGTGCGGCCTTTACCCAGCTTGGTAAACAGCTCGTCAAAACGCTCAAGGGAAGCTTTTGCGCTGCGTGGTGGCGTATCACGGCCATCCAGGAAGCAGTGCAGGTAGATGTTTTCTGCGCCGCGTTTAGCAGCCATTTCAGCCATGGCTGCAATGTGGTCTTCGTGGCTGTGAACGCCACCTGGAGACATCAGGCCCATAATGTGGACGGCTTTGCCAGCATTGGCGGCTTTGTCGACAGCACCAGCCAGAACTGGGTTTTCGAAGAAGTCACCGTCTGCGATTGACTTGGTGATGCGGGTCAGATCCTGGTAAACGATGCGGCCGGCACCAATGTTGGTGTGACCGACTTCTGAGTTACCCATTTGGCCATCAGGCAGGCCTACATCCATACCTGATGCAGAAATCAGGGTGCTGGCACCATTGTTGTACAGCGCATCCAGAACGGGAGTTTTTGCGTTGGCAATGGCGTTGTCATTGTTGTCTTCGCGGTGACCCCATCCGTCCAGAATGACAAGCGCGAGTGGCTTTTTCGCAGACATGTGAACCCTCTTTTATATATTGAGAATCAATCAAATCATCAAAATTAGCGTAATTTTACTACAGTTTAACCACGGATCTGTAGGAGAAGATCAATTACGGATCGAAATGATGAAAAGGAATAACCACAACTATAGGTAAAAACCGATACCGGAGTAAGTCTTGATACTGCGTTTGTAGCTATGTTTGTGATAGGCAGGACCGAGGAGGAAGGCAGGTAAAAGATCGGTAAATTGGCCTGACGGGGAGAGAATTCCACCAAGCCGTGAAGCCCGGATAACAAAAGCCTGACTTAGTTCACATCTCACCAAAAACCCTGTGAAATGCCAGTGTTGGCGGGTATACTCGGGTCAATTTTCTTCGCACTCAATACGGATACTGAGCAATCGCTATGCAGCAGTTTATTCAATTTGTCTCAAACAACATGATCATGTCCCTGGTATGGGTTGGCCTGCTGGTGGCTCTGATCAGCATGATCGTGAAGCAGAAAACCTCCGGCTTTAAGATTGCAGGTCCAAGTGATGCAACGTTGCTGGTAAACAATGAAGATGGTGTCTTCGTGGATATTCGCAGCCGCGATGAATATCGTGCGGGCCATATTGCGGGTTCAGTTCACATTTTGTCTGCTGATATCAAAAAGGGCAGCTTTGGTGACCTTGAAAAACGCAAAGCTACCCCAATCATTGTGGTATGTAAGACAGGCCAGACTGCGCAAACCGCAGCGACGGATCTCGTAAAAGCCGGCTTCGAGAAAGTTTATCTGCTTAAAGACGGTATGATTTCCTGGAACGAAGGCAACCTGCCACTGGTTCGTGGTAAGAAATAAGACCTCGCCTGAAAACTGATTTGTGTTGCCGCAACATACTGCGGCAACAATCCACTTTTAAGATGCCGTTGCATCTCATCGGAACACAAGGACAGAAAAATGGCTGAAGCAGCTACCAACCAAGCTCCACAACAGAACTTCAATATTCAGCGCATCTACCTGAAAGATGTTTCTTTTGAAGCGCCAAACTCTCCAGACATCTTCCAGAAAGAGTGGAACCCGGATGTGAAGCTGGATCTGGATACCAAGAGCCGTGAGCTGGCTGAAAATGTCTATGAAGTTATTCTGCGCCTGACTGTGACCGTTAAGAACGAAGAAGACAGCGCCTTCCTGTGTGAAGTGCAGCAAGCGGGTATCTTCTCTGTTGAAGGTATGGAAGCAGGCCAGCTGGCACATTGCCTGGGTGCATTCTGTCCGAACATCCTGTTCCCATATGCGCGTGAAACTATTTCAAGCCTGGTTGTTAAGGGTACCTTCCCACAGCTGAACCTGGCACCGGTTAACTTTGATGCCCTGTTCATGAACTACCTGCAGCAGCAGGCAGAGCAAGGCGAACAACAGGCATAAGCCTAACCAAACAAAGCCGAGGACAATATGGTGAATTCGCCTGTCGCGATGACCGTAATCGGTGCCGGTTCTTACGGTACCGCCCTCGCAATCTCACTGGCGCGTAATGGCGCCAGTGTTGTTTTGTGGGGTCATGAACCTGAACATATGGCCCAGTTGGAACTTGATCGTGCCAACGAAGCCTTCCTGCCAGGTGTACCATTTCCAGAATCCCTGATTGTTTCAGCAGATCTCAAAGAAGCGATTGGCGCATCGCGGGATATTCTTGTCGTGGTGCCTAGCCACGTATTTGGTCTGGTGCTCGCGCAAATCAAACCATTCCTGAACAAAGACAGCCGCCTGTGCTGGGCCACCAAAGGGCTCGAGCCGGAAACTGGCCGTTTGTTGCAGGATGTAGCCCGTGAAGAACTGGGTGATGATATTCCGCTGGCCGTGATCTCCGGCCCGACATTTGCGAAAGAATTGGCCGCGGGGATGCCAACGGCAATCGCTGTCGCTTCAGAAGATCAGCCGTTTATTGAAGATCTTCAGGAAACCATCCATTGCAGCAAGACTCTCCGGGTTTATGCGAACAGCGATTTTACCGGTTTGCAACTGGGTGGCGCGGTGAAAAACGTGATTGCTATTGGTGCCGGGATGTCTGACGGCATTGGATTTGGTGCCAACGCCCGTACTGCATTGATTACCCGTGGTCTTGCGGAAATGTGCCGGCTGGGTGCCGCGTTGGGAGCAAAACCGGAAACCTTTATGGGTATGGCCGGTTTAGGCGACCTGGTTCTGACCTGTACCGACAACCAATCCCGCAACCGGCGCTTTGGCCTGGCCCTTGGGCAAGGGAAAGGCGTGCAGGAAGCGCAGGATGACATTGGTCAGGTCGTGGAAGGCTACCGCAATACCAAAGAGGTGTGGGCGTTGGCGCAACGCATGGGAGTAGAAATGCCGATTGTCGAGCAGATCTACCAGGTGTTGTACCAAAGCAAAAATGCTACCCAGGCTGCCAAGGATTTGCTGGCCCGGGACAAGAAAGCTGAGTGATTATCAGCGTTGTGCTGATAACCACAGATTTCGAAGCATAACTGAAAGTTGTAAACGCGGGCGTGGCCCGCGTTGTTTTTTAAGCAAACGCGATACAGTTTTAAGATAACACCGAGTGTAGAGGTAGAGTCGTCGTGAAACAGTGCCAACAACAAAGGATTTGGCAGGCTATCAAGCAGGAAGCCAAAGAGCATTCCGAACATGAACCCATGCTGGCCAGTTTTTTCCATGCCACCATTATCAAGCATGAGAACTTGGGCGGTTCCCTTAGCTACATTCTGGCTAATAAGCTGGCAACCCCATCTATGCCGGCGATGGCTGTACGTGAGATTGTTGAGGAAGTCTACAACGCCCAGCCCTGCGTGATTGACTCGGCTGCCTGCGATATTGCGGCGACGGTTGAGCGAGACCCGGCCGTTTCCCTTTACCTGACGCCACTTCTTTACCTGAAAGGTTTCCATGCCCTTCAGGGCTACCGTGTTGCCAACTGGCTCTGGCGCCAAGGCAGGCGAGAGCTTGCCGTCTACCTGCAAAACCAGATCTCTGTTGCTACCCAAGTCGATGTCCACCCGGCTGCGCAGATTGGTCGCGGTATTATGTTTGACCATGCGACAGGCATTGTTGTGGGTGAAACCGCTGTGATCGAGGATGATGTTTCCATCCTGCAGGATGTCACCTTGGGGGGTACCGGTAAGGAAAGCGGTGACCGACACCCGAAAATCCGTACCGGTGTGATGATAGGTGCCGGTGCTAAGGTGTTGGGTAACATTGAAGTCGGAGAGGGTGCAAAAGTCGCAGCCTGCTCTGTGGTGCTGACCCCGGTTCCGCCTCATACGACAGCCGCAGGCGTACCTGCGCGCATCGTGGGCCGCCCCGGAACGGAAAAACCGTCGTTGGATATGGATCAGGAATTCAGTGCCAGCGCCTACAATTTTGTTGGTGGCGATGGGATCTGATCTTTCGATCCCCCTGAGCTCCAGATACAAAAACGCCCGCAATTTGCGGGCGTTTGTTTTCAGCAATATAAATTATTGCAGGCCGAGTTTCTTTTCCAGGTAGTGGATATTGGTACCACCGTGCTGGAAGTTCTCGTCTTTCATGATCTCAAGCTGAAGCGGTACGTTGGTCTTAATACCGTCTACGATCATCTCGCTCAGGGCATTGCGCATACGGGCAATTGCCACGTCGCGGTTCTCACCGTAGCAAATCAGCTTACCGATCATCGAATCGTAGTAAGGCGGTACGGTGTAGCCTGAGTAAATGTGCGACTCCCAACGTACGCCCATGCCGCCTGGCGCATGGAAGCGGTTGATCTTGCCCGGGCTTGGCAGGAAGCGTTCAGGATCTTCAGCGTTGATACGACATTCGATCGCATGGCCACGCAGCTGGATATCGCTTTGGGTGAACGACAGCGGTTGGCCAGCGGCAACGCGCAATTGCTCTTTCACCAGATCCACGCCGGTAACCATTTCAGTAACCGGATGCTCAACCTGGATACGGGTGTTCATTTCAATGAAGTAGAACTCGCCGTTTTCGTACAGGAACTCGAACGTACCGGCACCGCGGTAGCCGATCTCGATACATGCACGGCAGCAGCGCTCACCGATAAACTTACGCATGTCAGCAGTGATGCCCGGAGCCGGTGCTTCTTCCACAACTTTTTGGTGGCGACGCTGCATAGAGCAGTCACGCTCACCCAGGTGGATAGCATTGCCCTGGCCGTCAGCAATAACCTGGATCTCGATATGGCGAGGATTTTCCAGGTATTTCTCCATATACACCATGTCATTACTGAATGCCGCTTTGGCTTCAGCGCGGGTCATGGCGATGGATTGGTCAAGCTCGGCTTCGTTGCGGACAACACGCATACCACGACCGCCACCACCACCAGATGCCTTGATGATAACCGGATAGCCGATACGTTTGGCGAACGCTTTGTTCTTGGCTGAATCATTGTCCAGCGGACCGTCAGAGCCCGGTACGCATGGTACACCGGCTTTTTTCATGGCGTTGATTGCAGATACCTTGTCACCCATCAGGCGGATGGTATCGGCTTTAGGGCCAACGAAAATAAAGCCTGAACGCTCAACCTGCTCTGCAAAATCAGCATTTTCTGACAGGAAACCGTAGCCCGGATGGATGGCAACCGCGCCGGTAATTTCTGCCGCACTGATGATGCGAGGGATATTCAGGTAGCTCTCAGTGCTTGATGCAGGACCAATACAGATGGTCTCGTCAGCCAGCAGTACGTGCTTGAGATCGCGGTCAGCGGTAGAGTGAACGGCAACAGTCTTGATGCCCAGCTCTTTTGCTGCACGCAGGATTCGCAGAGCGATCTCACCACGGTTGGCAATTACAATCTTGTCTAGCATGTCTGCCCCCGGGTTATTCGATGATGATCAGAGGCTCGTCAAACTCAACCGGTTGACCGTCTTCACACAGGATGGCCTTAACCACACCGGCTTTGTCTGCTGGATTTGGTTCATCATCTTCATCGCTTCAACGATACAAAGGGTATCGCCAACGTTAACTTTCTGGCCAACTTCAACGAAAGCCGCTGCATCTGGGCTTGGTGAGCTGTAGAAAGTACCAACCATAGGAGAAACGACGGCGTGACCGCTTACGGCGCTGCTTGCTGCAGGGGCCGGAGCTTCAGCTGCTGGTTGAGCCGGAGCAGGTGCCGCAACGGGTGCAGGAGCAGCAACAACCTGTGGTGCAGCAACGGTAGCAACCGGTGCGATCGCACGGCTGATGCGTACAGACTCTTCGCCTTCTGAGATTTCCAGTTCGGCGATTCCAGACTCTTCTACCAACTCGATCAGCTTCTTGATTTTACGAATATCCATGGTCTCTTCTCTTTGAATCTGTTGTGTGGTTCAAGCAGACTGCAGGCGGCGAGCGGCTGCCTGCAGGGCGAATTTATATCCATCTGCCCCCAATCCGCAAATAACACCTACTGCCTTATCAGACAGGTAGGAATGCTGACGGAATGGCTCACGTGCATGCACGTTGGACAAATGGACTTCAATAAATGGGATTGCAACACCGAGCAATGCATCGCGTATTGCCACACTGGTGTGAGTAAACGCCGCGGGATTTATAATGATGAAATCGACGTTACCATATGCCTGGTGGATAGCATTGATCAGCTCATGTTCCGCGTTTGACTGAATATGTTCGAGAGTAATACCAAGATCTTCAGCCTGTTTTGTCAGGTTTACGACAATGTTATCCAGAGTTTGATTGCCGTAGTGGCCTGGCTCGCGGAGACCCAGCAAATTCAGATTTGGGCCATTGAGCAATAAAATTTTGTGATCTTTAGCCATAATGATGCAATTTACCGGTAAGTTGCGACGAAAAGTCCCGAACGTCCATTTTTAGCGATAAGCCGTATTGCTGGCAACAATAATTGGACGAAATTTTTTCGTGTCTGGCCAATTATAGAGAATTCAAAGCAAATCGCAGCAAAATACTGGTCTAATCTCCGCAAGAACGCCGCCAGCCCTTTTCTTTTCAGTCTTTGCAGAGGGCTGATGTCCGGGCTTTTTCCAGCCCAAAAATCTGTCTGGGATGTAACAGAAACGCTACAGAGGGGAATATAAAAAAGGCTGCGATTGCGCAGCCTTTAGCGTAAATGTCTTTCCCGTCAGGGAAAATCACGACAGGTTCTGTTTTTCCGCAATCAGGCGTTCAACAACAGACGGATCGGCCAGAGTTGATGTATCACCCAGATTGGATGTGTCGCCCGTGGCAATCTTACGCAGGATACGGCGCATGATCTTACCGGAGCGTGTTTTCGGCAGTGCGTCCGTCCAGTGCATGAAATCCGGTGTGGCGATAGGTCCGATTTCCTTACGCACCCAGTCTTTCACTTCTTTGTGAAGCTCAGCACTTGGTACTTCCCCGGCATTGAGGGTGATATAGGCATAGATAGCCTGGCCCTTGATGTCATGAGGCACACCCACGACCGCTGCTTCTGCAATCTTGTCGAAAGCAACCAGCGCCGACTCAATTTCTGCCGTACCCATACGGTGGCCGGATACGTTCAGTACATCATCCACACGGCCGGTGATCCAGAAGTAGCCGTCTTCATCACGACGGGCACCATCACCGGTAAAGTACATGCCTTTGAAGGTAGAGAAGTAAGTCTGCTCGAAGCGGTCATGATCGCCGTACACAGTGCGCATCTGACCCGGCCAGGAATCGAGGATAACCAGGTTACCTTCGGTTGCACCATCGAGGATGTTACCAATGTTGTCGACCAGCGCAGGCTGGACACCAAAGAACGGACGAGTGGCTGAGCCAGGTTTGAGGTCTGTTGCGCCAGGGAGCGGTGTAATCAGGATGCCGCCAGTTTCGGTTTGCCACCAGGTATCAACAATCGGGCAGCGCTCGTCACCGATAGTGCGGTGGTACCACTCCCAGGCTTCTGGGTTGATAGGCTCACCCACTGAACCCATGATGCGCAGAGACTTGCGGTGCGTGCCTTCAACAGCCTCATTACCTTTTGCCATCAATGCGCGGATTGCTGTTGGGGCGGTATAAAGAATATTGACATTGTGCTTGTCGACCACTTCGCTCATGCGGGCAGTGGAAGGGTAGTTTGGCACGCCTTCAAACAAGATGGTGGTCGCGCCGTTGGAAAGCGGCCCGTAAACCAGGTAGCTGTGACCGGTAATCCAGCCCACATCCGCCGTACACCAGAACACTTCGTCTTCCTGGTAGTCAAAGACGTACTTGAACGTCATGGTGGCGTAAACCAGGTAACCGCCGGTGGTGTGCAGCACGCCTTTTGGTTTGCCGGTAGAGCCGGAGGTGTAAAGGATAAACAGCGGGTCTTCAGCATTCATTGGCTCTGGTGCACATTCGGCCGGCTGATCAGCCGTTGCCTTGTGCCACCATACATCACGGTGCTCATGCCAGTCGATGTCACCGCCGGTACGCTGGAAGACCACCACTTTGCTGATGGTTTTGACTTCAGGGTTGGTCAGGGCTTCGTCCACGTTCTTCTTGAGTGGAACAGCGCGGCCACCACGGACGCCTTCATCGGCAGTGATGACGACTTTGGCATCTGAGTCGATAATACGTCCGGCTAGTGCTTCCGGAGAGAAGCCACCGAATACGATAGTGTGGACAGCACCGATGCGGGTACAAGCCAGCATGGCGACGGCGGCTTCCACAACCATCGGCATGTAGATACAAACGACATCACCCTTGCGTACGCCCTGGGCTTTCAGCGCGTTGGCGAACTTACAGACGTCTTCATGGAGTTCGTTAAAGGTCAGGGTCTTGTCATCAGACGGGTCGTCACCTTCCCAGATAATGGCTGTCTTGTCACCGCGTGTGGCAAGGTGGCGGTCAATACAGTTGGCGGAAACGTTAAGCTGGCCGTCTTCAAACCACTTGATGCTGACATGGCCAGTATCAAAGGAGGTTTCCTTTACTTTGGTGTAAGGCTTGATCCAGTCAACAATCTTGCCTTGCTCTCCCCAAAACCCTTCCGGGTCGGTCACTGACTGCTGGTACATCGCCTGGTAGGTATCGTTATCGGCGTGTGCCTTAGCCTTAATATCCGGGTTTACTGGATATACATGGACCTCACTCATCCTGAATCTCCTTGTTCCTTTATATTTTGCCGGTCAATCGGTAAGAGGCGGATGACGCGTTAACGCGTGGACTACAGAAAATTACGCGAAATCATGCCGGATAACCGTGCCGGATTTAGTTTATTGAGCACCGTCTGCGCGTGGCGGCGATACCGTGCCTATAACAGTCTGATAGATAGGAATTATGGACAATTAGACTTTAGGAGGACTGTGGCGCGGATGTGCACATTTCCTTGGCTTTAATCCTAATTGTGAGGGGATGATCAAGTTGTCGCGAAACTGCAACGTGAGGGGATATATGAAACAGAGAGCGAGATTGAGACCCTAATAGCCGGTCAGCGTATTGACGGAACCGTACTTGAGCCTGACATAAATCAGCGCCGCTGAAATAGCATCAGCCAGGCGTCGTGCCGGCTGGAATCCGGCAGCTTGAGGTGCCGGGTTATCGCCTCGATGCTGAGATCGTAGTAGGCGTTGGGAAGCAGCCTCTCCAGCCGCTGCTGGTACATGTGGCTGACTTCAACCAACGGGTTTGGCAGCGGGAAACCAAACAACCGGCGGCTGTAGCGGCTTAAGATTTCCATGTCGTAGCGGATGTGGTAACCCACGACAGGCCGGTTACCGATAAAATCGAGCAGCTTTTCCATCGCTTCCCTGTCCCTCAGCCCCTGTTTGAGATCCTGGTGGCGTATGCGGTGAATAGCGACAGACACGCCGTCGAGGGTATCCGGTGCATGAAGCGCAAGTTGCAGCGGCTGGCTGGTCAGTATCTGGTTTGCCCGGATCCGCACTGCCGCAATGGTTACCAGTTCTGCATGCTTGGGATCCAGGCTGGTGGTTTCGCAGTCCAGCGCTACCAGTTCCCCCTTATCTGGCGCATCAAAGAGAGAAGCAAATGGTGTGTCCTGATACTTTCGCCTGTACCAGAGGCGGCGTAAAACGTTCATGATGTCCGGTTAATCCCTGACGTGGTAGTGGAAAGCCAGCCACTCTTTAAATTTCTTCACGATGTGCAGGCTGTGACGTAACAGATCACGCTCAGTTCGTGGCAGCCGTGAAACATCGAGATTATTGCTGGAAGCGTCTTCTTCTAACTGGGAAGAAAGCCGGAGTGAGATAAATAGCTTAAGCGCTTCTTCGAGGTTGGATGCTGTGTCTTCCTCAAGATAACCCATTCCTCTCAGGGCATGGAGACGGTCAAAGGAGTTCTTTTCCTTTAACCCTTTTTCCAGCGCCAGCGCACGCAGTCCGTGGACGATCGGGAAAATACCGCCTTTTTTCACATCCAGTCCGTCTTTGTCTGCTTTGAGGTTACCGAACAGGGAAAGCGGTACCCGAAACGCCAGGGCGGCGCGGATAAAGGTATTGAGCAGCAGCATGTTGCCCTTGGTGCAATCACTGAGCGTTTCCTCAACAGGCTCAATCAGGCTTTTGTTACCCGCAACGGCGTGGCAGTCGGCGATGATAGAAAGGTCCATCAAGCTGCTGTGGTTGGCATTTTGCGTCATAACCCGAATAGTCTGGATCCAGTCCGTCTGGGTTTTGACCCACTTGGGGTTACTGACCATCACGTTACCGGGGCAAGGTGGGTAGCCAAGTTGTGCCAGCGTCTGGGAGAACTGGTTCATTACTTCAGCGCAATCCGGCCAGTCGACATCGTTATCCAAAATCAACGCGTTGTCCTGGTCGGTTTTCAGGATTTGCTCCCCGCGCCCTTCAGAGCCAAGCACCATCAGGCAGCAGTGTTGCTGGTACTTGGGTGGAACAACCAGGCGAAAGGCTTTTTCGATAATCTGCTCATTAACGGTCGCCAGCAGCTCCATCATGAATTTAGTGTGGATACCGTTGGTGACCAGTGTCTGCACTAGCTTGCGCTGACCGTGTGCGGCAATGGCCAGCTCTTCAATACTCTCTGCCCGGGCAATGCGCAGGGTCAGGACATGGGAGTGGGTGGCGAAAAGGCTCAGTACCTGTGTCAGGTCTAATTGGCCGACACACTCCTCGCCGTCCATGACCTGTACCCGTTTTACCTTCTCCCGGGTCATTGCCAGCATGGCGGTATAGAGGTATTCCCCCTTTTCAATCTGGATAACCGGGGAGGTGGCAATTTCGCTGATGGGGCTGTCGACACAATATCCGTCGAGAACCAAGGCATGGAGCAGGTTGGTCCGGGTGACGATCCCCCACGGGTGAGGGTGATTTTCCAGTTTTACCATCACACAGTCTGCTTTTTGCTGGCGCATCTGGGCGGTGACGTCGCCTATGGTGATACTTCCCGGCACCACCACAGCCTGCTGGATAGTAGAGTCATCGACCCTTGTCAGGATAAATTCTGCCAGGTTCTGCTTTTGCTGAGCCTGTTCGACGAGTTGCTGGCGCTTGGAAAGACTGTTGTCAAAATACGCCGCAAACTCGCCGTTGGCGTTATAGAGGTCCCGGAATATTTCTGAGGGAAGCAGGTAACAGAGCGTGTCTTCCAGTGCCTTGTAGTTGTGTTTGCTGGGTTTGCCGAACTGCGAGGGGATATCGAAAAGATCATCATTGGTATAGTGGGCGTAAATCTCGTTGCTGGATGCGGAAAACTCCTCAACGCTGCCTTTTATGATGATCAGAAGATGACCGGGTTCTTTCCCTGCTTCCACGATAGTCTCACCACCCCGAAAATAACCGACATCCAGCGAGGAGCGCAGCTTATGTTGCTCTTGGGGGGAAAGGCGGTCGAACGGGGTCAGTGAGGCGTCAAATCTGTCTGGCATGGATTCCCTCTTGCGGTCGCGGTTAGACCCGGTGAAACCCGGCAAATTGCCTGATGTACAACCGGTTCCGGCTTCAGTTAAGTCTGTCGTACTCCCCAGACATGTGCCAGCCGACTTTAGTCTACTGTCCGGATAATGATGCGCTGGCTGCGTTTTTGCTTTGCAGGCATAATGGCCGCAAACGTTTCCCTTTGACTGTTTTTTTATGCCTTCTTCGTGTTCAATACGTTCCGTCAGTCCGTTTGTCTGGCTTTCTCAATATTATTCCGGGTTCTTTTTCTGCTATGGCGTGTACCTGCCGTTTTGGGCGGTGTGGATGGCGTGGCTTGGCCTGTCTGCGGCAGACATTGGCTGATTCTCGGCCTTGGCCTGGCAACCCGTTGCGTGGCAAACCTGTTTATTACGCCCCTTTTCCATCGGGTGGAACACTTGCTGCCGGGGCTGCGCGTGCTTAGCTTTCTTGGCCTGGTGGCCTGTATAAGCCATTTAGCTGCTGGGGCAGATTTTTTTCTGCTTTCGCTGGCAACGGTGTTCTTTAACCTGTTGGTAGGGCCGAGCGTGCCGGTCTCTGATGCGCTGGCAAACTATTACACACGGATAGGGTTGCTCGATTATGGCAAAACCCGGCTGTGGGGCTCGGTAGCCTTTATTGTCGGCTCTACGGTTGTGGGCTGGGTGGCCGGATTGTGGGGGCCGAAGTGGATTCCTTACATTGCCGGGCTCGGATTGGTTTATACCATAGCCATGTCAATGCTCGAGCCCAACCCGATGCCAGAAGGGAAACCGTCCATGGCAACCGTCAGGCCGAAAGTCTTTGCGTTGCTGCGTGATAGCTCGGTCATTCGCTTCCTTTCAATTATCGCGCTTATTCAGGGCAGCCACGCTGCGTATTACGGGTTCAGCGCCCTTTATTGGAAGTCAGAGGGGTATTCAGAGCAAAGTATTGGCTACCTTTGGAGTTTCGGTGTCTTTGTTGAAGTGGTGATGTTTGCGGTGGCCGGGAAGCTGTTTCGGGGCTGGAGCGCGCAGGCGCTATTCCGTATTGCCGCTATTGGAGCGGTGGTTCGTTGGGTTGTGATTGCGTCGACGTCTGCGGTTATTCCGGTCACACTGGCACAGGGGCTTCACGGGGTCAGCTTTGCAATCGCGCACCTTGCTGCCATGCAATATATTCAGCAGGACGGGGAGAGCCGCATTGTTGCCCTTCAGGCTTTGTACAGCGCGCTGCCTCTCGGTGCCTTTATGGCATTGATGACGGCAATCAGCGGAGAGTTATATGAAATGACGGGCGCAGGCACATTTTGGGTGATGGCGGTCATGGCTGGGACGGCCTTGCTGGTAAAGCTCAAACCGCAAAAGATAGAATAATACCAGTTGGATATGGCGGGTGAGGGAAGTACCGGCCAGAGACTCAGGGATAGGTTATGGAACAAGGATGGATCGTAGTCCCGGTGACACTGATATACCTCGGTGTCCTGTTTTTTATTGCGTGGTACGGTGACCGGCGCGCCCGGCGCCTGTCCCGCTGGCAACCCTGGATTTACAGCCTCTCCATCGCTGTTTATTGCACATCGTGGACATTTTACGGGACCGTCGGCCAGGCCAGCAGCTCTGCCTGGTCATTCCTGCCTATCTATATTGCCCCTATCCTGGTTTTTACCTTTGGCTGGCGCTTTCTGGCCCGGCTTATCCTGATTGCCAAGCGCGAACACATTACGTCAATTGCCGATTTTATCGCTGCACGCTATGGCAAATCTCAGGGGCTGGCAGTGATGGTTACCGTAATCGCGGTTATCGGCATCCTGCCTTATATCGCACTTCAGCTTCGCGGTATTACCATGGGTCTGGACCTGATTGCACCTAACCTGGAAGTTGGTGAGGGAAGCGGGGAAGATCAGGCGGTCTGGCTGGTGTGTATCTCCCTTGCCATGTTTACCATCCTCTTTGGTACCCGGCATATCGACAACACCGAACACCATCGCGGGATGATGATGGCGGTGGCGTTTGAGTCCATCGTCAAGCTGGTGGCATTTCTCACTGTGGGTATATTTGCCCTGTTCTGGTTAATGGAAACGCCGGTCAGCGGACAATTTACCCAAAACCATATTTTGGGAACGCCAGATTGGGGTTCGTTTTTCATCCATACGATTTTGACGGTTGCCGCTATTTTCTGCCTGCCCCGCCAGTTTCATACCATGGTGGTGGAGAACTCCCGGGCTTCCCACCTGCACCTTGCCCGCTGGGTGTTCCCCGGTTACCTGGTACTGATGGGTCTGTTTGTGTTGCCCCTTGCCTTTGCCGGGCAGATTTGGCTGCCGGATGCCCCGGCGGACAGCTACGTGATCAACCTGCCACTCAAAGCCGGTTCGGACCTGATTGCGCTTCTTGCTTTCCTTGGTGGCACCTCGGCGGCCAGTGGCATGGTCATTGTCTCTACCATTGCGCTTGCGATCATGGTGTCGAATGACATTGTGTTGCCGCTGGTTTTCCGTCGGATGCGGATGTCCGGTCGCAACTTCACCCAGTTCTCCGGCCTGCTGCTCAATATCCGGCGCGCCTGATTTTCCTGATTATTTTCGGTGCCTGGGGGTTTTACCACCTTATTAATGAGCTGCCGTCACTTTCTTCAATCGGTTTTCTCTCCTTTGCTGCTATTGCCCAGTTTGCCCCTGCGCTGGTGGGCGGAATCTACTGGCGTCCGGCAAATACCAAAGGGGTGTATGCCGGCCTGATTGCAGGGTTTTCTGTCTGGCTGATGACCCTGATGATGCAGACTGACATGCTGGCTGGGGACGCTGGAAGCAATGTGGTGCTTTGGCTGCTTGAACCGCCGGCGCTGCCGTTGCTGTCTACCCTGACGGCGGTTGACTGGGGTATGGCGCTGAGTCTGGTGGTGAATATCGGTTGCTTTATGTTGGTGTCGAGACTGACTCGCCCATCGTTGAGTGAGCGTTTGCAGGCGGCAGCATTTATCGGGACACCGCTGCCGGAAAATGACAACGGCGGACTGTATCAAACCCGTGTGACAGTTGCAGAGCTGGAGATGCTGGCAGCGCGTTTTGTTGGTCGCAAGCGCGTGCGGCAGGCTTTCCGCCAGTTCAGCGATGTCCATGGGCAGGAATTCCTGCCTCAGCAACAGGCGCCTGCGGCACTCATCCGGCATACCGAACGCGTATTGGCCGGTGTGTTTGGTGCGTCCTCGGCAAGGCTGGTTCTGATGTCTGCGCTTCAGGGGCGCAACATGCAGCTTGAGGAAATAGCGACCATTGTCGATGAGGCTTCAGAGCTTTTTGATTTCAGCCGGGGGCTTTTGCAAGGGGCGATTGAGCACATCAACCAGGGCATTTCCGTTGTCGATAAACAGCTCAGGCTGGTGGCATGGAATCAGCGCTATGTCGATATGTTCAGCTTCCCGCCGGGGCTTATCCAGGTCGGGCGCCCAATCGCCGACCTTATCCGTTTTAATGCCGAGCGCGGTCTTTGTGGACCGGGGGATCCTGAGGTGCATGTCCGCAAGCGGGTCGAATACCTGCGCTGTGGCTCCCCTCACACGTCCTCGCGGGTCAGGCCGGATGGCAAGGTGATTGAAGTGCAGGGGAACCCGATGCCAAACGGCGGGTTTGTTATGACCTTCTCCGACATTACTGCCTTCCGACAGGCTGAGCAGGCGCTGAAGCAGTCTAATGAAACGTTGGAAGCGCGGGTGACAGAGCGTACCCGGGAACTGGAATCCCTCAATACCCGGCTGGTATCGGCGAGCCGCAAGGCTGAACTTGCCAGCCAGTCGAAAAGCCGCTTCCTTGCTGCGGTCAGCCATGACCTCATGCAACCGCTCAACGCCGCGCGTTTGTTTGCATCATCCCTGAGTGAAGTAGCAAGGGAAGGTGAAGTGGTGAAGCTCTCCGGGCATATCGAAAGTGCCTGGGCGCAGCGGAAGATCTTATCGGGGATCTGCTGGATATTTCCCGGCTTGAGTCCGGCAAGATGAAAGCGAAGATTGAAGAATTCAGCCTGAACGAAGTTTTCTCGACGCTTGAAGCTGAATTCGGGGTATTGGCAAGCCAACAGGCGGTAACGTTTCGGGTGCTGCCAACCCATATCCGGGTGCGCTCAGACCGTCGGATGCTGCGCCGGGTACTGCAGAACTTCCTCACAAATGCTTTCCGTTATAACCCCCATGGCAAGGTGCTGCTTGGTGTGCGCCGGGAGCGCGACCGCTACCGGATTGAGGTGTGGGATAATGGGCCGGGGATCCCGGAAGAGCGGCAGGCAGACATCTTCCATGAGTTCACCCGTATCGACCGTAAAGGGGCAGAGCAGGGGCTGGGACTTGGGCTCGCTATTGCCCGGGGGATCAGCCGGATCCTGGGGCAGCCGCTTGGCCTTCGCTCCTGGCCGGAGGAAGGAACCGTCTTTTCAATCCTGGTGAACAAAGCCATCGGGCAGCAAGAGAATGAGGAGCAGGAAGCAGTTCCTGTACGTAATCAGCCTCTGTCTCACCTTCGTGTATTGTGCGTGGACAACGATACCGATATTTTGCTCGGGATGGAGAACTTGCTCAGCCGCTGGGGGTGCGATGTGCGATGTGCCACCGACGTGTTTGAGGCCATGCGTCAGCTTGAAGATGACTGGGTGCCCCAGTTTATTTTGAGTGATTACCACTTGGCGAATGACCAGACCGGGCTTCAGGTTCTGCAGCAGTGTCGGTTAAAGCTGGGTATGCAGTTCCGCGGTGTGGTGATTAGCGCGGATCGGACACCGGAGACCCGGCAGACTATTCTGAATCTGGGCTTTGGTTTTATCTCAAAACCGGTTAAACCTTGAAGCTCAGGAGTGCTTAACCAGGGAGGAAACTGATGCTACCTTTTCAGATTGGGCGGCTTGAGACGGAAGTTGGCGTCGTTCGTATGGAGGGAAACTACGACCCTGTTTCCGGGGACATGCAGGTCGATCACCTGGATCTGCTGGCGACAGATGGTTGGCAGGATGTCAGTCACTGGCTGAGTGAGCAGGCATTTGAAGTGCAGGTTCAAACCATTTTCTCTGCGGCGCGGTCATCCCTCTCCCACGGCTAGAATCAAAAACGGAACCCTCGCGGTTCCGTTTTTCGTTTTTGAATTCAATCAGCTGTTGTCTTTCTGGTCTTCCGTAAAGAAGGTTTTATATTCAATAAATGTCGCTGGGGTATCGGCAAAATAGAGTGTGCCGTCAGCGCTGACTACCAGGCGAATCTGGCTGCTGTCTGTGGTTGGAGCCGGCAGGGTAATGGACCAGTTTGTGCCATCGGTATTGTTTGCATTCATGTTTTCCGGCTGGCGGGACGATGATTTGTCCGGTACAAGCGCAATCTTGGCACCCTGCAGGGGAAATTTTGAGGAAAGGGTCAGCACAAGGCTGTCAGCCGTCAGGGACTCAGAACGGAGCTGGACTTCAAAGTCACCGTTTTCCAGGTCACAAAGCCCGGAGGTGTAACGGCAGTTTGAGCGCGCAACCAGTTTGTAAGTTTCCCCTTCTTTTGCGGCATGGGGTTTTTCACTGACGGCAAGGTCGACACCAAAGTAGGCGATAACGGCCAGAACAGGGGCTATCAACATAGCCAGAATGAGGTGTTTGTTCTTAAACATAGGGCATCCCTGACGCGGTAATTAAAGCCGGCAATACAAATCCATTGCCAAATAAAACAGAAGATAACCTTTCTGAGGGAGAAAAAAAGCCCCGTAAAGGGGCTTTTCGTTTATTGCTTTGTATTAGTGTGACTGGGCGTCGCCCGCACCCGTTGGGATACGTACGTGCTCTACCAGTTCTTTCACTTCATCCGGCGTTTCTTCTGTCATACCGGAGACGATGTAAGCAACAGCGAAGTTGAACACAGCACCGATTGCACCGAAGGCATTTGGCTCAATGCCCAGGAACCAGTTGCTGCCCCAGCTCTGGAGGTATTTCCAGTCAGCAACGAACAGGATGCCCTTGTGCTGGAATACGTAGAACAGGGTGACACTGATACCGGCAATCATACCGGCGATAGCGCCTTCTTTGTTAATCTTCTTGCTGAAGATACCCATCATCAGGCTGGGAAGATGGACGATGCTGCCAGGCCAAATGCCAGTGCTACCGTACCTGCCGCAAAGCCCGGTGGGTTGAGCCCGAGGTAACCGGCCACCGCAATTGCGACTGCCATTGCAATCCGGCTTGCCATCAACTCGTTTTTCTCAGAAATATCCGGCATCAGTACGCCCTTCAACAGGTCATGCGAGACCGCTGAAGAGATTGCCAGCAACAGACCTGCCGCAGTGGACAATGCCGCCGCCAAACCACCCGCCGCTACCAGTGCGATTACCCAGTTTGGCAGTTTCGCGATTTCTGGGTTCGCCAGTACCATGATGTCACGGTCAACGTTCAGTTCGTTGGTCTTTGGATCCGGGGTGTACTGGATCTTGCCGTCGTTGTTCTTGTCGTCGAACTTCAGCAAGCCGGTGACTTCCCAGTTCTTGAACCACTGAGGACGCTCATCATAAGCCAGGTTCTGGCCTTGAGCCGGGTTAACGGTATCCATCAGGTTCAGACGAGCCATTGCAGCAACAGCCGGTGCAGTGGTGTACAGGATAGCGATGAAGAACAGTGCCCAACCTGCAGATGTACGTGCGTCACGGACCTTAGGTACAGTAAAGAAGCGGATGATAACGTGTGGCAGACCTGCCGTACCAATCATCAGTGACATGGTGTAAACGAACATGTTCAGGGTGTCGCCGCGTACCGCTGTGGTGTATTGGCTGAACCCGAGTTCGGTGACGACCTGGTCAAGACGGTCAAGCAGATAAGCATCTGTACCTGCCATGGTTGAACCGAGGCCAAGCTGTGGCAGCGGGTTACCGGTCAGTTGCAGGGAGATAAATACTGCTGGGATAGTGTATGCCAGGATGAGTACACAGTACTGAGCAATCTGGGTGTAGGTAATACCCTTCATGCCGCCCATAACCGCGTAGAGGAATACGATAGTCATACCGATGTAGAGACCGGTATCGTAATCCACTTCCAGGAAACGGCCGAATGCTACGCCGACACCTTTCATCTGGCCAATTACATAAGTGACAGATGCAATGATCAGACAGATTACCGCTACAACGCGGGCAGTGTTGGAGTAGAAGCGCTCGCCGACAAACTCCGGCACGGTAAACTTACCGAACTTACGCAGGTAAGGTGCCAGAAGCAGTGCCAGCAGAACATAACCGCCGGTCCAGCCCATCAGGAACACAGAACCGCCGTATCCCATAAAGCAATCAGACCCGCCATAGAGATGAATGATGCTGCAGACATCCAGTCCGCGGCTGTTGCCATACCATTCGCAATAGGGTTAACGCCGCCGCCGGCAACGTAAAACTCTTTAGTTGAACCCGCGCGGGCCCAGATTGCGATACCGATATACAGGGCGAAAGTAAACCCGACAACTATATACGTGATGGTTTTCAAATCCATTTTTCAGGCTCCTTACTCGTCTACGCCGAATTCACGGTCGATTTTTCGCATCTGACGCGCATATACGAAAATTATCCCGAGGAATACGTAAATAGACCCCTGCTGTGCAAACCAGAAGCCCAGTTTGTAGCCGCCAATTTGGAAGTTGTTCAGTACGTCGACAAACAAAATGCCGCAACCAAACGATACAACGAACCAGACAATCATTAAGCGAACCATCAGCTTAACGTTTTTGTCCCAGTAGGCTTTCGCCATTTCTTTATTTTTATCCAGAGACATCACCATCTCCTTAAAGTGACACGTTAATGGAATGTTACCCCTAGACAATAGCAAGCTTGGGTCAAGGAAACAGTGCAACTTTAGTCGACTGAAAATGGCGTTAGATCCTGTGTTTATGCGGGTTGGCGTGAGAATGGACACACTTTTACGGTGTTAACGAAATGTTACATTCGCCTAAAGTCTAATACTGGGTAGGGCAAGAAAATAAGGATTGGCGGGAATTTCTTGATAATCATCCGGATGCGTACACCCGGATGGGTGATTTTTAACCGATATCCATCTGCTGGAGCAGGATAACCGCCTGGGTGCGGTTCTTGACGCCAAGCTTGCGGAAGATGGCCGTCATATGCGCCTTGATGGTGGCTTCGGACACATCAAGCTCGTAAGCAATCTGCTTGTTAAGCAGCCCGTCAGACAGCATGCTCAGCACTTTGTGTTGCTGTGGCGTGAGGGTGGCTATCTTCGCGGTCAGGTCATCATCCCCGGCTCCGTCATCGATACCTTCCGGGAAGCACATTTCCCCGTCCAACACCTGATTGAGGGACTGTATCAACGAGCGCATATCAGAAGATTTGGGAATGAAACCAAAGGCACCGTGGGATTTAACCTGTCGGATAATGGGGGCGTCCTCGGTGGCTGAGATAACAACTATGGGCAGATCCGGGAACTGGGCGCGAAGCTGGACCAGGCCGGAAATACCGTTTGCTCCCGGCATTTTCAGGTCGAGAAGCAGCAGATCGACGTCCGGGTCTTTGTCTAACAGTGAAATCAGGCTGTCCAGGCTGTCTGCTTCCAGCAGGTTAGCACCACTGATGGCCATATGCACTGACTGGAACAATGCATTGCGAAACAGCGGATGGTCGTCAGCGATGACGATTGTGTAGTTGGCGTCCATGGTCCGGCTCATCCTTGGATTGTTAAGAAAAAGCTAACACCTCCGCTCGGATGAAATCAATGGCATATGTGGGGATTTAAGAGCTGGATCATTGGTGTGAAACAAAATACCCGCTGGGTGGCGGGTATCAGATTATTGGACAATGTAATGGCTTTTTAGGTGCTTGATAAAAGGCTCTGCCTTCATGAAGCCTGTCAGTCGTGCCTGAGGAAGTGGATTCCCTTCTGCATCCCAAAAATCAATGGTCGGCAGTCCGAGCACATCAAGTTGCTGGAGAAGGGCGATATCATCCGGCTCGCTTTTGGTGACATCCGCCTGCAGCAGCACAACGTTTTCCAGCAGAGGCATCACGTCAGCATTATTAAAAGTGTACTTCTCGAACTCTTTACAGGACACACACCAGTCAGCGTAGAAATCCAGCATAACCGGCTTACCGGCCGCTTTGGCCAATTCCAGCTGTTTATTCAATTCACTGACAGTGTCGACTTTGGTGAACGTGACATGCTGGCTTTGTGTTTCGCTTGCCTGAGGCTGGCCGGTGTAATTTTGGTAGAGGGAAATGCCGGATGCTGAAATACCCAGAATCGCGACAATGCCAACCAGGCTGGATTGCCACCCTGCAGGCATCTTGGTTTTGGTGTGGTAGAGCCATGCTGCAAAGGTGAGGCCAAGCAGCGCCCAGCCATAGTTGGCAAGATGCTCTGGATGATGCGCTCCAGCAAGAACAGAGGAACGGCCAGCAACACAAAACCGAAGAATACCTTCACGTAATTCATCCAGTTCCCGGCTTTCGGCAGCAATTTATTGCCAAACATCGCTGCCAATATCAGAGGGATACCCATGCCGATTGCCAGCGCATACAAGGTGATCCCGCCAAACAACAGATCGCCAGTTTGGGCAACGTACAGGAGCGCGCCGGAAAGCGGTGCAGTGGTGCACGGAGAGCAAATAAGGCCGGATATAGCCCCCATCGCAAATACGCCGGCAGTGCTGCCGCCCTTTTGCTGATTGCTGAGATTGTTCAGCCAGGTTTGCATACCGGATGGCAATTGCAGGGAGTAAAGCCCGAACATCGAAAGTGCCAGTGCAACAAACATGACGCTGAGGCCAATCAGAACATAAGGATGCTGGAGAGCAGCCTGGAACTGAAGCCCGGCAGAGGCAACCACCAGACCGAGCAAGGTATAAGTCAGCGCCATCCCTTGGACGTAGATAAATGCCAGCCGGAACGCTTTACCCTGAGAGAGTTTTCCTCCACCCAGAACAATGCCGGTGAGGATCGGGTACATCGGCAGTACACAAGGTGTGAATGCAAGGCCAATGCCCAGCGCCAGGAACAGAAGCGGTTGCCACCAGTTGTCGGCCAGTGATTGGGCAAGCTGTGCATCGGCGGAGCCGTCATTCTGGATAACCGGCTGTTTAGTTTGTGCTGAAGAGGCGTCTGTTTTCGTGCTGTCAGGTGTATTGGTAACAGCATTCACCGCCATCAATGGAATGGTACGGATTTCCGGTGGGTAACAGAACCCGGCTTTGGCGCAGCCCTGGTAGTGGACAATCAGTTCACTGGTGTCGCTTGCTTTAAGCAGTGGTACGGTGATTTCCAGCGGGGTGGTATAAATATTCACCTCACCAAAAAACTCATCGTTATGCGGCTCACCCCGGCGCATTTTAAGTGGGCCAATTTCAGCGCCATTCTTGGTTTCTACCTTAATGCGCTGCTCATAGAGGTAATAGTCGGGTTTTACCTGCCAGTCGAGACGGACAGTATTGCCCTGTTGGGAAAAATTAAAAGGAAAGGCTTCGTCTACCGGGACAAACTGCGGATCCTCTGCCTGTGCGCCAAAGTTAAAAGCGGCTTGGGCCGGGGCAATAAAGCCAAGGCTCAACACAAGCATCAACAGGGATAGAAAACGGGTTCCTGATGAAATCATTGCTCTCGGTGTCATGTTGAAAAAATAACCAAAGGATTAGTGGCAACTATATCACTCAGACCGGAAAATCTGGAAAGGAGTTTCAATCAGGTGCAAAAAAGCCGGTTTGAAACCGGCTTTGAGGAGGGTTTGAGCTTAGTTGGCAGGCTTAAATAAACAGGCCACCAAAAGCAAAACCAAGGGCAACGGAAGAGGCAATAGTCACGACACCCGGGATAAAGAACGGGTGGTTGAATACCAGGTTACCGATGCGGGTTGATCCTGTGTCATCCATCTCCACTGCTGCGAGCAGGGTTGGGTAAGTCGGCAGGACAAACAGCGCACTCACTGCGGCAAATGATGCAATCGCTGTCAGCGGTGCGACGCCGATAGCCAGGGCGGCAGGCATCAGGGCAGTGGTGGTGGCACCCTGTGAGTAGAGCAGCATAGAAGCGAAGAACAGGGTAACTGCCAGCATCCATGGATAGTTTTCCAGGATTTCTGCCGCCAACTCTTTAATACCGTCGATGTGGGCAGACACAAAGGTATCGCCCAGCCAAGCCACACCCAGTACGCATACACAGGCGCTCATGCCGGATTTGAAGGTTGCTGCGTTGGCAATTTTGGACGCATCAATCTTGGTGGTGGTCACAATTAGGGTTGCTGCGGTCAGCATAAACACCATGATGCGTGGTTACGGCCCAGCGCCGGGTTCTGGATAAGGCCCACGGTGTCGCTGATCATGGTGCATAAGCCACTACAGCAAGAATGGCGACAACAAAGATGTAAACAGACATCTTGGCCGTCGGCAGGATTTCACGCTTTGTACCGCCCTGGAGCTTGATCAGGCCTTTTGCCAGGCGCTCTTGGTAGACCGGATCATCTTTCAGCTCGCAGCCGAGGAAGTTCGCGACGAATGCACCAATCATACAGGCGATAAACGTTGTCGGAATACAGATAGCCAGCAGCATCAGGTAATCAACACCCATTGGCTCGAGGATGCCAGAGAAAAAGACGACGGCGGCAGAAATTGGGGAGGCAGTGATAGCAATCTGTGAAGCAACAACCGCAATAGACAGTGGTCGGGACGGGCGGACACCTTGCTCTTTGGCAACTTCAGCAATAACCGGAAGCGTTGAGAAAGCGGTGTGGCCGGTGCCAGCTAGCAACGTCATAAAATAGGTAACGATAGGGGCGTAGAAGGTGATGCGTTTCGGATTCTTGCGGAGGAATTGTTCTGCGAGGTCTACCAGCCAGTCCATCCCGCCGGCAACCTGCATCGCTGCAATGGCTGTGATGACGGACATGATGATGAGAATCACATCAACCGGAATATGGCCTGCCGGGATTCCCAGTCCCAGAGAGAGTACCAGCACACCGGCACCGCCGGCAAAGCCAATACCGATGCCGCCTATTCGGGCACCGACAAAAATAAACGCGAGGACAATTAAAAGCTCTATACCAATCATGTTGTGTTTACCTGGTTGGAATTATTGGTTTTGTGACGCTAAAACGCCCCGGTAAGGGGGCGTTTTCTGTTTCAAGTGCGATTAAGCGTAGCGCTTGCCCTTGTACTCAGGGTGCATCAGGTTCTGAACAGAGAAGATGTCATCCAGTTGCTCTTCGGTCAGCAGGCCGCGCTCCAGAACCACTTCGCGGACACTCTTGCCGGTTTCGGCGCAGATCTTGCCAACGATGTCACCTTCGTGGTGACCGATGAATGGGTTCAGGTAAGTCACGATACCGATAGAGCCGAATACGAACTGCTCGCAGATTTCCTTGTTAACGGTGATGCCGTTAACGCACTTGTCTGCCAGGGTGTAGCACGCATTGGACAGCAATGAGATAGACTCGAACATCGCCTGGCCGATAACAGGCTCCATCACGTTCAGCTGCAGCTGGCCGGCTTCTGCCGCCATAGTCACCGTGGTGTCGTTACCGATAACCTTGAAGCACACCTGGTTTACCACTTCAGGAATAACCGGGTTGACTTTGGCAGGCATGATAGAAGAGCCAGCCTGCATTTCAGGCAGGTTGATTTCGTTCAGGCCAGCGCGTGGGCCGGAAGAGAGCAGACGCAGGTCGTTACATACCTTAGACAGCTTCACAGCCAGACGCTTCAGCGCGCCGTGAACCATTACGTATGAACCACAGTCTGAGGTTGCTTCAATCAGGTCTTCAGCACCAGAAACTTCCAGGCCGGTGATTTCAGCCAGGCGTTGTACTGCCAGAGGCTGGTAGCCGGCAACCGCGTTCAGGCCGGTACCGATAGCTGTTGCACCCAGGTTCACTTCCAGCAGCAGGGCGGCAGTGTACTTGAGGTTTTTGATTTCTTCTTTCAGCAGTACCGCAAATGCACGGAATTCCTGGCCAACAGTCATAGGCACAGCGTCCTGCAGCTGGGTACGGCCCATCTTCAGGATGTTCTTGTTTTCTTCTGCCTTTGCGTTGAACGCGGTTTCCAGATAAGCAATCGCAGACATCAGCTTCACGATGCTGTTGTAAACCGCGATGCGGAAACCGGTAGGGTAGGCGCAGTTGGTAGACTGACTCTTGTTGACGTGGTCGTTAGGGTTAACAACGTCGTATTCGCCCTTTTCGCGGCCCATCAGTTCCAGTGCCAGGTTGGCAACCACTTCGTTGGTGTTCATGTTCACAGAGGTGCCCGCACCGCCCTGGAAGGCATCAGACGGGAACTGGTCCATGCACTTGCCGGTTTCCAGGATAAGATCACAGGCTTTGATGATGTAATCGCCCACTTCTGGTGGGATCACACCCAGCTCTTTGTTTGCCATGGCAGCGGCTTTCTTGGTGAAAACCATACCGCGGACAAAGTCAGGAATGTCAGAAATCTTGGTGTTAGAAATTTGGAAGTTTTCGACAGCACGCAGGGTGTGGATACCCCAGTAAGCATCAGCGGAACCTGGCGTTCGCCAAGAAGATCCTCTTCGATCCGGAATGCAACAGCAGAATCAGCAGCGTTAGCTACGTTGTTATCAATCATCTGAGACATGACTTGGCCTATATATAAAAAACAAAAACTTGGGAGACAGCCTAGCCTGACAATTACCGCAGATTCCTTTCCTCAGAGATTGTGGCAGGTGGTGCGTTTGCACCTTGTTAAATCTGAGGGCAATTTTAGCGTGTTTCAGCACAAATAATATGGCGCAGATCACTTTTTATATGTTTATTAGACCGGTTGTGTATCAAAATTTCGTGATATTAAACTTTGTTAATAGGTGGCGTGGGGGGATTGAGTAACTCTTGAACAGAATTTCAGGCAAAAAAAAAGCCGGCACATGACCGGCTTCTGTTTACATGATGGTTTTCAACCTGTTACAGGAACATACCTGCGAACACGAAACCGAATACCAGCGAAACAATCATCGCTACCATACCCGGCATCATGAAGCTGTGGTTGAAGATGTACTTACCAATCTTGGTAGAGCCGGTAACGTCAAAGTCAATAGCGGCAATGATTGGGCCGTAGTTAGGAATGAAGAAGTAACCGTTAACCGCAACGAACATAGCAACCAGGTAAGCTGGCTCGATGCCGAGCGCCAGACCCAGAGGCATCAGAACAGCAGTGGTTGCGCCCTGGCTGTTTACCATCACAGAGAAACCGAACAGTGCGAAGGCGAATGCCCAAGGTGCTGTTTCTACCAGCCCTGAACCGCTTCTTTCAGCATGCCCATGTGGCCGTTGAACAGGGTGTCACCCAGCCATGCGATACCGAAGATCGCGATAATGGCGCGCATACCCGCGTGGAATACTGAGCCACGGGATACCTTGTCCTGGTTCGGCTTACAAACCAGCACAGTGATACTGGCGACAGTCAGCATGACGATTTCGATCGCATGAGCCATGCCCAGTCGAACTTCGTTACCACCGATTTCGAATACCGGACGCAGAGACGGGATTGCACCCAAGATAACAACCAGCAGTGAACCCAGCAGGAACATACCTACAGAGAACTTAGCGTCTTTGGTTGGAACGTATTCTTTTTCGTTCGCTTCTGCAGTGCCTTCGATCAGGGCGCGATACTCAGGATCCTTCATGCGACGCTGGTATTCTGCGTCGTTAGACAGGTCTGCACCCATGTAGCCGACAGCAAAGGCAGCAACAGCCAGGCCGATAAAGGTACAAGGGATGGTTACCATAAGGATGTCACCCAGGGTGATACCAGCAGGTTCAACCACACCGACCATAGCAACAGTCGCGGCAGAAATTGGGCTGACAACAATGGCGAACTGAGAGGCGATTACCGCTACAGACATCGGGCGCTCAGGGCGGATGCCGGTACGGCGTGAAACTTCAGCGATGATAGGCAACACGGAGTATGCCACATGGCCGGTACCCGCCAGCATGGTGAATACGTAAGTGACCAGTGGTGCCATAAAGTTGATGTAGCGAGGTTGCTTGCGCAGCAGCTTTTCAGCCAGGTGTACCAGATAATCCAGACCACCGGCAGCCTGCATACACGCGGCAGCGGCAACCACGGCCATGATCATCAGCATGACATCGATTGGTGGGCTGGTTGGCTGAAGGCCAAAGACAAAGGTCAGGATAGCAAGGCCGAAACCGCCCATGATACCCAGGCCGATGCCTCCTATACGTGCACCAATAAGGATACACGCCAGAACGACGAGAAACTCAATAAGAAACATAGTGTAAAGCTCCGATAGGTAAAAAATCCGTTTACTGCCAAATCGGGGGTTCAGAGCCAGCACCGTCCCGGGGAGAGTGGGACGGTACTTGCCCCCGATAGCAGAGAATCAGGTCCTGCCAGCGGCGTTAGATGTAGCGCTTGGCCTTGTACTGAGGATTCATCAGGTTCTCAACAGAGAAGATGTCATCCAGCTGCTCTTCGGTCAGCAGGCCGCGCTCCAGAACCACTTCGCGGACACTCTTGCCGGTTTCGGCGCAGATCTTGCCAACGATGTCACCTTCGTGGTGACCGATAAATGGGTTCAGGTAAGTCACGATACCGATAGAGCCGAATACGAACTGCTCGCAGATTTCCTTGTTAACGGTGATGCCGTTAACGCACTTGTCTGCCAGGGTGTAGCACGCATTGGACAGCAATGAGATAGACTCGAACATCGCCTGGCCGATAACAGGCTCCATCACGTTCAGCTGCAGCTGGCCGGCTTCTGCCGCCATGGTCACCGTGGTGTCGTTACCGATAACCTTGAAGCACACCTGGTTTACCACTTCTGGGATAACCGGGTTGACTTTGGCAGGCATGATAGAAGAGCCGGCCTGCATTTCAGGCAGGTTGATTTCGTTCAGGCCAGCACGTGGGCCGGAAGAGAGCAGACGCAGGTCGTTACATACCTTAGACAGCTTCACAGCCAGACGCTTCAGTGCACCGTGAACCATTACGTATGAACCACAGTCTGAGGTTGCTTCAATCAGGTCTTCTGCCGGTGTTACGTCCAGGCCGGTGATTTCAGCCAGGCGTTGTACAGCCAGAGGCTGGTAGCCGGCAACCGCGTTCAGGCCGGTACCGATAGCAGTTGCGCCCAGGTTCACTTCCAGCAGCAGGGCGGCAGTGTACTTGAGGTTCTTGATCTCTTCTTTCAGCAGTACTGCGAACGCATGGAATTCCTGGCCAACAGTCATAGGCACAGCGTCCTGCAGCTGGGTACGGCCCATCTTCAGGATGCCTTTGTTTTCTTCAGCTTTCTTGTCGAACTCTTTTTCCAGGTGTTCGATAGCTGCCATCAGTTTCACGATGCTGTTGTAAACCGCGATGCGGAAACCGGTAGGGTAGGCACAGTTGGTAGACTGGCTCTTGTTGACGTGGTCGTTAGGGTTAACAACGTCGTACTCGCCCTTGTCATGGCCCATCAGCTCCAGCGCCAGGTTGGCAACCACTTCGTTGGCGTTCATGTTCACAGAGGTACCCGCACCGCCCTGGAAGGCATCAGACGGGAACTGGTCCATGCACTTGCCGGTTTCCAGGATAAGGTCACAGGCTTTGATGATGTAATCGCCCACTTCTGGTGGGATCACACCCAGCTCTTTGTTTGCCATGGCAGCCGCTTTCTTGGTGAAAACCATACCGCGGACAAAGTCAGGGATATCAGAAATGGTCGTGCTTGAGATTTGGAAGTTTTCAACAGCACGCAGGGTGTGGATACCCCAGTAAGCGTCACCCGGAACCTGGCGTTCGCCAAGAAGATCCTCTTCAATTCGGGTGGCAAGATTTGCATTTGCAGCCATTGCTGCATTGGTTTCAATCATCTGAGACATGACTTGGCCTTTATAATTAGAAATTAAGTACCTAGCCCAACAAATACCTGCAGAGTCCTTTCCTCAGAGATTGTGGCTGTAGAAGGGTTTTTAACACCCTGTATGGCTGCGAATTCTATCTACCGGACACAGTAAGAATGTGCCTAAGATCAATTTTTTGTATGACGTTATGGACTGGTTTCAAACGCTGTGATCTTGCTCAACATATAATCTCGATTTTTTAATTTTTGTTGGTTATTTGTTTCTTATTTTTCCTATTGTTATGTTTTATATTCCAAAATGAACAGTTTGATTTGTATTCATCTGGCACATAATCAGTACGCAAATTCATCCCTTTTGTAACAACTTTTTTCCGTGGTGCGATTAAAAATTGAATCTTCAGTTTCCGCCCCCATATCGATAATGCTATGTTGCGAAAAGCGACAACCCTGTCAGCGACCGAATGAGGTTTACTTTGTTCCCATTTCTGCTTTTAGCGTTTATTGCCGTACCGATTATTGAGATTGCACTGTTTATTCAGGTTGGT
Source organism: Photobacterium sp. JCM 19050 (assembly GCA_001310455.1). Classification (GTDB taxonomy): domain Bacteria; phylum Pseudomonadota; class Gammaproteobacteria; order Enterobacterales; family Vibrionaceae; genus Parasalinivibrio. The sequence continues at coordinate 31,597 of BAXG01000048.1, forward strand.
GGCATTCTCGGCTTATGGCCGACCATTGCCTGGTGCTGATTACCGCCTTTGTCGGTGCATCTTTGGTGAGAAGCCAGGGATTGCAGACATTGATGTCAGTCCAGCAGCGCCTGCAACAGGGCGAGCTTCCGGCGCAGCAGATTGTGGAAGGTGTGATGCTTGCGGTTGCCGGGGTGCTCTTGCTGACACCCGGATTTATGACCGACGCAATGGGTATGACCATTCTCCTGCCCGGTCCCAGAGCGGTGATTGCCAAATACCTGATGAGCCGGGTCAAAGTGAATACCATGTCCTCCGGTGGTGGGTTCCAGCAGGGCGGTTTTTACCAGCAAGGGCCATTTGAGCAGGATCCGTTCAAACGCGATCCGTTTTCCGGGAATTCTCAGGAAGGCAATACCTTCGACGGTGAGTGGGAACGAAAAGACGGTGATGATCCGGATGATAAAAACCGTTTGAATTAATACGACCGGAACAAACTTCCTATTGGGACAACATCGATTTCAAAAACAGAAAAAGCAGCCTCGGCTGCTTTTTCTGTTTGGCGGGAGGCTCAGTCCTGAAGCTCTTCCCGGTTTTCATATTCTGACAGGGAGCCGGGGTTTGCTAGGGCACTTTGCTGGACCACGTCCCGTCCGTGAACCACATCCCGGACAGCCAGTTCAGCTAGTTTTCCTGACCGGGTTCTCGGGATATCCTGCACGGCGAGTATCTTGGAGGGGACGTGGTGTGGCGAACAGTGCTGTCGCAGGGTTTTTCGTATCCGGTCTTCAAGGTCCGGCGTCAGGATCTCTTTGTCCTTGAGTTGGACAAAAAGAACAACCCGGACATCGTTATTCCAGGTCTGCCCAATGACTACTGAATCAGCCACTTCCGGAAGGGTATTTACATAGCGGTATACCTCAGACGTACCAATTCTCACGCCTCCGGGGTTCAACACAGCATCGGAGCGCCCATAAAATGTCAGGCCGCCTGTTGGCTGTTCCTCAACATAATCACCGTGGTGCCACACACCGGGAAATCGCTCCCAGTAGGCAGCATGATATTTTTCTTTTTCCGGGTCATTCCAGAAACCAAGTGGCTGGTTGGGGAAAGAGTTGCAGCACACGAGTTCGCCTTGTTCTCCGACAACCACATCCCCGTTGCTGTTTACAACCCGCACATCCATTCCGAGCCCTTTTACCTGACACTCACTACGGTGTACAGGGCTTATCGGGCTGCCAAGGACGAAGCAACCGCAAATATCCGTGCCGCCGGAGATGGAGCTTAGCTGAACGTCTTGCTTAATCTTGTTGTAAACAAAATCAAACTGCTCGGGAGCCAGCACAGAACCGGTTGAACAGACTGTTCGAAGGGTCGAAAGATCATGATGCTCCTCTGGCCAGTACCTTGTTTTGCCAGTGCTTCAAGATACTTTGCAGACGTACCGAACAGGGTCACCTTGTAGCGCTCAGCCAGTTGCCAAAGAATACCCGGCTCCGGATGGAACGGGGAACCATCGTAAAGAAGCAGCGTCGCACCGGAAGCCAGGCCACTGACCAGCCAGTTCCACATCATCCAGCCGCAGGTCGTGAAATAGAAAACAGTATCTCCGGCTTTGACATCTGAATGCAGAAGGTGCTCCTTCAGGTGGTTAATCAGGATGCCACCAACTCTGTGCACAATGCACTTGGGTTTACCTGTGGTCCCGGATGAGTAAAGAATGAAAAGAGGGCTGTTAAAACCAACTGGGACAAACTCTGGAGGGGGAGGGCTGTCGAGCAATAAATCCTGCCAGGCGATAGCGTTATCCGGCAGGCCAAATCCTCTGCCTGCATGAGGGACGACTACCCATTGCTCTACCGATGGCAGCCTTTCCACAATAGCCTTGGCTTTCTCCATACAGTCATGGGTGCGCCCGCCGTAATGATAGCCGTCAACAGTAAAGATTACTTTAGGTTCGGTCTGGCCGAAACGGTCAAGGACGCTGTCAATGCCAAAATCTGGAGAGGTAGAAGTCCACACCGCCCCCAAAGAAGTGGCAGCAAGCATTGCCACAATGGTTTCAGGCATATTCGGGAGATACCCTGCAATCACATCGCCTTGCTGGACGCCACTTTCCCGAAGAAAATGGGCAATACTGGCAACCTGATCGTAAAGCTGATGCCAGCTTACATGTCGATACTGACCGGATTCGTCGCAGAAAATTAGCGCATCTTCCTGGTTCCTGAGCGGTACAAAATGGAGCAGGTTTTCGGCGTAGTTCAGCCTGGCTTCGGGAAACCACACACTGTCTCTGTGACGGTTTTCCGTATCGGGGGAAAGTGCAATGTTCCCCGGGTCTCCCTGTATCTGGGACCATTGCCAGAAGCGAACCCAGAAGGTCGCATTGTTTAGTAGTGACCATTGGTGGAGAGAGGGGTAGTCGGTGATACCGGCATGTTCATGCTGATTGAGAAACCCAATAAAAGCCTGCATGTTGGAGTTTTCAATGCGTGAAGATGAGGCTGCCACAAAAGTGAATTGTCCATAATCTGCTCCCTGAATTCCTGTTCCGGCATCGCTTGCCCGCACTGGCGATTATTTAACCGGTTCAGTCTACCATGTGTAATGCCCTATGCCTTTGTTTCTGTGTGTTTTTGAGATGGCAGTACAGGCTGGCTTCATATATAAAAAGCTTGATTACAGTGTAGCAGTCAGTGGTGCGTATCAGTTTGGGAAAGGTTGTTTGCGAAGGTGTTTTGCAAACAGGTAGGCTGAAAGGCCTGTAATAGCGTGGGCGACAGCAATACCGATAAACAGTCCTTCCGTACCATTAATAAGCTTGCCGAGCCAAGCGAAGGGTAACAACAGTCCAAAAAGTCGGAGCAGGTTTACGGCAAAGGCGTATTGGGTTTTTTTAAGCGCATTCAGCGCACTGCTCAGTAACATGACATTTCCCAGAAGCCCATAACTGACGGGGACCACGATAAGGTAAAGCCACAGTTGTTCCCGTACCAGTGTCTCTTGACTGAAAAGATCCGCAATCGGGTGGCTCAGCGGTACCATGGCCGCGAAAACCAACAGCTGGAAAAAGAAAGCAAACCGCATTGCTTTGAAAAGTGCATCAAATGCCCGCTCGCGGTTACCGGCCCCAGATTTTGTGCCATCAGGGGTGTGAGTACAGAGCACAGTGACATCATGACAATAAGAAGCAGGGATTCCACCCGCTGCGCAGCCCCGTATGCTGCGACACTTGCTGTTCCCTGTGCGGCCAGCATTGCCATCAGTACTGCTCCGGAAAGCGGGTTTAGGGCATTGGAAAAAGCAGCCGGGGCACCAAGGTTCAGGATTTCCTTAAAATCTTGCCGGATATGAGACGGGGACGGAAGGGAGAGCAATTTGTCCCTGCGCACCAATATATAGCCGGACATTGTCAGGGCGCCGGCCCAACTGATCGCACTGGCAATGGCTGCCCCCTTGACTCCCAGTTCCGGGAATGGTCCGGGACCAAAAATCAGCAAGGGATCGAGCATGCCGTTAATGGCTCCGGCCAGCATCATTATTTTTGCCGGTGTTTTGGTATCCCCTGTCGCCCGGATGGCGGCGTTTCCCGCCATGGGGATCACCAATAAAGGAATTGTGAGGTACCACACCTCCATATATTGTGAAATGAGTGGCATTAGGGAGGTTTTTGCCCCTAAAAGGCCAAAAAGCGGAGTTATTGTCGCCAGGCCAGCAACAGATGCCAGAGAAACAAGAATAAGAGCGAGCAACAGACCGTGGCTTGCGACTCGGGCGCTTCTTTGTGTTCATTCCTACCCAACAGGCGCCCGACAAGAATTGAGATACCCGCACCGATGCCCATGGTTATGCAGTTAACGGCAAAAGTCACCGGAAAAGTAAAACTGACGGCAGCCAGGGCTTGGTTCCCAGCATGGAAATAAAAAAGGTATCAACCAGATTGAACATGAGGATAGCAACCATCCCAAATACCATGGGAACAGTCATCTTCATTAATAGGCTATCTAACGGCGCGGACAACAGGCCGTGTTTATCTTTCATGGTCATCTCAGGTTGACTGGGCACGCCTACCCTAATCCATAGCGTTACGCAGAGCAAAAAAAAGCAAAAAATTTATTTTTGCCCCTTGGAAAGCTAAAACCTGTCCCCACATTAAGTTACAACCGGACCGAAGCATTATGGCTTCGTGTCTGAAACCCAAATTTCATGGAATAACCATACATAATCAGGAGACGACCGATGAATATTCGTCCACTTCACGATCGAGTTATTGTTGAACGCCTGGAAGTTGAATCCAAGTCAGCTGGCGGTATCGTACTGACTGGTTCTGCGGCGGAGAAATCAACCCGTGGTAAGGTTCTGGCTGCAGGTAAAGGCCGTATTCTGGAAAACGGTTCTGTACAGCCACTGGACGTTAAAGTTGGTGATACTGTTATTTTCTCTGAAGGTTTTGGCACCAAGTCTGAGAAGATCGAAGGTAAAGAAGTCCTGATCCTGTCTGAAAGCGATATCCTGGCTATCGTTGAGTAATTCCGATATCCGGTAACCACAGAATTAAAGAAAAGGAAGATAGAAAATGGCAGCTAAAGACGTAAAGTTTGGTAACGATGCCCGCGTTAAAATGCTGGAAGGTGTAAACGTCCTGGCAGATGCAGTTAAAGTCACTCTCGGCCCTAAAGGCCGTAACGTTGTACTGGATAAGTCATTCGGTGCACCAACCATCACTAAAGACGGTGTGTCTGTAGCCCGTGAAATTGAACTGGAAGACAAGTTCCAGAACATGGGTGCTCAGATGGTTAAAGAAGTGGCTTCACAAGCAAATGATGCTGCTGGTGACGGTACCACCACTGCAACCGTTCTGGCCCAGGCTATCGTAAATGAAGGTCTGAAAGCCGTTGCTGCTGGCATGAACCCAATGGATCTGAAGCGTGGCATCGACAAAGCGGTAGCCGCGGCTGTTGAAGAGCTGAAAACGCTGTCTGTTCCATGTGCAGATTCTAAAGCGATCGCGCAGGTTGGTACTATCTCTGCCAACGCTGACGAGACCGTAGGTAACATCATTGCAGAAGCGATGGAAAAAGTAGGCCGTGACGGTGTTATCACTGTTGAAGAAGGCCAGTCCCTGCAGGACGAGCTGGACGTGGTTGAAGGTATGCAGTTTGACCGCGGCTACCTGTCTCCTTACTTCATCAACAACCAGGAGTCTGGTTCTGTCGATCTGGAAAACCCATTCATCCTGCTGGTCGACAAGAAAGTTTCTAACATCCGTGAACTGCTGCCGGCACTGGAAGCAGTCGCTAAGGCATCACGTCCTCTGCTGATCATCGCAGAAGATGTAGAAGGTGAAGCTCTGGCAACACTGGTTGTGAACAACATGCGCGGCATCGTGAAAGTTGCTGCTGTTAAAGCACCTGGTTTTGGTGATCGCCGTAAGGCTATGCTGCAGGACATCGCAATCCTGACTGGCGGTACTGTGATTTCTGAAGAAGTTGGCCTGGAGCTTGAAAAAGCGACTCTGGAAGACCTGGGTCAAGCCAAGCGCATCAACATCACCAAAGAAAACACCACTATTATTGACGGTGTTGGTGAAGAAGGTTCAATCAAGGCTCGCGTTGCTCAGATTCGTCAACAAATCGAAGAAGCAACTTCAGACTACGATAAAGAGAAGCTGCAAGAGCGCGTGGCCAAGCTGGCTGGCGGTGTAGCAGTAATCAAAGTGGGTGCTGCAACTGAAGTTGAAATGAAAGAGAAGAAAGACCGCGTTGAAGATGCCCTGCACGCAACCCGCGCAGCGGTAGAAGAAGGCGTGGTTGCCGGTGGTGGTGTTGCCCTGGTTCGCGTAGCGAAACTGGTAGCCGGCCTGACTGGCAGCAACGAAGAGCAAAACGTAGGTATCCGCGTAGCTCTGCGCGCGATGGAATCTCCACTTCGCCAGATTGCTTACAACGCAGGTGATGAAGCATCTGTTGTTGCTAACAACGTTAAAGCCGGCGAAGGTAACTTCGGTTATAACGCAGCTACCGGCGAATACGGTGACATGATTGCAATGGGTATCCTGGATCCAACCAAGGTAACCCGTAGTGCACTGCAGTTTGCTGCATCTGTTGCTGGTCTGATGATCACTACTGAAGCCATGGTAACTGAGCAGCCTAAGAAAGACGCTCCTGCAATGCCTGATATGGGCGGCATGGGTGGTATGGGCGGCATGGGTGGCATGATGTGATCCCCATCTCCTAACCGAGAACGAAAGAACCCGCTATCAGCGGG
>BAXG01000049.1 GCA_001310455.1 Photobacterium sp. JCM 19050
TATAACGGTTCAATTACCTTATTTCTGCAAGAGCCAGTACTGGCGTTGGTTAACCAGTACTGCTGTTTATACCCATACATAGGTAAATCAAGTTTTGTAACCGGCGACCAGAGTTTGTAGCTCTGCAGATTGCGCACTGAGTGCATCACTGACTTCAGCGGTTTTTCCGACAGTTTCATGGAGGACAATACTGTTGCCTTTCAGGGAACGACGGCGTTCGGTGATAAGTTCCATTTCAGCCTGTTGGGTGTGCATTGACTCAACGACCTGTACGCTGATTTCCTGGAGGTAATCAAATGTCTGGCCGAGCGTTTTAAGGTGGTCGTAGAGCTCTTTTGTGGATTTTTGGTTCTTGTCCGAGGAGGTTACGGTGTCTTCAAGCAGTGTGGCGGCTTTGTCGACGTTGTTGGTCAGCTCAGTTATCCACGTTTTTATCTGATCTGTGGATTCTGCGGTGCGTTTGGACAGGTTACGAACTTCATCAGCAACAACGGCAAATCCCCGTCCATGATCACCCGCTCGCGCAGCTTCAATAGCCGCGTTGAGTGCCAGCAAGTTGGTTTGATCGGCGATATCGGCAATGACATCCATGACGCTGGTGATGTTATCGCTGGTGGATTTCAGGGTTGTAATGGTTTCTGAAACCGCAGACAACGCTTTGGCATTTTCCTGTAAGGTTCCTTCATTGGTTTTCATCCGGGTGCGGATCTGTTGGTTGCTTCCAACCGCACTGTGAATGTGATTCTGCGTCTGGGCAATGGAATCAAGTATTTGTACAGAAGCTTCGTCAACGGCTGAGCCAGATTGTGCGACGCCCGTAATTTCTTCCCGGTTTTGGTTGGCAACTTTTTCAACTTGCTGGTTCTGCTCAAAAAGCAGTGTCGATTGGTCATCGAGCATGCGGGATTTTTCTTTTATTGAGTGGATAAATTCCCTGAACTGGCGCAAGAGGTTATTTGTGACCTGGCATACCGCATGGATTTCATCATTGCCTTTATCTTGAATTTGTCCGGTAAGGTCAGAATTTGCTTCCAATTGCTGTAGCTGAACGGCGATAGAACCCAGTCGCTCGATCACAGCGCGGCGCAACCAGACAAAAAGGGCTAAAACCACAACCAGTGAAATCAGGCAGCCGGCTGCAATTAACGTACCTTGGTTCCGAAGGAAATATGTCAGCTGGAGCGCGGATTGTTCTGCAGCAGCGTTCCGTTGATCTTCTAGCAACTCAATTTCGGTGATCATTGGACCAATAGCGTTGTAGAGATCAAAGTCTACCAACCTGCCGAAATCGTAATAGCTTTTTTCTTTAACGGCCTTGTCCATTTTTTCCCAGAGGGAATCAATTTTTTCCTTTTTTTCCTGCTGTTCGTCGAACCATGCAGCAAGGGATGGGTCGCTTTTTACCTGATTCCAGGTTTCCTGGTATTCCGTTTTCAACTCTGGATAGGCTTGGTCGATTTCATTCCACAACAACAACTGGGCTTTCACTTTCTGGGAAAAATCGACGATGTGGCGATGGCTTTTTTCCAATGCGATGAGCCGCCACAGGCTTGGCAGCTCATTATTTACATAGTTTGCGGTGACATCATGGGAGCGGCTTGAAATCCATGTCGCCATGTATCCCAGCGAAACAATGGTGATTGAGAAAAAGAAAAAGGTAATAAGAAATCTCTGTTTAACCGTCATACATCCTCGGTTGGTTTCCTTGAGCTTCGCTGAGGATAAAGCGGGTTTGTTTAAATATTGTGTCAAATTCTCAATTAAGAGAATTATTTCTCACTACGTGAAATTTGAATCTATGGCAATGGGGATAGAAAAACGCCCCGGTGCTCATGGCAACAGGGCGTTAAGACGTTTGAAGTGACTATTTCTGCAGATGTCTTCGGCTGCGTTTTTCTATGGTGTTGAATGTCAGTGACAGCGCGAGGCAAAGCATCAGGTAAGACGCGCCGACCATCAGCCAAATTTCAAAGATATAGCCGGATGAATTTGCCATCTCAGTGCCGACAAAGGTGAGTTCCTGAATGGAGATCAACGAAACGATTGATGAGTCCTTCACCAAGGATATTGCCTGCCCGGCAAGCGGTGGGGTGATGGCGGTCATAACCTGCGGTGCAATCACGTCCTTGAGGGTTGTCCAGCGAGACATCCCTAAAGATTGGGCTGCTTCCCATTGCCCTTTCGGAATGCTTTCCAGACCAGAGCGAACAATTTCACCAATATAAGCCGCTGAGAGCATACCAATACAAAGTACCCCGGAAACCAGATTTTCCCATAAGTTGGCTGAGCCAAACAGGAAAGACTGGAGCCCGTTAATCTCGCCGTTATGCTCCCGCAAGATTGTTTCCAATCCCAACAGCGGAATCAACTGGTTTGAAATGAAAAAATAGAAAATAAAGACAAACACCAACGGTGGGATATTTCTCACCAACTGAATGTATGCAGTGGCCAGAACCCGAAAAATGGCTAATTTTGAATAACGGGCAAGGCCGAGCAGCGTGCCGAAAAACAGCGCAAAAACCATTCCCCAAGCACTTAGCCGGATGGTAGCAATAAGCCCCTGGAAGAAATAGGGAAGGCTGCCGTCTGCCCTTGGAGTAAACACTAACTCAATAGCCTGATCCCAGTGCCATTGGTAGTTAACGCCAGCTGAAGAGCGATAGTACAACCAGCCGCAAACCATGGTGATGGTGGCCAGCAAAGTGTAGTCGAGCGCATTCAGGCGTCGGTACAGTGGTACGCCGGCTGGCAGCGGTGTTTTTTTAGTTATCGTGTTTTCCACGTATTACCTTTTAATTTCAGTGTCGAGCGCTAAAAAAGGAGAAGTGAGATCGGAAGTCTGCTCAGGAAACGCACATACTGATTCCGCTTCTCGCTTCTCGCTTCTCGCTTCTCGCTTCTCGCTTCTCGCTTCTCGCGCTTACTGGCCGTGCGCTACCTGGTTTTCCCAATCAAGGGTAGAGAACCAGTACTCATAACGCTGCTGGAGCCAGCCATCCTCGGTGCGTGCCTGGATCCACTTGTCGAAAAAGGCTTTTTTATCTTCTTCTCCAAGACGGACAGCAAATGCCTCGTTACCTTTGGACAAGCGTTCTTTGAATGGCAGATAAAGGACGTCTGAGTGCTTGACGGTTTCATGCTCAGGTTTAGGGCTGGATGCAATAACAGCGTCTGCATTTCCGTTCAGGACTTCCTGAAATGCCTGGGCATCATCGTCAAACTGAAGCAACTTGGCTTTCGGGAAAGTTTCACGGGCAACCTGGACAGTGAACGCACCGCGCCTTGCAGCAATTTTTGTTCGGCGAGAGTTGAGGTCATCAAATGTTTTCACATCACCTTTTTCGTTCTTGTTAACCGCTACCTGTACCCCGGAATGTGAGTAAGGCAGGGTAAACAGAACACTCTTGGCGCGCTCTGGCGTGATAGACATACCACCGATAATGACATCAAACTTCTTGGCGAGAAGCGCTGGGATGATACCGTCCCAGGCTGTTGGCACAAACTCCACCTTCCAACCGCTGTCCTTGGCGAGGCGCTTGGCTACGTCAATCTCAAAGCCAATCAGTTCGCCTTGTTTGTCACGCATGGCCCAAGGGACGAATGTAGACATACCTACCCGCAGTGTTCCGCGTTCGTTAATTTTGTCGAGGTTAGGTGTGTTGTCGGCTGCCAGTAAAGGCGTCGACAAGAACATTCCCAGCAGTGCTATCGCTGCACCTTTAACCACTGAACCTCTTTTGAAAGTCATGCTCACTTCTCCATATGATTATAAAAATAGGGTATTGAACTCATTTCCATTGTGCTCCCAATCGGTGTTCCATCCAGGCGGAAAGACCGGAAAGGGACAAGGTAAGTAACAGGTAAATAGCCGCGACGGTAAACCAGATTTCAAAAGGCATTGCTGTTTCTGAAACGATATTCCGGCCCTCGGTGGTTAGGTCAAAAATTGCCATGACACTGACGATGGAAGAGTTCTTAATCAGGGAAACAACTTCGTTGGTCAGGGGCGGAAGAATCCGCTGGATCACTTGTGGCAGGATTACGTCTTTATAGGTGCTGAATTTTGACAGCCCCAACGATCTTGATGCCTCAAACTGCCCATCGGGAATGCTGGCTAAACCGGCCCGGAAAATCTCCGCAGTGTAAGCGCCCTGGAAGAGGGATAACGCAAGCACCGCGGTTGCAAAGCGGTCTAACCCGATAACCGGACCAAAGACAAAGTACAGTAGGTAAATCTGAACCAGCAGCGGTGTGTTGCGAATCAGCTCTATATAACCCCTTGCCAGACCGCGTCCAACAACTGAGTCAGAAAGACGGAGCAGTGCTGTGCCAAGACCAATGATCAGGGTAAAAAGCAGGCTGATTGCAGAAATCTGGATGGTGACAACCAAGCCGTCTATTAACTCAGCCGGCCACCATTCCCCATCTTCAAAAAAGAACAGGTAATCGGGCACACGGCTCCATTGCCATTGGTAACCCATGGCTTCCGCACCGCTGTTGAGCAGCCAGACAAGTCCAAAGACAAGGACGGCGATCTGCAGCAAGGCTGACAGAAAGGGGGTGAGGACTTTAATCAGGGTGTTTTTTTGCAGCATATCAGTGGCTCAGGATTTGATTCAGAAAAGCCTGGGTTCGGGGATGCTGTGGGCGCTCGAAAAGCTGCTCAGGCGGGGCATTTTCGAGGATTTGCCCTTCATCCATAAAGATGACCCGGTCAGCCACGCGGCGTGCAAACCCCATTTCATGAGTCACGCACACCATTGTCATGCCGTCTTCTGCGAGCTCCACCATGACATCCAGCACTTCGTTGATCATTTCCGGGTCAAGTGCGGAGGTTGGTTCATCGAAAAGCAGGACTTCCGGTTTCATGCAAAGAGAGCGGGCAATCGCAACACGTTGTTGTTGGCCACCTGAAAGCTGAATCGGGTATTTATTCGCTTGTTCTGCGATTTGGACTCTATCCAGGTACTGCATAGCCCGATCAACAGCCTCCTGCTTGCTGAGCCCGAGCGTTCTCATTGGCGCAAGAGTAAGGTTTTCGAGAACGGTCATGTGTGGGAACAGGTTGAAGTGTTGGAACACCATGCCCACTTTTCCCTGATGTTTTGTGCTGGGTGACACAGTATCACCCAAGACATCTATTTCGCCGGCATCATAGGTTTCCAGCCCGTTGATGCATCGGATCAGTGTCGACTTTCCTGAACCTGAGGGGCCACAAACAACCAGTTTTTCGCCTTCGCTGACTGTGAGAGATATATCCTTTAATGCCTGAAACTGACCAAACCATTTGTCAACGCTGTCAAAGCGAATGACGGTCTTATTTAAGGTATTCAAAGAAAATCCTTAGTTTTTATCTTTCTAATTTACGCCAAAGGATACCCTAAAAAGTAACATAAAACTCCCATTTCACGTTGTAAGTGCTCAATGAGAGTCATACTAATTGTTGGTGATATTGCATTGATGAATGGATTGATAGTCCATTTATTAAGACAGCATCATGCGTTAATGCGCTTCTTTTCCTGATGTTCCTTTAAAAACAGCAGGGCTTCATAAAATGTTGTCTCTTTTATTGGTTTTACAATCACATAGTTTGCGCCAGCGTTGAAAAATGCATTTCGGGTTTCTTCCTGGGCATCGGCAGTGAACGCAAAGATGGGTGTAGTCAGTTTCAGTTCATGGCGAATGATCTTGGTGGTATCAATGCCACCAAGATTAGGCATTTGGTTGTCCATCAGAATCAAATCATATGATGTTTTTGCAACCAGTTTGAGTGCCTGTAAACCGTCCGTTACCCATTGCACCTTGAGTCCGTACTTTTGGCAGAACGCCTGCGCCACCATGGCATTGGTACGGTTGTCTTCTACAAGGAGTACCGACAACGGCTCATTAAACATCTGCAATGTATGTTTCGGTTTTGGCAGGGAAGGGAGGCTCTCATTTTCTGCCTCTTCAATCGGGATTTGGAAACTGAAACAGCTTCCCTTGCCCGGCTCACTGGTCACTTTGATGCTGCCGGAGAGCAATTCCAGCAAACTTTTGACAATAGAAAGCCCGAGGCCGCTGCCGCCATATTCCCGGGTGGACGTTGAATCGGCTTGGACAAATGGCTGGAACAGGCGCTTCAGGGAATGCTCTGAAATACCGATTCCCGTGTCTTCGACAACCACGTTAAGTATGGACGTGTCGTTGTTCTGTTTTTCAACGGAAACGTCTACGGCTATATGACCGAAGTGGGTGAATTTTACGGCGTTGCTCAAAAGGTTGAACAGAATCTGGGTCAGGCGAGCTTTGTCTGAACGGATAGCAAGCCTGCAGGCACATCGGTTTTTAGAATCAGTTCAATGCCTTTGGATTTACATATGGGGTTGTACACGTTAGATACGGTACTGATGACATCCTTCAACACAAAGGTAGACACTTCAATGTTAAATTTACCTTGCTCAATACGCGAGAAATCCAACACGTCGTTCAACACAGACAGCAAGTGTTCACCACTTTGGTAAAGAATATCGACTAACTCTTTATCTCGGTCGCTCTGTACGGAGGATTGCAACAGCTGGGTGATGCCTAGAATACCGTTTAGTGGAGTCCGTATCTCGTGGCTCATTTTCGCCAGGAAGTCTGCTTTTGCCTGCGCAGAGGCTTCAGCTGAGCGTTGGGCTTTCCTGCTTTGCTTTTCTGCTTGAATCAGTGTCGTGATGTCCTGACCCTGACCAATGATGGAATGTACTTCTCCATTAACCTCCATAGGGGCAAGGTTCCAGCGGTACACTTTGTCATTCAGGCGCAGGTTGATGCCCCGAAGCACTTCCCCATCGAGAATACGGCGAAGATAAGGTCGAATGCGAGTTTCAAATTCTTCGAATACTGCGCCGGGCATCGCGCCATCAGGATGCTCGTCCAGACTCAGGGCACGACATAGCCAAGGTGTTTCTGGGCGGCAGGGTTAATGCGAGTGATCTGCTTTTGACCATTCCAGACCACGATAGGTGAAATGGCGTAGTTGAACAGGTCTTCCAGATACTGTTCTTTTTCTACCAGTTCATTCAGTGTGAGTTTGAGTGTCTGTCCGATATGGTCGAATTCCGTAATTTCGGAACCCTGAAAAGAATTGATCCGGGTCTTTGTGGTAGCTGAGCGGGTGTAGGCCATTAAAGACTGCAGAGCCTCAGTCACCTTCACTTTGGCGACACGGCTTACTGTCAGTGCCAGCAGTATGATGAGTAGGGCTGAGACCAGTAACCCAGCGGCAAATTGCTTTTTAAGTACCTGAATCGTCTTATTGCTCTGCACCGATATAATACTGACCGGGCTTTTGACACCATCGACTATCAGGGGGGTAGTGTTGGTCAGGTAACCTGCTATGGCCTTACCCGGGTTTGCAACGTGCGTGACGATGTCCTGGTAAAGCGGATCGGAGATACGAAGGCTCGAAGCAAGAATGTGTCCATTGTTCACCAGAACGACGGCATCCGTATTACTGGCATTTTGCAACGTTTTTGCGAAGGAAAAGTTGCTGTTCAGTACCAACGCAACATAGAGCTGCCCCTCAATCTGGCCGGTTTTATTGATAATGATAGGGGTGCGGCGAACAAGCAGTGCGCGCTCACCCATCTCTGTTTGTACTGTTTCAAACAGCCAGTCATTTGAAAATGTGCTTTCTTCGATAAGCCTGTGTAAGCGTGGCTCGTCTATTCCGTGGAAGTAAGAATTGCCGTCATGCCACAGCAGTTCTCTGTCTTTGGTGATAAAGCGAATATCCGGGCTGGATAGCGGGTTTTGTTGTTCGAGCGTCAGAAAAAACTGATCCAGGCGCGCGTTCTGGTCACCCTCCACAAAGGTTTGTAGTTGATCACTGGCGGTATTGATATTTTGCCGGTTCTGGATAGATGCCAGTTTGTAATTAATCAGGTTCTGGATCAGGTGGGATGTCTGCTCCATAGAGCGGTTGATTTCTTGGTTGATGCCCGTAATGCCGTACTGATAACTTTGGAGCATGACACCAACCGTTATCAAACTGAAGCTGAGGAAAAGCAGGCGAACCAACCAGTTCGCTAAAGATCGCTTCTTGAGGACTTTCTTATTCGTCATAGATCACTTTCAGTTTGAGTACCGGAAAGCGTACTTTTTAAGTTTCGACAAACGTTCAGGAGAGTCGTTTTTGGTCACAATCTCGAAATCTCCGGAGAATACTGTCGGTACAGGCTTGTGCTCGAGGTCAAGTTTGATGGCTTCTGCCATTGCAATACCGGTATCGTCATTCATGCGCATGACAGTCACGTCGAGTTCCTTCTTGGCGATGGCATCAAGCTCTGCACTGCCTCCGCCCCAACCGTTAATCATTACCTTATCATTTTTGAACTTCCGGATGGCATCCATGGCACCAAACGCGATGTCTGTTGAGCAAGCGTAAATGAAATCCAGGTTCTTATCCGTTGACAGCGCACTCATGGCAGCGGTGTAGCCAGATTCTCTGTTGGCATTGGTGTAGTACGCCGATGACAGATGATATTTCTGATCAGGCTGCATGTCAGCGATAAATGTGTCTCCACGCGCAGTGCTTATGTAGCCCTGAGAGAAATACAATACCGCATATCGGGCATCGCCAGGAAATTGCGTTTTGTAATAGTCAGCAAGTGCCTGAGTTCCTTTGGCATGGTCAAACCCAACATACATAAAAGGTTGATTGCCTTCCCACTCCTTAACCGGTGTGGTGATGTTCTGGAGAATAAGTTTGGTATCCGGATTGTTCAGAACGTGTTGTACAAACTTTCGGTGCCTGGTGGTATCCAGGGTAAAAATCAGGTAGTCAGATTTGTCTTTCAGGGCTTTATACAGAGAGGCACTTTGTTCCCGCATATCCCCGTTTGGTTTGGTAAATACACTGTTGATTGAATAGGGGATGTTGAGCTCTTTCATGCGTCGCTCAAACGCGGTGATATTGCGTCGCCAGTAGTCTGAGATTTGCTCACCCGGGTAAACCACGGAAATTTTGACAGGGGTTTTGACTGGCATTGTGAGTGGGATGGGCTTCTCCCTGACGATCTCTTTCAGGTTCGCCGTGAGCGTTTTTTGTTCCGGAAAGACTTTCAGGTATTCATCGTATGACCAGAAACCGGGAATGGAAACAGTTGCTTGTGCAACAGTAAAAAGCGAACTCAATAGAACGAATACAACCGAGAAAACGACGATGGATGTCTGGTGCCACTTATGGTTTTCGTTTTTCATATGCATCCAAATGATAAAATGTTTATACATTCAATATAGAAGAGTTAAACAGAATTTCCATGAAATACAGCGCTAAGCTTTTGCTTTTATGAGCATTAATTAGCAATTCGTGATGCCGGACAGTTGGGCATACGTGCCGGAATCTCGCTTCATAGTGGCCAGTAAAATCTATCTCTATGATAAAAAAGAACTTTAACCAACTGAGCTGGATGTGTTCCGCTTTTCTGATGATTCAGCTTCTATATTTATGTCCCACATTTTGTGAAAACATAAATTTCGCATATGGCCGTTTGTGTGATCGAGAGCACTAGCATACCATTGATGGAACGGTGATCTAAATCACATTATTTCCTAACATTTTATCTTTCCCGGATTCCCCATGAGTACAAAGACCTCCTCGTCGTTGAAAAACGGCCTGCTACTTCTTGTGGTTATCGCAGTTCTGGGCGTATCCGCCTATTTTTATATCCGCCATCAGGAAAAGTACCCGAGCACTGATGACGCCTATGTCCACGCGAATATTCTTTATATTGCCCCTCAGGTAAGCGGCCAGCTTACTTCAGTGACAGTAAATGATTATCAGGCTGTGGATAAAGGCGATGTGCTGGCGCGCATTGACCCTGCCCCGTACAAGGCGCGATTGGATCAGGCTCAGGCTGCCTATGAACTGGCCACCCAAGCGAATAAAGCCAGTGATGATGCCATTATTGCAGCCAGTGCAGATATTCGTTCTGCTATGGCGCAGCTTGAGGATGTTCAACAGAAATACCACCGCACCATGACACTGGTGAACAAAGGCATTATGCCTAAGCAAGCCGGCGATGATGCCAAAGCCCAGTTGGCTTCTGCGAAAAACGGCCTGGATGCGGCCAGGGCCCGGATGTCTCAGTTGGTTAAAGAACAGGGTGCGAAAGGCACTGCTGCCCCTCAGGTAAAGCAGGCTGCCGCCGCTTTGTCTGAAGCAGCCCTGAACCTTTCGTATACCGAAATCGTCGCCCCTGACAGTGGTGTGCTGGGTAAGGTAAACGTACGTCCGGGAAGCGTGGTTGCCCCGGGGCAGGCATTGATGCCGTTGGTGGAATCAGACACCTTCTGGGTACAGGCTAACTTCAAAGAGGATGACCTAGAACACATTCGTGCTGGTATGCCTGCTGATGTCGTTCTGGATATGTACCCGGATACAACTTTCATCGGTCATGTAGAAGCGATTTCTCCGGCAAGCGGTTCCTCTTTCTCTTTGTTGCCACCTGAAAATGCTACCGGCAACTGGGTTAAAGTGCCTCAGCGTTTCCCGGTTCGCATTGCCCTGAAGCAAACAGCGGATGAACCACAACTGCGTGTTGGTGCCAGCTCTACTGTTGTGGTTGATACGGTTGCACAACCGGCAGGTGATACCACAACCGGTTCCAAGTAATGAATGAGAATACCAACCGTTTGATGGTCACGGTGGCGGTCATGTTGTCCGCCATCATGGTCCTTTTAGACATGACCATTGCCAATGTGTCGCTGCCACATATGATGGGGGCGCTGGGCGTGACTTCTGAGCAGGTCACCTGTTCTCACGTCTTATTCGATGGCTGAAGCCATTTTTATCCCCCTTGCCAGCTACCTTTCCCTGAAATTTGGTACCCGAAACCTGCTGTTGGTTTCTGTGGCCGGTTTTATTGTGACGTCTGCTCTGTGTGGACAGGCCGATACCCTTACCGAGATGATTATCTTCCGGGTTATGCAGGGTGCATTTGGTGCGTCTGTCATTCCGCTTTCCCAATCCATCATGGTACAGATTTATCCGGCGGAAGAACGTGGTAAGGCCATGGCACTGTTCAGTGTGGGCGTACTGCTGGGACCTATTCTGGGCCCGACTGTTGGCGGTGTGATCACTGAACATATGGACTGGCGGTGGATTTTTTATGTCAACCTGCCGGTCGGGCTTCTTTGCCTCGCACTTCTGTATGCTTTTGTGAAGCTGGATGGGAGAGGTGAAACCAAACTCGACTGGCCGCTTGTTATTGGTATGACTATCGGTATCGGCCTGCTTCAGATGGTACTTGAACGGGGTAATGAGAAAGGGTGGTTTGCCTCAAACTTCATCCTGTTTGCGACAGTTATCAGTGCCGTAGCATGGGTATTTTTCCTTTGGCGTTCGTTCAGGACCAAAGGGGACATTGCACCAATGTGGTTACTAAAAGACCGCAACCTGTTCCTTTCTTGCGTCATGATGAGCGGGTTTTCGATGGGTCTGTTCGGCATTACCCAGCTTCAACCTATGATGCTGGAGCAACTGTTGAACTACCCGGTGGATACCACCGGTTTTGTGATGGCACCGCGCGGCCTCACATCGGCCATTGTGCTTCTGGTTATGTCACGGTTTATGGACCGTCTTGATGCCAGAAAACTGATTATGATAGGCCTGTTGCTGAACGGGGCCGGTACCTACCTGATGATGCAATACTCCATGAACATCGACCTCTACTGGGTGTTGTTGCCAAGTATTGTTCAGGGAGCCGGAATGGGATTGGTGTTTGCGCCGCTTAGCCAACTTGCATACGCGACGCTTCAACCGAACCAGGCTGTAGGTGGGGCTGTGGTGTTTAACCTTTGCCGGACTCTGGGCGGTTCGTTTGGCATTTCTATTGTGAACACCTACTTCAGCCAGATTCAGCAAAAAGAGTGGCATAACCTTGGTGGAGCGGTTTCCTCTGATAACCCGATTCTCCAGCAAATGGCGCAGCAACACGGAACAGCAGTCACTGATCCGGGTTTTATTGCGCAAATCACCAATCTGCTGCATCAGCAGTCAACCTTGCTGGCCTTTGTGTATACCTTTGGCTTTATCATGGTCTCTTTCCTGGTGATGATTCCTTTCCTGGCGCTATTTAAAAAGCCGGTTAAGGGTGCCAAGCCTCCTGTTGGGGCGCACTAACCCTCGGCTGTTATGAAAGCTCCCGTCCGGGAGCTTTTTGCGTTTATGGTTTTGGTTAATATCGTGTGGGGTGTTCGAACGCAGATAAGACTGAACATAAAAAGAAACACTTAGGGGGTGTGGCACGAACCAAATGCGGGATCCAGTTCACATTTCAGATCAGGAAATTCTCATAACCTTCATTCTGTTCCAAAAATAATACAAATAAAGATCAGGAAATCACCGAATGGCTAAAAAAGCACAACACGCGCCGTTTGAATTTGGGGAATTGACCGTTCAACCTGGGCAACGCGCTAATTGCGAACTGGAAATTGCGCGACTGTACACGCATTCACCTCTTTCAGTTTCTGTTGAAATTCTCCACGGGAAAAAGCCGGGGCCGGTATTGCTGGTAAATGCCGCAATTCATGGCGACGAGCTAAACGGGGTGGAGATTACCCGCCAGGTTATCGACAAAATCGATCTGAATAAGCTGCATGGAACGGTCGTCGCCGTTCCGGTTGTTAACGTATTTGGCTTCATCCATAAATCCCGCTATCTGCCGGACAGGCGGGATCTTAACCGTTGTTTCCCCGGTTCAGAGCGGGGCTCTATTGCAGGCCGTATGGCTACCACTATTTCAACCAGGTAGTCCGACGTTGCACCCATGTCGTTGACCTGCACACGGCGGCCATTCACCGTACCAACCTGCCACAAATTCGAGCCAATCTTGCCAATGCAGCCGCGAAAGAAATGGCGATTGCCTTTGGATCACCCGTAGTGGTAGATGCCACACTTCGTGACGGCTCGCTGCGTGCAGCAGCAGAAGAATTTGATATTCCGGTCATCACTATGGAAGCAGGCGAGGCGCTTCGCCTTGACCCCCATGCCATCGGAGCGGGTGTTATAGGCGTGATGCGGGTAATGCGCCACCTTAAGATGATTCGTACCGGCCACAGCAAAAAACTGCCTGAACCTGTCGTACCTAAAGCAACCCGTTGGGTACGTGCCGATTCTGACGGCATGCTCCGTTCACGTGTTGCGCTGGGACAGAGGGTTCAGAAAGGGGATATAGTCGCCAGCATCAGTGACCCCGTGGGCAGCTCTGAACATCATGTTATTGCGCCTCAGAGCGGCATAGTGATTGGTCAGCAGACGCTTCCTTTAGTCAATGAGGGCGATGCCATTTTCCATATTGCATTCTTTGAGGAGCCAGACAGTCTGGTTGAAGAATATGTTGAGTCATACCTCGATGATGCAGTTGAAACACTGGATGATGAACTCAAGTGGGGCTTAACAACTGTCTGAGTGGTGATGAGTGGCTTTGGAAATGGCGGCTGTTTATAGCCGCCATTTCTTTATAAAAACTGACTATTACATTGATAGCTTGGTTGGTCTCTGAACCTGGGTTATTTTCGTAGTCACGGTTTTGGAGAACTACCGATGAAAAAAGTCACTTTATTTGCTTCTAACCGCTGCCCGCATTGCGATGCTGCAAAACAGTATTTTGAGACCAAGAATATTCCTTTCAGGTTGGTGAATGTCTCAACGCCACGGGGCCAGAAAGAACTCGCTTCTATGGGGATGCGTTCTGTGCCGGTGATCAGAATTGGTGATGAGGTTTTGAAATGTTTTTCACCAAAGCAGATAGAAAGAGCATTAAAGGCAAAGTAAGACGTTGTCAGTTTTCTTTACATAAACGTTCATTCAGATTTCAGATTCCAGATAATGCCCTGTTTTTTATCTATATTTCAAACTGGCAGGCAGTTTGCTAACTCCGTGTGGCTGTAGAACCTTACCCAAGTATTTGCTGAACATTACGGAGTCAAAACGATATGATACGTCTAACTAGCCTTTTATTTTCACTGCTTGCAGCAATCAGTTTCTCCTCTCATGCTGCAATTATCACCGCAGACAGTGAAGACGTAATAAAGTCCGGCAATCCTCATGCTTTTTTGTATAACCCGACTAACAGCACCCAGTCTCACGGGGCAAACAGTAACGGTAAGTTCAGATATGACACCGACGCAGGGACGGCGACCTTCAGTGCTACCTTTTACAATGGAAACGATACTGTCTCCGGTTTCAGTTTGGACCTTAACCTGAAAGAAATCCCTTTCAGTTCCCTGGGGATTAGTGATGCCCGTTGCGAAGGCGGAGATTGTAGCGGGAGTTATTACACGTCTAATGGTATCACGCCAAAGGATGACTGGAGTTTCTTCAAAGTTGATACTTCTCTGACCAACGTTGTTCAGGGGTTTGGTGTTTACGCCAATCTTTCTCCGGTCATTTCTGGGGAGAAGTGGTTCCAGTTTGGTGACGGTGCGGGTGGAACACGCGTAGTAGCAACCGGTTATGCGCTGGCGGGATGGTTTAAATTCGACAGTGGTCTGGGTGATGTAAACGTTAACCTGACCAATCTTTCAGTGGTGAGCACGACAACGCCGGTTCCTGAACCAGTTACTCTTGCGATATTTGGAACGGCGCTGCTGATGTTCGGCAGAAAAACATTGCGCGGAAATATGTAAGTAAAAACACATTCTACGTGTGAAGGCCTTGTCTGGATGGTACCCGATGAGCCTTTTTCATATCAGAAAACGACATTCATTGATCCATCAAACCTTTGATCTCAAAAATAGTGTTATCCCCGTGCACAATTGTGGACTATTTTGTTAGTTCCCAAACCAACGTAAGTCCGAACAATGACAACAACACATCAGGACAAGCTCCAGGTAGGATGGCGCGAGTGGGTTTCGTTGCCGGAGCTGGGTATTGAGCGTATCAAGGCAAAGGTTGATACAGGCGCTCGTACTTCATGCCTGCACACATTTGGAATTGAGGAGTTTGAGAAAAACGGAACCCCTTGGGTTCGTTTTCAGCTTCACCCTATCCAGGATGACAATAACACCACCCGAGTCTGTGAAGCCGAAGTATCGGACATTCGCACCGTGCGCGATTCCGGTGGCCATGAAACCCGGCGCTATGTAATCCAAACAAAGCTTTGTCTTGGTGATCTCCAGTACCCTATCGAAATGACCCTTACCGGACGAGACAACATGAAGTTTCGGATGCTTTTGGGCCGTACCGCAATGAACGGCCGCCTTACCGTTGACCCGGAGTTGTCTTTCCTGACCCGGTTAGGGGGAGGTGAAGAATGAAAATAGGAATACTTTCAAGGAATCGAAACCTCTATTCCACTCGGCGTTTAATTGAGGCTTGTGAGCAACGCGGGCATGAATACCGCATTATCGACGTGCTTCACAGTTACATGAATATCAATTCCACCCAGCCTTCTATCCACCTAAAGGGGGAAGACCTGGTGAATTTTGATGCCATCATTCCCCGTATTGGCGCGTCCGTGACATTTTATGGCTGTGCTGTACTGCGCCAATTCGAGATGATGGGTGTTTACCCGCTGAATGAATCCGTGGCTATCAGCCGTTCCCGTGACAAATTGCGTTCTCTCCAGTTGTTGTCTCGCAAGGGCATAGGTATGCCAGTGACCGGCTTTGCCAGCAAGCCGGACGACATCAAAGACCTGTTAGACATGGTTGGCGGTACGCCGGTTGTGATCAAACTGCTTCAGGGGACGCAGGGAATTGGAGTGGTTCTGGCTGAAACGAAAAAGGCTGCAGAAAGCGTGATTGAGCCTTTATGGGCCTGAAAGCTGACATCATGATTCAGGAGTACATCAAGGAAGCCGGTGGTGCCGATATTCGCTGTTTCGTGATTGGTGACAAAGTGATTGCAGCGATGAAACGCCAGGCTCAGCCGGGTGAGTTTCGCTCAAACTTGCACCGGGGTGGGACAGCATCACTTATCCGTCTGACGCCAACCGAGCGTAAAACTGCGGTTGCTGCTGCAAAGATTATGGGATTGCGCGTAGCCGGTGTCGATCTGCTGCGCTCTGAACGCGGCCCTCTGGTGATGGAAGTAAACTCGTCACCCGGTCTTGAAGGCATTGAGACCGCAACCGGGAAAGATGTTGCGGGCATGATCATCGAATATATAGAGAAAAATGCCAATCCACAGGGGACACGAACCCGTGGTAAGGCTAAACCCAATACGCCTTTTGAAATCGGTGATTTGGAAATACTGCCGGGCAACCATGCCAGTTTAGAGCTGGAGGTTGCCCGCCTCTACACCCAGTCCCCGCTTTCTGTCACGGCGGAAATTTTTCACGGCAAACAAGCGGGACCAGTATTACTCGTCAATGCCGCCATCCATGGTGATGAATTGAATGGCGTAGAGGTGGTTCGTCAGATTATCGGGCGTATCCGGCTTTCGCAGCTGAGAGGGACACTGATTGCCATTCCCGTTGTCAACGTTTTCGGTTTTATCCATAAGTCGCGTTATCTGCCGGACAGACGCGATTTAAACCGGTCCTTCCCGGGCTCTGAACGGGGTTCCATCGCCGGACGTATGGCATACCGCTATTTTAAAGACGTTGTCGAGCGGTGTACCCACGTGGTTGATCTTCACACCGGAGCCATCAACCGTACCAACCTTCCCCAAATCAGGGCAAACCTGACTAACCCCGATGCCGCGGCAATGGCGGAAGCCTTTGGTGCGCCTGTGCTGATTGATGCGGCGCTCCGGGATGGATCGCTCCGCGCCGAGCTGAAAAGGCCGGGATTCCGGTGATCACCTATGAAGCAGGGGAAGCGTTACGTTTGGAGCAATTTGCAGTTGCTGCGGGTGTAAAGGGTGTAAAGCGGGTGATGCGACATTTGGGTATGTTACGGTCATCACGGATTAAGCCGGCAGCCGGTTGTGTGTTAGCAAGGGCAACCCGCTGGGTGAGGGCAGATTCTGACGGCCTATTGCGTTCACACGTGTCATTGGGGCAGCGCGTGAGCCGTGGTCAGGTGTTGGCAAATATCAGTGATCCTACAGGGCGAGCGGAAATTCAGGTTATTGCTCCTCAGGGAGGAATTGTGATTGGCCAACAAACATTGCCGTTGGTTAATGAAGGCGATGCAATCTTTCATATCGCATTTTTTGAGGAGCCAGATCGTCTGGTTGCCCGGCAGGTCGAGACCTATCTTGATGATGTGATGGATGATCCTGCGAATGAACTAAAATGGGGAATAGGCAAAGCCTGAATTGACGTCCCAAGACAGTGAGGAACCCCGTATGGCTATGACCCAAGAGGTAAAGGACGCCATGAGTGCCAGCGTGTTGTGCTGGCTCGCCACCGCCAACAGCAAAGGTGATCCCAATGTGTCCCCGAAAGAGATGTTTCTTCCCGGGGAAGATAATCTTTTCTTGATTGCTAATATCGCCTCTCCGCAGAGCGTCCAGAACATTCGTGAAAACGCAGCGGTGTGTGTCTGTTTCATCGATATCTTCAAGCAAAAAGGTTATCAGTTGAAAGGCTCTGCCCGGGTTGTAGAAAGAACCGATGAAGTGTTTGATGAGCACTTTGAACGTTTTCAGCCACTGGTAACAGACCGTTATCCGGTTCTCAGTATCATTGAAATTGAAGTCACTTCAGCGAAACCCGTGATTGCCCCGTCTTACACACTCTTCCCCGGTACGACTGAGGATGATCAAGTTGATCAGGCTTTGGTTTCTTACGGTTTGAAATAGCCCACTCAGTCCGAATCAAATACAGGAACAGATAACATGACACCAGAGCAAAGGATTGCATGCCTGGATATCAGGCTCCCGGATTTGCTGAACCCCGTTGGGTTATACATCCATGGCAAGTGTACCGGCAATTTGCTCTATCTCTCAGGTAAAGGGACAGTAAGCATCGTCGGTAAGGTAGGAAAGGACATAACAGTTACGCAGGCGAGACAGGCAGCGCGGGAGGTGGGTTTGTATCTTCTGGCTGCAGTACGTCATGAGGTGGGATCGCTGGACAGAGTCACTCAGGTAGTAAAGGTTAATGGCTATATCAACGCTACACCTGACTTTGCTGAACATCCGGCGGTGATAGACGGGTGCTCTGAACTGCTGATAGAAGTTTTTGGCGAGGCTGGCAAACATGTACGGACATCTGTTGGAGTTAGTTCGTTGCCGGGAAATATGCCTGTGGAAATTGAAGCGGTTGTTGAGCTGAAATCCAGCCAGTCCCAGCTGAATAACCGACTCAATTAGCCAAGGATATATGCAACTTATATTGTTGTTCAGCTTGGGTAAGCTCAAGTGCGTAATGGCGATCAGTCAGCCAGCTTTTTGCATTGGCTGGTGGAATTAGTAATGGCATGCGGTGGTGCAGGTGAGCGTATTGTTTGTCCGGGCGTGTTGTCATCGTAACCAGCTTCATATCGGGGAGTATCAAGCCAGCCATCAGACAAGGTTTTCCGTCTGCATAGGATACCTGATATTTCCGCTTTTCCCCTTTTGAATTTGACGATGACCACTCGTACCAACCGGCGCAAGGCACCAGACACCTGTAAAAGTGGAAGCTTTCTCTGAATGTTGGCTTAATTGCGGCTGATTCAGCCTGGGCATTAATAATGAGGCGTTTTGACCATTCAGGTTTGATTCCCCAATTCAGGGTGAGTTGAACAGGTTCAATATCGGCAATAACATCAATGGGGTCAGTTGGGCGAAGGTCGGGATTGGACCGGGTTTTGAAAGGAATACCCAGTGCATCAGCAATAAATTGAGCCAGCGGATCGTCTGAGACATTGATTCTGCCGCACATAGTTCCGCCCCCCTTTGATTGCCTCTGTCTGATTGCCTCTGTCAGTACAAGTTTACCGCGTACCCGACCTGACCTTTAGTGATGAAGCTGCCTGACGTGTATCAACCGCATCTTGCCAGCTTACTTGCAGCGTAAATTGATTACGGCCATCTTTCTTTGTTGCTCGTAACTTCAGATGCATCAGGCCCTCTGGTGACATAACGATATCTCCGTCTTCATCTGAGAAAGAAAGCTGGCCATCTTGAACACCTTGAGTGACAGCCTGCAGGAGCTGTTGAAGGGACGCTGCGTCTTGCAATGACTCATGATTGAAGCGTTTTTTGGTTGGCAGAGAATCTTCCTGTTTTGATGTTTTTTATCGATGTTCTTTTTACTCATGACGAATCCATGTCCTTAAGCAATTAATTAAGCACCTTGAAGTGACTTGATTGTAAGCGGATTGGGCGTGAAGACTTTAATATAAGCATGATCGCTACTGATTCCGGTGATGCTTCCTTCCGGGTCAATGATTGTTGCCCCGAATCCGCATGGCTTTAATCCTTCCTTCCGCCGAGAGTTTGTATCCAGCGTAATATCACATTCGAAATGCATCAGGTTTTTGCGTATAGCGATGCGTTGGCCCCGGTGAAGGTTCCTGTGCCCATGCATGACAGCAAGAATGCCGGCTTCATGGGCACAATTGCTGCCAGTCTGGGTCAGCGGCATGTCTACACTTCGGTATTTGGTACGAATTGCGTTGGCCAAAGGCCCGTAGTAAAACTCAAAAGGGCTGCCCAGGATTTGCTCTCGAAACTCACGGTTAACGTAGCTGATTCCCTGGTCTTTGATAATGGCAGCAGTTCTGTCATCCAGTCCGGCATGTAAAAAAAGTAAGGAGCCTTTGTGTAATGCCAGTCTCAGTCGGTTGAAAAACCAAAAAAACTCGCCGTCTTTTTCCAGAAATAATGCCTGCCACTTCTGGGTAGCCGCGTAAACTTCCCTGACGGAAAGGCCGGCTTTATTACACACCTGCTCGAATCGGTGCGATTTGTATTCAATTTTTCGCATTTCCCGGATAACAACATTCTCTGGCATAACCCATGCGGCTAAGGTCGGAAACTCTCGCCACCATCTTTCTGAGGGCATCAGCCTTTCAAGGCATGTTTTTTCGTCGGGAATGTCCTTCAAGGCATCCGGTTTATTGAGGTACTCATCGCGAATCTCCCGCAGGAAAGGGACTGCTTTTGCCCCCATTCTGATAAAAAAGTGGCCGTTTCGCGGATCGTCTGTCAGATCTGCACCCCGCATACCAAAAAGTACCCGGATGTCATGGTTACCGGCCAAAAGCCGAACGCGTGCACCTGTATCAATCAGCTGTTTCAGCGCGCGCAGTAGCGCCAGGTTACTGGGGCCTTTGTCAAAAAAGTCGCCGCCAAATACAAATATTGCCTGTTTTCCGTACGGAGTCAGGCGAAGGGACGATGCCTGCCCTACAGGGCGTTTTATCGCTCCTGCCGCAACGAGTGATGCCCACAACGCGTCTTTGTCGGCATGCAAATCGGTAATAAAAATGATTGGGCGTTTCGACCACTTCCAATGTTGGTTGTCCACCCAACTTCGGATTTGAGGCAACAGTTGTTTTTTCCCTTTTTTCCGCTGCCTCAATGCATGTTTGTTACCGTCGAGCCAATCAGCTTGGTTGGGAAAGGCACTGGTCGATTTGCTGCAACATACATGAAGGCTTCATCGGTCAGTCCAAATCTGCGTTGAAAATGGTGCGGAACTTCCATTCGCCGGCCACATGCTGCCAAGTCTCCCCGGGTTTGCGGCTGAAGAAGATGGGTTTTGCGTGGTACATACTGCGCTGCGCAACCTCGGGAATGGAAAGAATGCCGAGATGAAAAGCCGCATGGCGGAAGGCTGCCCCGTGACCGACGAATATATGGAGGCGGTTAGCACTGTCATGTTGGTTGAAAGTGTCTGAAATATAATCCGCAACCCGCTGACCGGCTTGCATGAGCGATTCCGCACCGGGATAGGGAAGGCAATATCGGCTGTCGGATTTCCAGTTCCTTGGCGGGTTTTCAAATCGGGGGTCAGCTGAAATCACCCGCTCAATTTCTGCAATGGTAAGATTTGCGAGGCTTCCGACAGAGCGTTCCGTCAGGGAGTTGGTTTCAACAAGGCTTAATGGTGAACCCAGTTGTCTGCAGAGGATATCGGCAGTTTGCCAGGCCCGGAGGGATGATGATGTGTGAATGGGCAAAACCGGGTCAATCATTTTGTCCCGACAAAATGTCTGAATATATCCTGCACATACTTCAGCCTGTTTTTCACCTTCCGGTGTCAGGGAGTATGGTTGGTTTGCACTGGGGGTATCCGGGATTTGATAATAGTCCCCGTGTCTGACGATGGCGAAGTATTGCGTTAAACTCATTGAGTCTCCTCTGATTTTTCGCCCAGCAAATTACGGCAGTAATCTGTCAGAATTTGGAAATCCACACCGCCGCTGACTTCTACGATATTTACACCATGAAGAGCCTGAATATACGACTCCGGATTCAACCTCTGGCTATCGTTATTAAAACTTCCGTCTTTGCGTTGGAAAAACGGACCGGACGATTTCATTATGGCATCCAAAAGCTGAGGCCTGTCTTTTATTGATACTGACTGTATGTGAGTTGCTTGGTCAGAGCGGTGAGACCAGTTCAAAATAATGAAATCGGTAATATGGCCTTCTTTGGCCAGTTTTCCCTCGCCAAAACACGCCGCGATATCAACATCGTACTTCTCTTCAAGCTGCCATAACTCGTCTTTGGGCATTGAAAGGAAATTGTCTCGCTGCCTCTTGGAAATGATGGAGGAAAGGTTGGTGTTGTTGACGATTGTACCTGGGTTGATTCGGGGAAGTTTTGGCACTCCCCTGGCTGTAACACCCGAGCCATCCCGCTTGATAAACAGACGGTCATTGGTGAGAAAAGCCAGTTCCGGATCGGCCAGAAGGTGAAGCATGCTGGTGGATTTTCCTCCGCCGGAGAACCCGGCAAATCCGATAGTCCGGTTTCCTTTGTTTAGCGCAGCAGCATGGCATATTACCCAGTCATCCTGTTGCAACGCAGTCATATACTGGTTGTTTATAAAGTTGATCACCTGATTGGGGTTCTTTTCGCACGGGCCTGCAGCAACCCGGTACGTTGGGTTTTGAAGAAAAACCATACCGGTACGTACCTTTTGAATAAGGCGTCCGTCCGGCAAATCACAATATGCTTCTTTTCTTCCCTGCTTACCCGGCTCGCGTTTCCATTCTTTCCAAGGGACATCCAGTTGCAATACAGGTTGCTCAATGGCAATGACATCAATGGCAGGGTGCGGCTGGGTATCGCTGATCCACGGCTGGAAATACTGCTTGAGCTCAGTAAGCAATATCAGAGAATTGGTAGAAAACCGGATGGCGATACCGGGCAGGGAAAGTGTGAGGGTTTCAGGCAATAACGTTTGCCCTGCAATCAGCTTGTCAGTCATTTCTCTGCTGGAGAGCGCGGTCATTTCCGGTTGGATCATTGGCTTTCCCCCAGCGTTTTTATCACATGGTCGACATACATCGCGGCGCATTCAGACCGATGCCTTCTTTCACGCCGCGGAATCCACCAAATGCAGACACTTCAAACACGATAGGACCGATTTCAGACTCCGCGACATCCACGGTGGTGAAGTCCATTCCGAAAGGCGCCTGGGCTTTGCGTGCGAGCTCAATGACATCAGATGACGGGGTGTAGGCTTCGTATTTCCCCCCGCTGTGTATAGTGGTGTTCCACGCGTCGCTTTGTGAAACCCGGGCATAAGTACCGACATACTCGCCACCGATAAAAACCATACCGAGATCCTTGCCGGGCAAAGCCAGCTTTTTCTGGATATACATAACCGGGTTTTTCTGGTGGAAATCGGTGACAAATTTGCGGATAGAGTTTTCTTCCATTTGGGCGGAAATCACGCACATACCCCGGGCTTTGGTCGAGTAGAGTGGCTTAAACACCGCCTCCTTAAACTCCCGGACGATTTTTACCGCATTTTCGACTGACTCAGTGATTCGGGTCGGGGGCATGGGTATGCCATGGTTACGCAACGTGACGGTGCAGCTCAGCCGGTCAATCAGTCGGAGGATGTTTTCTGCTCCGCTGAAAACACGGGTACCGCTGGCTTCAACGATGCGAAGTATTTCAAGGCGATCAAGGGTAGCGGGGCTGTAGGTTTCGCTTATTTTTTTAACGATCACCGCATCAAAGTCACACAGGTTGACATCACCAGCCCAAACCGCATTGGAATCTAGGTCAACGTATGCTGTTCCCATATCAATCAGGTGTCGCTGCCCTGTCTTGGCATAAACCGCATCAGCGAGGGTTTCGGAAGACCACTTCCCCGGTAAGCCAACGACGGCAATCTTGTAATTATTCACTGAAAATCTCCGAGATATTTAACCGGAACTGGCCGGCATTCCCTACGTCCACGCTACTGAGCTGACGCAAAATATAGTGGGCTTTCAAATAGAGGCTTCTGGCCATGTTGCGATCGAGAATAAAGCGCGTCGAGGTAACAAAAGAGCGGGCAAGACCAATCGCTAAACGGGCATCAAAGGTTTTGTCGTTTCGCTCGGAAGCAAACTCAGACATAAGCGTGTAGAAATCAGTAATCTGGTGGAATATCTGGCGTCTGGCTTCGCGGTCCATGACCTGAAGGCGGAAGTTGGAAACCATAAAGACGGAGACGTCCTGTACGTAATCCATGTACTTCGAACGGTGGAGGTCAATAAAGTTAATTTTGTCTTTGCGCGCGTTATACAAAATGTTGTCCACGTTGAAGTCGCCGTGGATAAAAACGCTGAATGGCGGAGGAAGCTTTTCTTCCAAAGACGCAGCGTTATCAAGCAATGTTTCAAAACCCGCCAACTGATGACCACAAATCTGAGTTTTTCCTTCTTTGAAGGAAGGGTGAAGTTCATAAACGGACGGCAGCCGCTTTTTCAATTGAGGGATAAACCCGGCTTTTACCGGCTCGTCGCGATGGGTATTGTCCCAAATGGCGGTGAGGGTTGATGCAAGGGCGGTAATCGCTTGTTTCCGCTGCGGTTCAGTGGCATTCAGGACAATTTGGTCGAACGTCACGCCGTTGAGGTGTTCAATCAACAGCGCGGCAGAATCCCCTTTTTTCTTGTAAGTCAGGATTTGCGGCGCTACCCCGGGGTAAATCCGGTGCCAGCTTTCAACGCCATCACGTTCTTCACGCAGTTTTTTCTGCTCTCCGTCTTTGTAAATTGCCAGTTGGGGTTTGCGGGAAGAAGAGCCCGGCTGGGGAGGCAAGGCAACCGAGCTGATTCCGCTTCCGGAGCGTGTTTCAGCCACTGCGTTAAAGTCTAAGCTGGAAACAGAGCGTGCGTCCGTGTAATCACCCATTGCCTTTTCCAGCACACTGAATCGCTGAAGATCTGTCGGTTGGCCGAGTTGCCCTGAAAGAATTGATTCTCCGATGGTGAGAAGAATATCGCCCATCTGCTCAAAGCTGTGGGCGATAAACAGTCCGGTGACCAAATCCTCAGTGTCTTTTTGCTTTTTTAAGCGCTCGGTTTGTTTGGTGAGCAGTGATTGGTAAAGCCGGTTAAGTTTGCTCTCTGCCCGCCCGAGTTTCAGTGCGTTTCGGCTGTCTGCGCTGAGCAGTGCTTCGTCAATGACCGGAATGCTTCGAATTACCCGGCGCAGCAGCGGCCTGTACTCCGTCAGGTTGACTGCGTGGCCCTCCGGCAGGCGACGGGCCTGCAAGACGCAATCGCGCGAGAGTTCAGCAAGCCGGTCAAGGTGTCCTGCAATGTCGGAGAGTGCCCGTGCCTGCATGGCTTCCGTAGGGGTTTCTTCGGCCGCATACACGATGCAGCGGCTTTGAATCCGCTGTCGCAGGTTGTAGGTATAGCCGCTGCGTTCGAGAATACGCTGGGCAATCACCGGATCTTCGGTATTGAGAAAGGAATCAAGCTTCTCAAGCAGGGTCGAAATCTCAACAAGGAAAAATTTAAGGTTTTCTAATATTGGCTCTGGCAGAGACATTATTTATCCATTTTTCTATCTCTTTTATTCAGTATTACAGCAACCTATGACACCACAATGACTGTCCTTGCCCGATGTCAGAAATTCATGCTGTTCATGTTATTAAAGCACGTATTAATGATTTCTATCAGAGAGTTGGTCAGTTTTTGCGTGTTGTGTCGGCAGCCTGCCTGTACAGGCTGCCCCGGTACATATTTAGCCCGAAAACTCCGGATGCTGGGCCAGCTCAAGGAGATTGGAAACGGTAAGGGTTGGCTGGATACCCCAGGGATCGAAAACGGCTTGCGCGTTACGCTTCACCCAAACGGCGCGCATGCCAGCTGAGCGTGCGCCTATAACGTCAAACGGGTTTGATGAGATTAGCCAGCACTGCTCTGTGGTGGCGTCAGAAGATCGCATAAAATAGGCGTAACATGCGGGGTTGGGTTTGAAGGTTTTGAGGTCGTCAACGCTGACGATTTCCTGGAAATAGTTAATCAGCCCACAGTTGCTCAATACCGTGGTCACTGCCTTGTGTGTCCCATTTGAAAATGCGAACCGGCGGTGGCCTTTTTGCCCCAATGTTTCCAACGCAGCACGTACGTCCTGAAAGGCGGGGAGGTTACTGTAACTGTCCATAAGGAGTTGTTTTTGGCCTTCAGAGAGCGTGACACCCTGATGTAGACAGGTATATTCCAGTGACTGTCTGGTACAGGTGGCGAAGTCTTCATAGCTTTGCATTAATCCGCGACGGAAAGAGTATTCCAACTGTTTTTCCCGCCACAGCACTGCGAATGCTGAAGCCTTGTCTCC
Source organism: Photobacterium sp. JCM 19050 (assembly GCA_001310455.1). GTDB lineage: Bacteria > Pseudomonadota > Gammaproteobacteria > Enterobacterales > Vibrionaceae > Parasalinivibrio. The sequence goes on from BAXG01000049.1 coordinate 25,652, forward strand.
GACCATCGACTTCAGTAAAACTGTCACTCCCTGAGTGTCAATCAGGGTGCCATAAACATCAAATGCAAGGGTAAATGCCATTCCTTTGGTCCTCTCTTGATTTGTCATACTAGATAGTAGACCGAAAAGGTGACCCAGAAGGGAGCGTATTTCGGAAGCTATAATACCGAAGTGTGAGGTAGGACGGACTGGATATGGAACTCTGGCAATACTCTGGTATTGATTGGGCGGCAATGGTGTTGACCTTTCTTGCTATCTGGCAAATCGGTAACAAGAACCGTGTCGGTTTTATTCTGATGATAGTAGGCAACAGTTGTTGGGTGTCCCTCGGTGTGATGACCGGCAGCCTTGCAATGATTGTGGCAAACATCCTCTTTCTTCTAATGAATATCCGGGCGTTGATGAAATGGAGCCGTGAAACATAAAGAAGCGTCGTTTTCCTACCGGGGTCACATTTTTTACAGCACCCAGACGCAAAATGGCGTATCATGCGCGCCGATTCAATGCAAAAAGAGAGTATCGGTCAGATGATTAAAGCAGGTCAGTTCAATACGCTGAAAGTCCTGGAAGTTGTAGAGTACGGCGTATACCTCGACGGTGGTGAAGATGAGGGAAAAATCCTTCTGCCACGTAACGAGGTTCCGGCCGATACACAAGTGGGAGACGAGCTGGAAGTATTTATCCTGTTCGATGCCCACGACGACATGATTGCCACCACCAAGAAACCTGCCGGTGTTGTAGGCGAGTTTGTTAATTTAAAGGTTGTCAGTGTTAACTCAGTCGGTGCATTTGCAGACTGGGGCCTGAACAAAGACATCCTGATTCCTTACAGTGAACAGCGCCGTCGCCTCGAAGAAGGTGACACTGTGCTGGTGCGTATCTATATCGACCGTGCCAGCGGCCGGATTGTTGCTTCAACCAAATTCAACCGTTTCCTGGATAAAACACCGGCTCATTATAAAAAGGGTGAGCAGGTCAGCATGATGGTAGGTGAGCGCTCTGACCTCGGTTACAAGGTGATCATTGAAAACTCCCATTGGGGCATGCTTTTCAGCAGTGATGTGTTCGGTAAGCTGTTTATCGGTAAGCGCCTGAAAGGCTATATCAAGAATGTACGTGCTGACGGCAAGATCGACGTTTCCCTGCAAGCTCCTGGCCGTGCGAAGGTAGACAACCTGGCGGACAAAGTCCTGACGCTTCTTGAGAAAAAAGGTGGCTATCTGCCGCTTTCCGACAAGTCTTCGCCGGAAGCAATTTTTGATATGTTCCGCACCAGCAAAGCAACCTACAAGCAGACGATTGGCGGCCTGTACAAGCAAGGCAAGATTGTTATTGAGAAAGACGGTATCCGTCTGACAGAAAAATAACGCCGACGCTGAATTCAAACAAAAAAGCAGATGAGTGGTCATCTGCTTTTTTGTTGCTGTCGGCTTACGCCAATCTGGTTATTCCCCAGAGAGATGATCAATTGAGGTTGCGTGACGACAAGCCGGAGGTGATGGCGAACTTGATGAGATCAGCCAGTGAACCGGCATTAAGTTTGCGCTTGATCGATACGACGTAGTTCGAGACCGATTTTTTTGACAGCGAGAGATCCTCGGCAATTTGCGATGTACTTTTGCCATCAGCCAGTCGCTGGAATATATCGAACTCCCGGTTGGTGAGGTTTTCCAGTGGGTCGGCGTTCGCGGTCAGATGATGGTTAAAGGCGAGCGTTTTTGCCACGTCAGTGCTCAGGTAACTGCCTCCATCCATGACGGTTTCAATGGCTTCAATCAGCACATCCGGTGGGCTGCTTTTTGTGACGTACCCCCGGGCACCGTTTTTGATAGCCCGCATAGTGATATTTGGGTCATCATGCATGGTGAAAACGACGATCCGAGTTTGCGGGGAGCGGCTGAGGATACGGGAGATGGCCTCCAGGCCGCCCATGTTTTCCATGCTGAGATCCACCACCGCCACATCCGGCGCTGCATTTGACAGGCTCTTCAGCGCAGATTCGCCACTGTCAGCTTCCGCACAGATCTCCATGTGCTGACTTTCCAGGAGCATCCGGCAACCCTGCCGGACCATCGGGTGGTCATCAACAATCATGACCTTGCAACCATGTTCCATCGTCCTCTCCTTAAACGCCCCGAAAATTTACCATAGCCTATTTTTTTAACGTGTTACGTGACCAAGCTTAAGAACGCGCCCTAGTCTTTATTTTCATGAAGTGACAGTATCCAGGTAATGATTTTCCACAGCCTGTCTGACGATTCGATGATCACGATGTCGCCTGATGCCTGGGGAGGCATCGGCGCTCGCACGTTTTCACGCGCCTTGCGGCTGTATCCCTGTTCCATCAATTTTTCACTGCCCAGTGTGACCAGCCGGAACAGTGTGTCGGGGTCCTTACCGTAAACCCAGCGTTGGTTTGACAGCGGAGGCCCCATGCCGCCGCCTCCGGTTCCGCCGTGACAGCCATTACAGCCGGTTTCCATAAAGATTTGATGGCCCTCTTTGGCGATTTCCGGGTCTTTGGGATCATAAGGTTGATGAGGGTGCCTGGCTGAAAGCTGCTCACGAGCTCTGCCGGGGGCATGGTAGTAATATCAAATGAATTTGATGCTGCTGTTACCTGCCCGGAAAAGAGTGCTGCCCCTAAAAAGGAAGAACAGAGAGTTTTCCCTTCAGCATCGTTTTATTGTTGTGTTTCATTGCTTCCTCCTGGATTACTTTCATCTTGCATAAACTGTTTAGCCCGCCGTATATATCCAGCCGGGTTATCAAGGAAAAACGCTTTTGATGTCAGGCTGTTGAAGCAGTAAAGCCTGCCGTCCCGGTTCCAGATATAACGGATAGAACAGTCAGTTTTTATTTTTGCGCCAATTGCCAGTGCGTAAGGGTCATGTTTGTCAAATGCCGCTGCCGGGTTTTCCGGCAACGGGGGTGATTTCCAAATGGGCTGAGCCCACGGATTGTTTTCGGCCAGACCGATGACTGGCTGGCTATTTATCGCCAATATCATGAACGCAATGGAATATTTCATCCGGTTACTCGGAATACGCCACGCCCCAAGGCAGGCGGCCAACCGGTACGGACTTTTCCGGTTTGAGTGAGGCGACATCAATAATGGTCATGTCATTTGTCAGGCCGTTTGCGACATAGAGTTTTTCTCCGGAGGGATCGATTTCCATGTGCCAGGGTCTCTGTCCGACGACGATATATTTTTCAACCTCGTAGGTGGTGGTATTGACCGCAGCAACGCGGTTTGCCGGGCCCAATGCGACAAAGGCGTATTTGCCATCATTGCTCATACGCATGCCTACCGGTTGCACCAGTTCGGCTCGAATTCCGGGGATTTCAAAGCCAATAACCTTAACCAGCTCCCGGCCATCAAGCTTGATAACAGAGACGGTGCCCCCAATCTCCGAGGAAGCCCATACATACTTGCCGTCACGGCTGTATTCCGCATGGCGCGGGCGTGTATCAATGAGAATGTTGTCGATGAGTTCCAGTGAGTTGTTATCAATGAAGTGAACCATGCTGGTTTCTTCAGAGGTCGCTACGGTCAGGTGGTTATCCGGGTGGACGCGCATGCCTTCAGGCTCTACACCTACCGGAATTTCTGCCAGTTTCTCGCCGGTTTGGGTCTTTATCACCGTCACCATGGCATCATCTTCATTGGCAATATAGATGCGCTCGCCGGTCGGGTCGACATCAAGCAACTCGGGATCCGGGCCGGGGTTAAGCTGGCGCACCACTTTCAGGCTGGCGGTATCGATAACGTCAATGGCGTCATCATCACCCACACAGACGTATATTTCTTTGCCGTCCGGCTGGTAATCAGCCCCCTCGGTCGTCGCCCTGTTTCAACGGTGGCGATTTTCTCAAACGTATTGCTGTCCAGTACCGTGACAGTGTTGTCACGTTCGTTGGAAATAAACAGCTTCCCGGCTTGTGCTGGCATGGCGAGCAGCGCCGACAGAAACAATACGCTCCATGTAAATGATGCGTTTCTGTTTGTCTTGTTCATTGGTTATTCCCTCCCAATCGGCATTTGGACTCCTGCTCGTCATAGCCAAGAGTGTCCGTGTGATAGCTTGGATGTAGAAACCCTTCAATGGGTGACATCGATATCAATGCACTGTCGGTGGTCAGCAAAATGGGCTGACGAAGCTGGTTGTTCCACGTTCGGAAATTCATTGGGCGCCCTTTGTATCCGGCCAGTTTCAGCTCGGGATCCCGCAAGGCAGTGATGATGGACGCCTGATCTACAGCGTCTTTTCTCAGCGTGAACGCCACAACCTGTTTAACTGCCAGCCAGCCAAGGTAATCTTTTTCGGTCATTTGGCGGTTGGCAAAAACGTCATAAACTTTTTGGAGCCGGGCTGATCCATATTGCTCAAACGAGCGGTGCCAGGCGGTAGGTACATTCCCTGGGTTCCGACAACAGGGCGGGGAGTTTTGGTGCGGTAGGCCATGTAGAGGCCAAAGGCTTCACTTTCATCGGCGACCACCACCACATCGTGATCCGGAGCATGTTGAGTGACAGTCGGCATCTGGGTCTGTATTTGCTGGTGGCCGGTTTCCATGCGGCGGTTTCCCGCTTCGAACTGGTACTCCCTTTCCTCAACGATTTTTGCACCATACCTTTCAGCGGTGCGTTTCATTGCAGTGGCAAATTTCCGGTCTTCTTCTTTTTTGCCCGTGATCAGCAACCACCGGTTCCAGCGTTTCCAGACCAGATATTGCCCGAGGGCATCACCGTACATTGCTCGGCTGGGAACCAGGTGGAAAAGGTTGAGTTGGCAGGTTTGGGTGCGAAGGGAATCGTCTGTCTCCCTGATGTTAAAAATAACCGCTTCTGACGTGGCAGGGTGCCGGGCAAGTGCCAGTAAATCCTCTTTATACAAGTCGGCAATAATAAACCGGTAGTCCCCGACACGGACGTCTTCAGTCAGGCGTGATACCGGCGCATTCTCACCAAGGATGTGGCTGTCGACGTGGTAGGTTTTTTTGAACAACCGGCCAGCAAGGTTGCCGTCTTTAGCGGAGAGTTCGGCTCCCCGGACACCTTCATCCTCCAACTCTTTTTCAAGCAATGAAAGGGGTGGAGGCGTCGCGTAATGCTTGCCAATAAAAAGAATTTTATATTCAGACCCGGCTTTCGAAGCCTGTGCAACAGGCAAGCCGGTAAAAAGAAATAGGGAGATGAAGAGTGCGTTATATATCCGCTTCATTGCGTCTTCTCCCGTCTTGTTCAGCCTTCCTTTTAGCGAGTTTTTTCTCCGCAATCATGGTGAACAATTTAAGTGCCTTGGAAGCGTTTAGCGCACGGTTCTCATTAGCAATATCCAGGGCGTTTCGACCACTGTTTGAGACGGCAAGAACATCAGCGCCGTGTTTGACCAGGAGGGCAATCATGGCGGAATTATCATGTGCAGCAGCAAACATTAACGGGGTTTCTCCTTCACTGCTTTTTGCATTCAGCAATGCTCCGGCTTCTATCAACCGGGTTGCAATTTCACCCGGTTCAGCCCCTTCAATGACGTGCTGCTGGCGTTTATTGGATTTCACATGCAAGGCGACCAGCATCAGTGGGGTAAGGTGTTTTTCCCCGGAAACACTGTTTACATCTGCCCCGGCTTTGATCAGTGCGTCGGTTGCCCAGAACTTTCGTTCCCCGATAGCAAGCGCCAGAGCGGTATATCCGTTGTTGGTTTTTCGCTCCAAATCAGCTTTTGCTGCCGCCAGAACCTCAATGGTTGGAACATGGTTTCTGTAGGCACCATGTATCAGGGGTGTCCAGCCCTGGGGGTCGGCAAGGTTGGGGTCGGCGCCAAGGCTTAGCAGCATACCGAGGGTATCCGAGTCTCGGAACCGGGCTGCATCGTGAAGCAAGTTGTAGCCGGCGGCGTTGGTAAAATTGATGTCGGCACCTTGCTCAAGCAGGAACCGGATCCGGTCTTTGTCCGCCGCGAGTACCGCGTTGGCAAGCTCTTTGTTCAGGTCGGCTCCCTGTTTGAGCCAGTTATTGAGCCGGTTGATATCAACGATCTGATCGGCGGTGGCTTTTTCCTTGTCCAGTTGGGTTTGTTTCTCGGTGAGGGGTTTGAGAAACCGGCTTTCAGCCTCATCGATAAACCCTTCGTAATAGGATCCATGTGACGGCAAATCCCCCTGAACCGCGCATTGGCTGCACGATACCAGGGGAACGCCGTAGCTTCGCAGGATTGATTCCAGCTCTTCTGCGTTTTCTTTTAGCGCTTTATCCAGCGCAAATTTCAAGGTGACGTCGTTTTTTCGCATTCCGATTGCGAGTGAAAATTCGAGTGGGGTTTTGTCCTCCATCAGGTTGACGGGTAAAAGCCGGATGGGTGAGTTCCGCACTTTTTGGGCGTAACCGGCAAACGGCCCCCAAATACCGACTAAATCCAGTTCACCGGTTCCCAGCTTTTTAACCTGTTGCCACTGTTGGTGTTCCGGCGTGAGATCAGTGTCCTGCCTGATAGCATGGATGCGGATATCCTCCGCTACGCCCTTACGGGTTAACGCTTCCCTGAGCCCTGAGTGCTGGTAAGTGCCAATTCGCATTTTCGCGAGCTTGGGGTCATCCAGACCGATTAGGGACAGGCTTTCATCTTCACGGTAGGCAAATACATAAGTAGAGCGGTAGATCGGCATGGTGGTGAGAACGCTTCATAGTTGTATGGCATCCCCAGCAGGAGGTCGCACTCTTTGTTGCTAAAGGTTTCACGGTTTAGGCCGCGCTCAAGGTAGAGTCGCCAGAAAAAACTGACGGAGGTATTGAGGGATTTTGCCAGCAGCTTGACGATTTTGTTGTCGTAGCCCTCGCCGTTAATATCTGACATCGGAAGGTTTCCGGGATCGGCACAGGCAACCAGTGGGCGTATATCCGCAGTTTCTGCCACACGTTGGGCTTTTGTCAGCTCCGCAGACGTCATTTCATCGTAGCTTTTTTCGATGATATGGCTTTTCGACAGGCCGGTTTTGCTCTGCTGACCATAAACAGGCTTTCCGGCTGCCGCGAGAAAAACGGTGCCGGATAGCAAAATCAATTTGGCGGTATGTGTGCGTAACCTCATGGCAGTCCTTACGCTGGGCGTCAGTTATCCTTAACCGGCGAAAAAGAGGCACCGCGCGAACGGTGCCCAATCTGTGTCATCACTTGTCTAAAACGGAAGCGACACGTTTTCCTGTGTTGCTGTCAAAAATCCGGAAGGTATAGAGCTCTCCGCCTTGCGGGACTTTATCCAGGCCGGTGACTTTCGCCATGGCAGTTGCACCAATCGCACCGTACTTGTCATCCATATCCAACCCGGCGGTAACAGGCAGGCCAATCCAACCACCCAATCCGGCAAATACGGAGACGTACTGTTTGCCATCTACTTCCCAGGTAATGGGGTTGCCGATGATGCCGGAGCCCAGTTTTCGCTCCCAGACAATGTCGCCGCTTTTACGGTCAACAGCCCGGAAGTGTCCGCTCTTGCTGCCGTAGAACATCAGCCGCCATCAGTCACGAGAGTGCCGCCCCAGTTTGGAAACGGGTCAGGGATCTCCCACGCGGTTTCGCCGGTGATCACGTTAAACTTTTTGATCTTGCCGGTAATGCCGGGCACTTCCGGGTACATATACACGTTAGCGAACACGTAAACCGTTCCCTGCTGGGTGTGTGTCCGTTTTTGCGGTTCATCTTCCATGCACCAGTTATTGGTCGGGCAATAGAAGATATGGGGCTCTTTCGGGTCAACAGAGCAGGGCTGTTGGTCCTTTCCACCCATTGCCGACGGACAGGCCTGAGTGTTGACACCCACAGCGAACGGAGAGTGTTTTTTCACTTTTACCGGACGGCCGGTTTCGAGGTCGACTTTTTCCGCCCAGTTAACGGTCACAAACTTGTGTGCGCGCAAAAGGGTGCCGTCGCGGCGGTCGTGTACGTAGGCAAATCCGTTACGGTCGAAGTGCACCAGGACGGGAACGTCTTTTTTGCCGTCAATGTCGATGTTCACCAGAATGTTTTCATTAACACCGTCGTAATCCCACTGGTCGAAAGGTGTCATCTGGTAAGCCCAAACCACCTCGCCTGTATCCACTTTCCGGGCAAACGTTGTCATGGACCATTTGTTGTCCCATTTACCATCGTTACAGTTTTCATGAGTAAGTTTGTCGCCGGTGTATCCGCAGCGGTAAGAAGGGCTCCAGTGGCCGGGGTTACCGGTGGAGGCATAAACGATTCGAAGCTCAGGGTCATAAGAAAGCCAAGCCCACTGGCACCACCACCAATCTTCCATTCGTCTTTGGGATAGCTGGAAAGGCCGAGATCCTGGCCATAGGTACCGAAGTGCGGGTTGGCTTTATTGGTGTCGGGGGTGATGCAGACATCGTTATCTGAGCCGGTGGAATGGCAGGTCCAGACCTCTTTCCCGGTATTAATATCGTACGCCACCATCCGGCCACGGGCAGCAAATTCATCGCCACCGAAACCTGCAATAACGTAGTCTTCTGCAATCATTGCCGGGCCGGTATGCGTTTCACCTTTTGGTGGATAGGCGTGTTTGGTTACCCAGAGCTCTTTCCCGGTTTTGGCATCCAAGGCAATGATGAAACCGTCAAGCGTGTGGGTAATGACTTTACCTTTGGCGTAGTTCAGACCACGGTGAACGGTGTCACAGCATGCTCGTGGGACCGCGGTCTCATCACGGTCGGTCTGTTTTTCATAGTTCCATATCTGCACAGGGTTGTCTGGATCAGAGAGATCCAGGGCCTGAACGATATTCGGCCAGCCACTTGAGAAGAACATCATAGGTTTGCCGTCAATATTGACGACAACAGGCTGGCCTTCGTGACCGCGTAAACCACCGGTTGACTGGCTCCATGCATATTGGAGATTTTCGATATTGCCGGTATTGATTTGGTTGAGCTGGCTGTGCCGGGTCAGTGCGTTGTCGCGCCCGGGAGCCGGCCACAGTTTCTGATCCAGTGCGCGTTTGTCTATTTCAGCCGAGGCGGTTTCAGCGCCGGCGGGAGAGGTTATCAGCATAGAGAAAGCTAACAACATAGTCCCTATAAGCCCGGGGAGCCCCCGGCTACTTCTATACCCTTTCATGTACTATTCCTCTAATCCGTGAAGAGTGGGTTCAGGGAGGTTGGTTGTACGCGGTGCGGCTGCCCGCACCCTAAGAGTTGTCGGTTGAAACAGTAGTGACGTGACGTGAACACCAGCTGGAGGAACGACATTTCCCAAGGCAGCGGCACTGCGTACATTTTTGAGGTTAGTGAAGGGACGTCTGCGTCGAAAGGTAACAAATTCCTCAATATATCCGGGAATTTTTCCCTGTTTCTGGAAAAGAGAAGAGTAAAGTGATGATTGTTTCTTCTTATCGGTATGATTATTGGAGAATTTATGTTTTTGGTGTTTTTATTGTTGCACCAAATTCAATAGTCTTTTCCGTTATTTTCCACACAATTAACCTGTTGCTCATACAGCAAAGTGCTTTTGCGTGGATTTGCTTACCGGAATCGCTGTTTCTACAGAAAAAACATTGGGCTGACCGGATTTATGGCCGAACTTCAACCAGCCACCCATGGCTTCTGCTCTCTCTCGCATCCCCAGAATACCCAGGCCGGGGACAAACGCGCTCTGCGAACAACCGTCGTTAATGATTTGGATGTGAACCTGTGGGTTTTCAACGTGAGTTCGAGTGTGACGTAGCCGGAAACTCGGGTTGGAGAGGAGTGGCGCACGACATTGGTCAGGCACTCCTGGACGATCCGGTAGATGGTGACACGCGCCGTTTCATCAACAATATTGTCGTTTAATGCGGTGGAAATGTCCCAATCGACCTCCGGATTCTGTGCTGACCATGCCAAGACTAAATCCTGTATGGCTTCTTTCAGTGTCAGGTCATTGAGGACCATCGGCCGCATTTGACTCAGGGATTTCCGCACCCGAAGCTGCAATTGCTCTGTGATGGTTTTCAGGGATTCCAGATGTGCAATTAAGATGGTGTCATTTTGTTTTTCGGCAAGGGTCTTAACCGTCATAAGCTCTACCTGGATTCGGAACAGGCACGGAGCCATTTCATCGTGCAACTCCCGCGCGATATCACTTCGCAGAGCCTCCTGGTGATCTACCATTTTCCGGGTCAACACACGATTTGAGGCGAGTGTTGTATCCAGTTCATTGACCAGGTGGTTAAAGGCAACCGTCACAGGGGCGATTTCTTTGGCAACCTCTTCGTCCAACGAGATGTTCATGTTGCCGTCCCGAACGGTATCTATGGCGCGATTAAGCTCGCGGATGGGTTTCAGTGACAGATTTAGTGCCAAGTATATAGAGAACCACAACACAACCAGCATCAGCAACATAGTAATGGCAAGAGGCAGGTTTTCGTTCCAGACCTCTTCTATTTCATCGATGGGATCCGGGTAAATAACCAGTTTACCTGTTGGGTTTACAGTATGAATGATTAGTGGGTCAAGAATGCCGGATGGCGTGACCATCTCGTAAAACCAAGGGGGAACATCTTCCTGGTCGTGTGCGCCTTTTGGCGCCGGAAGTGACGGTGGAAAGCCCCGTCGATGAAGCTGGTATTCTACGTGAATGTGGCGGATAGACTTTAACGAGTCCACCAAGCCACTATATCCAGATTGGCGTCAGCCAAATCGAGACTCGCCTCTGCGGGCGTAATGAGCTCCTGGGCGAGCTCGTAGGCAGAAGCAAGCTCTTCCTCAACGGCCTCCCGGGCATTTTGCAGAATCAAAAGGCTACAGATAACAGCCGAGACAATAAGCACCGCAGAGACAGTGCCCATCAAAAGAAGCTTTATGGAATAATTGCTTGTGCCATTAGGGAAGCCGGCCATACTGCACAGATCCTTTGTGCTTTTTTACCTATTATCACGGCACTTTTATTGCGGAATTGTGTCAACATTGAGGCAGAAGACGCATTTGAGAAAGCGACAGGATATTACGCATGTCAAAAATAGAATTTACCCGGGCTGAAAAAGACGTATTGGTTAAGAAAATTCAGTTTTATTTTGATCAGGAGCTCGAACAGGAGATTGGGCAGTTCGACGCGGAGTTTTTGCTTGATTTCTTTTCAGAGGAACTAGGTGCATATTACTATAATCGTGGCTTATACGATGCCCAGCTCATTATTCAGGAAAAAGTTGAGTCAATTTCTGATGCGATCTATGAGATTGAAAAACCAACAAATTTTGTAAAATAAAAACGCCTTATTTAAATTTTTGGCGGCTAACGTGATGATCGGCCCGTTGTTTACAAAAAATCTACTATTATTACTAGTAACACAAGTGTATTAATTGTAATACTGCTTATTATTATACCCAAGCCACCTCAAGGTGCAG